>JBEKLF010000088.1:0-29343 GCA_050010335.1 Terriglobia bacterium
CCGTCATCCGCCAGTTGCACCAGGGATTGCCCCGGCTCGCTGCAGACCCGCAGCGCTTGCGCAGTCTCACGGCTTGGCCTTGGATTGTTAGTCTCAACTTGAACGCGCATTAGAATAAGAACGTCTTTCATCGGATAGAGCGCGACACCGACATTATACTTTACCCGACGCCGCCATCGTGGCGGTTTCCATCTGGCTCGTTGCCGAGCCAATTGGACGTAAAGGCGGCTTTACGCCACCATGGCGAGGTAAACTCGCCGCTACGTCGGTATGGCGAGGTGAACTCGCCGCTACAACACCAATTTGACCCACTACGTGCTTACTGCCGACGGGGGAAAAATCCGCCCCAAATCCTTCAGCGATCAACATTTTTCTTGACAGGAAATCACCCATCCGGTATAAAAAGGTATATTTATACAAGCGTTGTATAAATATTCCTTAAAGAGACGTGGGTAGACGGAAACATTGAATACGGCGGCTGAAACAAAAGCTTCGTTGGGGGCCGGGGCTGATTCGCCCATGCATGCTGTGGTTCACGCCGCGGTGATTGGCGCCACAGGTTATGCGGGGTGCGAACTCTTAACCATCCTCGCCCGCCATCCCGCCGCATCCGTCGCCTGCCTGATGTCGTCGGCCAGGGACGGCAAGAAGGCCTTCGCAATAGAACACTCCCATCCCAAGTTGCGCGGACGCTTCTCCGTCCTCTGCGAACCCCTCGATGTCGAACAAGTCGTGAACTCGGGATCGGACGTGGTTTTTCTTGCCACGCCGCACGAAACCTCGTACCAAATCGTACCACGCCTCCTCGAGAGCGGCTTGCGCGTGGTGGACTTGAGCGGAGCCTTCCGGCTGAAAGACCCCGCGGCATACGCACATTGGTACAGCTTCGATCACCACGCCAAAGAGGCGCTGGACGAGGCGGTTTACGGCATTCCGGAATTTCATGCGGCCGAGATAGCCAAGGCGCGGTTGGTTTCGAACCCCGGATGTTATCCGACATCGGTGATCCTGGCCGTCGCCCCTCTTTTGAAAGCCGGCTGGGTGGATGTTCACGCCGGGATTATTGCCGATTCGAAATCCGGCGTTACCGGCGCCGGCCGCAAGCCCAGCGAGAAGCTGCATTTTCCCGAGGTCAACGAAAACCTGAGGGCTTATGGCATCTTCCATCACCGCCATTTGCCGGAGATGCTTCAGGAACTGGCTCTCTCGCCCAGGGATTTTATTTTTACGCCCCATCTTCTGCCGATTACACGGGGCATCCTGACCACGATTTATTTGCGCCTCTCGCCGCAGCGCAAGGTGAGCGACGTGGAAACGCTCTTCAAGGATTTCTACGCAGGGGCGCCCATGGTGCGCATTTATCCGGCGGGAACGATGCCGGAAATTCTGGGCGTGGCGAATACGCAGTATGCCGACATTGGTTTTGCGCTCGATGAGCCCACAGGGCGGCTTATTCTGGTCTCCACTCTTGACAACCTAGGGAAGGGTGCGGCGGGGCAAGCGGTCCAGAACATGAACGTGATGTTCGGATTCCCGCAAGAAACAGGCTTGCGCTGAAAATCTCAAATCTCAGATTTGAAATTTGAAATTCAAATTTGAGGTTTGAGATTTTCAATTTGAAATCTGAGCTTTCAGCTCTGAGATTTGAAATTTGAGATTTGAGATCTGAGATTTCAAATTTGAGATTCGAGATTCGAAATTCGAGATTGCAGATTTGAGATTTGAAATTTCAGATTTGAGATTTAAGGGCATGAAGTTAGTCATCAAAATCGGCGGGCACGGCGCGGAAGACCCGAAGGGCCGCAAGGATCTGGCGCGGCAGATCGCGGCGATTCACCGCGCCGGCCATTCCGTGGTGGTGGTGCATGGCGGCGGCAAGGTGCTGACGTGCACCCTCGAGCGCATGGGGATCGCCACGGAGTTTCACCAGGGCTTGCGTATAACCGACGCCGCCACGCGCGACGTGGCCATGATGGTGCTGGCGGGACTGGTGAATAAGCAGTGGGTTGCGGCGCTGGAGAACCTGCGGCAGCCCGCGCTGGGACTTTGCGGGGGCGACGGCAGCCTGGTGCGCGCGCGCAAGCTGTTGGTGGGCACGAATGGGAGCAGGCAGGACCTGGGCTTCGTCGGCCGCCCACACAAGGTCAAGACCACGGTGCTCGACCTCGCCCTGCGCGGCGGTATGGTTCCTGTGGTGGCCAGCTTGGGAGTGAACGCCCGCGGCGAGTTTTTGAATATCAATGCCGACGACCTGGCGGCGTCGCTGGCCGTGGCGCTCGGAGCTGACCGGCTGCTCTACCTCACCGAATCCGGCGGAGTCTGGGACGCGGAAAAGCACCTGCTCCCGGTGGTGAAACTGGGAGACATCGGCCGTTTGATAAGCGAGGGAGTTGTTCGCGACGGGATGATACCAAAGCTGCTCTCTTGCGCACGGACGCTGCGCCAAAACGTGGGCGAAGTGGACATCCTTTCGACCACAGCTCCTAACGCGTTGCTTCGCGCGATCGAAAAAGGGAAAACTGCCGGAACCCGGATTGTGAAGGGCTCATGAACCGCGACCAGATAGTTGAACTCGAAAAGCACGTGCTGATCCCGACGTATGATCGGATGCCAATCCTCGCCGTGCGCGGCGAAGGGTGTTACATCTACGACGAGACGGGGAAGAAGTATCTGGATTTCCTCGGGGGCTTGGCGGTGAATTCGCTGGGTTACAACCACCCGGAAATCATGGCCACGCTGCGGGACAAAGCGGAAACCCTGTTGCATGTTTCCAACTTACTCTACCACCCCTACCAGGCGCCGCTGGCGGAGAAGTTGACGCGCCTTTCCGGCATGGATCGCGCCTTCTTCGCCAACTCCGGCACGGAAGCTATTGAGGGGGCGATGAAACTGGTGCGCGCCTACGCCCGCCAGCACGCCGCGCCGGGGCCTTTCGAGCGTTTTGAGATTCTGGCGCTTGAAAACTCATTTCACGGGCGCACGTTTGGAGCGCTTTCGGCCACCTGGACGAAGAAGTATCGCGAGCCTTTTGAACCCCTGCCCCCGGGCGTCCGGTTCGTCCGCCTGAACGACACGGCGCACCTGCGCGAAAGCTTTACGCCTCAGGTCGCGGCAGTGCTGGTGGAAGTGATTCAGGGCGAAGGCGGCGTAGTGGAAATTCGTGAGGATTTCCTGAAGGCGGCGGCCGAACTTTGCCACACCCACGGGGCGCTGTTGATTTGCGATGAGATCCAGTGCGGGTTGGGGCGCACGGGCCGCTTTTTTGCTTATACCAAGTTCGGTTTGCAGCCCGACATCGTGTTGGTGGCCAAACCTCTGGCCGCGGGCCTGCCGCTGGCTGCCATTCTGGCACGCGAGGAAGTGGCGCAGGCTTTTTCCCCCGGCATGCATGGAACTACGTTTGGGGGCGGACCGCTGCAATGCCGCCTGGCACTAAGAGTTCTGGAGATTCTCGAACGCCCGGGCTTCCTTGCCCAGGTGAAAGAGGTGGGAGCTTACTTCCGCAAGGAGCTGGAAAAGTTGCGCGCGGACCTTCCGGTGATTCAGGAAGTTCGCGGCGACGGGCTGATGATGGCAGTGGAATTGATGACCTCAGGAAAGTCCGTGGGGCGGCAGGCGCTGGAAGGCGGCTTGCTCTTGAACTGCACGCAGGAGAAAGTGCTGCGCTTCCTGCCGCCTTTGATAATTGAAAAGCAGCACGTCGACGAAGCGATAGGAATTTTAAGGCCGGTCCTGGCAGCGCTCGAGCCGGCGGCCACAATGAGGGGGGTACACGCATAATGGCGGTGATGACGATGACGTCAACGATCAAGAAACCGGAAACCCTGAGTGTTCCGGATCTCCTGGCTGATCCAGATTTGACCCAAGGTGACCTGAAGCTCCTCTTCGATCTCTCCGAGCGAGTCAAGGCAACTCCGGGAAAATATTCGCACGCGTTGCGCGGCAAGCAACTGGCGATGATCTTCGAAAAGCCCTCGCTGCGGACTCGCACTACCTTTGAAGTCGGAATCACCAGCCTGGGTGGTTTTGCCGTCTACCTGGAACACACCAAACCCCGCCTCGGCGAGCGCGAAGCCATCAAGGACATCGCTCGCAACCTCGAGCGCTGGGTGCATGGCATCGTGGCCCGGACCTTCGCGCATGAATCCGTTCTGGAGTTGGCCGCCAACGCCTCCATCCCCGTCATCAACGCGCTGACCGACCTCTGCCACCCCTGTCAGGCGCTGGCGGATTACTTTACCTTGCACGAGAAATTTGGTGATCTGCGGGGGTTGAAGATGGCCTTCGTCGGCGATGGCAACAACGTGTGCCACTCGTTGATGATTCTGGGAGCGAAGCTCGGAGCATCGGTTCGCGTCGCGACGCCGCCGGGTTACGAGCCCAAGCCGGAGGTCTTGCAAACGGCCCGCGCCCTTGCGGCGGAGACCGGCTCGACCGTCGAGGCTTTCCACGATCCCGTTCAAGCGGTGGCGGGGGCACACGCGGTCTATACCGATGTTTGGACCAGCATGGGCCAGGAACACGCCGCGCATTTGCGCAACCAGGTGTTTGCGCCTTACCGTGTGACCAAGGATCTGATGGCGTTTGCTGATCCCGCGGCACTGTTCTTGCATTGCCTTCCGGCTCACCGCGGCCAGGAGGTTACGGACGAGGTTATCGATTCGCCCCAGTCCGTGGTGTACGACCAGGCGGAGAACCGGCTGCACGCGCAAAAGGCACTCATGCTTTTGCTCATGCAGGATGCGCACGCTTAGTTGGGTTCTGGGGGTTGGGGGCTAGGGGCTGGGGAAAAGCCAAACCCAGTCCCCAGTCCCCAGCCCCTAGAATGAGGTTACGCAGTTGACGATTCGTAAAGCCAAATTGAATGATGTGCCTGAGGTCCATCGTCTGATTAATCACTATGCCGAGGAGCGCATCATGCTGCCTCGCACGTTGACCGACCTTTACGAAAACGTGTGGGAGTTCACCGTGGTGGCCGAGGAAGAGGGCAGACTGGTGGGGTGCGGCGCGCTGAAGCTCTATAACCAGGACGTCGCGGAAATCCGCTCGTTGTGTGTGGATGAAACACTGAAAGCCAAAGGCATCGGCAGGGAGATTACGGAAGCGCTCCTTAATGAAGCCGAGGCCTTCGGCCTGAAGACCGTGTTCGCCCTCACGATCGCCCCCATATTTTTTGCAAAGTTGGGATTTCATGAAGTTCCACGGGAAAGGTTCCCCACCAAAGTCTGGCGTGATTGCCTGCGCTGCGACCGCTACACCTGCTGCAACGAAAAAGCCGTGACCCTGGAACTCGCCGACCGGCCCACGAAGGTGGGGGAGTCCGCAGACGAGGCGGCGGAAGTTTCAAGCTGAGCGGCACCTGCATTAAGCATTGGAACCCAACATAAACAACTGCAAAGGTATGTCGATTCCATTCACGGGGATGGGGGAAAGCTCCCTCCATCCTGCCGCGATTTTGCTCGTTGGGTGTATCATCAAATCCCGGCAGCCATAGAGCATCGCGGGATCGCCGCGAAATAGCGGCTGACATCGGCGGACGCACACCACAGTGATTCCACGCATTTTGGCTATTGATTTCGGTACGAAGCGCATGGGCCTGGCAGTGTCGGACGCGCTCGGGATGACGGCGCAGGGCCTGCCCACGCTCGAACGGACGCGCATTGCCGATGATTTAGAGCGGCTGCGCTCGCTCGTCGAAGAATATGCGGTGGAGAAGGTGCTGGTGGGAAACCCCATTGGTCACAGTGGCGGCGAAACCTCGATGTCGCAGCTTGTCGCCGAATTCGCAGAAAAGCTTCGCCGGCGCTTGCCCTGCCCGGTGGAATTGCGCGACGAGCGACTGACGAGCCTCGAGGCAAATCGAACCCTGCGCGAGGCGGGCTTGAGCATCGGCAAACGCCAGCGCGCCGTGGATCGCTTGGCGGCGGTGCTGCTCCTGCAAAGCTATCTGGATTATCTTGAAAACGAGCGTAGCCGGGGGAGCGCAGCCGAGGGATGAAGCGCAAACTCGCAGCGATGTTCGTGGTGTTGTGCCTGGCGGGCGCGGCCTGGGGGGTATGGGACCTCTACCGCCCGTACCGCGGTTTTGCGGGCCGCGAGATGCTCGAAATTCCTCCCGGCATGGGCGCGCCCGCGATTGCCGGCCTTCTGGTGGATCGGGGCGTCCTTGCCCATCGGTGGCCGTTTCTCCCCCGCTACTGGATGGGGCGCTATCACCGCCGCCTGAAAGCCGGTGAATACCTTTTCGACCGGCCCTTGCGCCCCATTGATGTGTACCGGAAATTGGTGGCGGGGGATGTGTATCTCTATTCGGCGGTAGTTCCCGAAGGCTCAGACCGCTTCGATATCGCGCACATTCTCTCCGAGCGTATGGCGATTGACCCTGCTGATTTTCTCCGCAAGACGGAGCAAACCTCGCTGATCCACGATCTGGATCCTAAAGCTCCCACGCTCGAGGGCTACCTCTTCCCCGATACTTATCGATTCCCCCGCGGAGTTACAGCAGACGCGGTCATTGCCACCATGGTCGCTCGCTTCCGGCATGTGATGCAGACACGGTTTCACGATGAGTTCGTTCCCGGCTCGGAGAGCCTGCACTATGCGGCCACCTTGGCTTCGCTGGTGGAGAAGGAGACCCCCGACCCCGCGGAGCGCCCGGTGGTGGCCGGAGTCTTTACGCGTCGGCTCGAAAAAGGCATGCTGCTTCAGTGCGACCCCACAGTGATTTACGCGGCGCGTCTTGCCGATCGCCCCATTGGGACCATCCGCGTGAGCGACTTGAATTTCGATTCGCCCTTTAATACTTATCGCCACGCCGGCTTGCCGCCCGGACCGATAGCCAATCCAGGAGAAAGCTCGCTTCGTGCCGCGTTTCACCCGGCAGACGGCAACTCGCTCTATTTCGTGAGCAATAATCACGGCGGCCACGTTTTTGCCAAGTCCCTTGATGAACATCAGCGCAACGTGGCACGGTATAGGAGGGAAGCAGGAGTTCGGAGACGGTCGAAGGTAGACGGTAGACGGTAGACGGAATACAGCATAACGGCGTTGAACGCCGCCCCGTGTTTGCCGTTTACCGTCTTCTGTTTACCTTCTACCGTCTTCCGCAGGTCGCCTCCCGGACTAAAACATGCCTCCCCCTCAGAGCAAAAAACAGATCCTTCTTGATTTCTTCCATGGGCGTGGCAAGCGCCCTCTCGAGGTAGGCGATCTTTATGCGGCCCGCAACGAACTTCGCCGCTGCCTCGGCCCCGGCGACAGAACTTCGCTCGGATACATTGCCTCGATCCTGCGCGAGGCCGGGTACGAGGTTCGGTACGAGGACCGCTATTCCGATCCGGTCATGCCGGAACCTTATGCCAGCCGGCTAAAGGGCGTGCTGGGATTTCACGATTTGGCCAGCGCCGAACAATCCTTGCTGCGGCTCGATGCGATTTTTCGCGAGTATTCAAGCGCTGCGGATCACCTTGGGATGTCGATGGTCCGCGCGCTGGTGAGAAAAGGCAAACTGCGCGCCCGAAGCCTCGCCGCCAACCCGCGCGTCCAAGCTCCGAAGCGCCAGGAGAAACATGAAATCGCGAGCTGGTACCAGGTGTGGCTGGAGACTCCGGACCTGTTCGCGGATTGGCTCGAGCTGCGCAAATCCTCGGATGAATTTTGCGAGCTTTTCGGAAAGGGTGCAAGCGATGATCAGCCCGAAACTCCGCGCGGTGGGGGCTGAACCAGGTTGAACGGGAATTGACAAGGCGCGTTAAAGACTTTATAAGAACTCTATGAAGACTCTAACGATTACGGATGCTAAGAAGAATCTGAGTCGCTGGCTTGATGCTGCTGCCAACGGGCAAGACATCGGGATTATCCGCGGCGCGGAAATCATTGCGCTGCGCAGGGTCGAGGTGGAATCCACCGATTACGCACAGCGCGAATACGCGGCGACGCCGGACCAGGTCGCGGCGTTAGCGGATGCCACCGAAAAACGTTATCGCCGACTCAAACGGTCGGGGAAATTGGTGACCGTTTCGACCGAGCAACTGAGGCACATGCTTGAGTAAGCTCCTCTCGATTGACCCCGCGGTGTTACGACGCTTACAGAACCTGCCGAAGAACGAAAGAGCCGAGTGTCCTTTAGCGCTGTGTGAGCTACCAGAGACCTTTGGCCGGCCGCACGTGCACAGTGGCCTCGGAATTCGGAAACTGGGCAATAAGATTTTCGGGTGTCGCGGCAATGTTTCGTTACGCTTCATTTTTCAGGACCGGCCATCTGAACTGTTCGTATCTTTCCTGGGGAATCACGACGAGGTCAAGGCGTTGCTCCATTCCCACAAGTATCGTTGAGACGGGCATTCGACGATCGCCGCGATGGTCTCCTGGAGCCGCGGTCTCCAACCGCCGTGCGGCGATCTGAGATCGGCGCTGCAAGCGGCGCGCGCCGACGCGTGCGGACACAATGTCCCTTAAACCCAAAAATCTGCGTTTTATCAAAATTATTTTCTTGTTTGATTACCAAATGTTCAAAATATCTCTTGACAATACGTAGGTGCATGGGCTAGAATTGTGGCATGAACGGCGTACTCATGACCTGCCGCACGTTCACTCCCTCAATATCCTTACCCGCAGGACGGCTCGCTCGAGAGCGTGACGGCAATAGCGGATGAGCCGTCTGCCACAATCAGGAGGCTGAGATGTCGTTAACGAAAAGACCCAAGATGACAGAGAAAAGAATTGCATCAAGTCGCGCCAATGGCCGGCGCTCGCGAGGGGCGCGAACATCCGAGGGCAAGGCGCGGGCGGCTGCCGCGAATTTGCGCCATGGGTTTTACTCCCAGGCACAGAGCGAAATCCTGGCGGCCTTGGGGGAAGACCCAGAACGGTTCGAATACCTGGTGGATTCCCTGACCGAAATCTGGCAGCCCGCCAATCAAATGGAGATGAGGTTGGTGATGCGCCTGGCCCGCGCCCTATGGCGTATGGAGCGCGCCGACCGCGTCCAGGAAAGCTTGACGGTGGAGCAACTCCAGCGGTCCTTGCCCAAGCCCAATCTCTTGCAAGTCGTTGACCGGGTGCTGAAAGCGAAGGCCAATAAACTGATCTCCCTTGCCTCCGAGCTTAACCAGCCAGGCCGCTTCACTCGCCCTGAGGATTTCGAGATCTTCGACGAGCTTTACGGCGACCGTCCGCTGGAACCCGGCAGCGAGGAGAACTCGATCCTGGTTTCTATGCGGCGCTTGATGGAGCCGGGGACGGAAGACGCCGGACCCGTGATCGACGGCTCGGACCCGGACGCGGAAGGCACGCTGCCGGACGATGAAGAACTGCGCAAAGAAGAACGGCAGAACCTGAACCTGATGATGATCCAGCAATTTGCCAGGATCAATCCCAAATCGATTGATGGCGAGGGGGAATCGGAGGGGTCCATCCACTCGCGCCACGGTTTGGATTCCCTGATGGCGCCACATGATCGGAGCGGCCCCATCATGCTCATGCAGAGGTGGGAAGATTCCAATATGCGGCAAGTCCTCAGAATCACGGAAATGCTCACCAAAATGAAGAACGGCAAGTTGGGTCGGGTCGATGATGAAAAATGGAGGTAGCTCCCCAGATGTTATTGAAAACAAAAGACACGGGTTCGATAAAATGTCATCCACCCTGAGATGTTGATGAAACAAAAGGGGTTATCAAAAACCCTGAGATGTTATTGTAAATAAAGCAAATAACCTCGGAAATCGGACATCAAGGTGGCGCAAGTGCACACGTGAGCCGGTATGCTGAGATATTATAGAAAAGAAATGCGGTTATGCTGAATTTGAAGGAATTGACGAAAGAGTGGCCTTCCACTAAAATGACAACCATGCCGACAAAAGAAAAGATCATTGTGGCGCTGGATGTCCCGAGCGCCGAGGCCGCATTGCGAGTTGCGCAAAAGCTCCACGGCCACGTGGGGATGTTCAAGGTGGGGAAAGAGCTGTTCACGGCGGCGGGCCCGGCGGTGGCTCGCGATCTCGTGGCCTTGGGGGAACAAGTCTTTCTTGATCTCAAGTTCCACGACATTCCCAACACCGTGCGTGCCGCCGCGCATCAGGCGGAGATGCTGGAGGTAAGCCTGCTGACGGTGCACGCCTCGGGCGGCCGCAAGATGATGGAGGCAGCGGTGGAGGGTGTGCGCGCAGCGGCGAAGGCAAGGGGCGTGGCCCAGCCCACTCGCGTGCTGGCGGTCACGGCCCTGACCAGCCTCGGCGCGGAAGATTTGGCCGAGGTGGGATTCCTGGGCTCCCCGGAAGAAGTTGTCGTCCGGTTGGCGCGGCTTGCGCAGTCCGCCGGCGCGGATGGCGTGGTGGCATCCCCGCGTGAGATCGCCGTCATCCGCCAAGCGTGTGGTTCCAACTTCCTGATTGTCACTCCGGGCATTCGTCCGGCCGCGGGCGCGAATGATGACCAGGCGCGTACCGCTACTCCCGGGAGTGCCATCCGCGCCGGGGCAGACTACCTCGTCATCGGAAGGCCCATAACCGGCGCTACAGACCCCGCTGCCGCAGCGGACGCCATTGCCCGGGAGATGCAACAGGCGCGGACTCCCAATTCGCTACAGGCTCATCAATCATGACCGAAAACGACATCCTTGATATATTTCGCAAGCACTCGGCCCTTCTGGAAGGACACTTCATTCTTTCTTCCGGCCTCCACAGCGACCGCTACGTGCAATGCGCGCTGGTGCTGCAACATCCGCGCGTGGCGGAGCAATTGTGTTCACAATTGGCCGGCCAACTGCGTCATCTGGGAGCATCGGTCGTGGCCGCGCCGGCGCTTGGGGGCGTCCTGGTGGCTCACGAAGTGGCTCGAGCCCTCGGTGTGCGGGCGCTTTTCACCGAGCGGCAAGAAGGCGTCATGACGCTGCGCCGCGGCTTCAGCGTGGAGCCGGGTGAACCCACGCTGGTGGTGGAAGACGTCATCACCACGGGACTTTCCACCCGCGAGACAATTCACTGCGTCGAACAAGCGGGCGGCAAGGTGGTGGGGGCGGGCGCCTTGATCGATCGCAGCGGCGGGACAGCAGACCTGGGCCTTCCCAAGGCCGCGCTCATCACTCTCAAAATTCAAAATTACAAACCCGCCGAGTGCCCGCTATGCCAGGCAGGAATTCCCGCCGTAAAACCAGGAAGCCGGGCGAGAAAATAATCGGGTGAACAAATCATCGGTTCACCCGATCAGTCGTTCACCCGACCGATGGCTCGAGTATCGGTGGTTCGCCGAGGGAAGGTGGCGGCGGAGTTTCTGGCGGGGGAGGGAAGAGCACAGTGCCCAGCGCCGGGTAGCGGGAGCCCATAAAGCGGAGCACGTAAGATTGAAAGAAGACCATGGCAGGCGTACTGATGAGGGCAATCAAATAGATAATGCCCATAAGAATGATGCCACCCAACACCACGAGAATGCTGATTGTGGCGACGTCAAAAGAAAGCCCGAGGGCTTTACCTCCAAAGAAAATAATAAGAGCCATGATCCCCAAAGGAATAAGCAGCACAACTAGAGCGATGACCGTGATGATTCCGAAAATGATCGCGCTCCCTATCGACAAAACAATTTTCATCAACACATAGCCGGTGAATGCCATCTTCTCCGCTGCCAGCATGGGGAGCAGGCGCCGCCAGGCGTCAAGCACGCCCACTTTTTCCATCGCCATAATGGGCACGCAGAAATCCTTGGCGAAGAGGGCGGCAACCGCGCCCAACACGAAGAATGCCAGCATGAGCAGGAAAATCGCGCCACCGCCGAGAATCAGCGTCACGACGTGTTCGCCCGGATGGCGAAACAATCCCGCGCGCCAAGCGATGAGCAGCGGAGTCCCGATCAGCACGGCATACCCAGCCAAGAACCCAACAAGGATGGTGAGACTCCAATAGAAAAAGCTTCGGCCACTCGGCTCCCAACGCCTCCAACACCCTTTCAGCTCGCAGCGATCATAAAGAACAGAATCAAAGAGCACGAAGCGATACACCGAGGCGATGTAAATCCAAAGTAAAATGAGCGCGACCACCAGAGCAACGCCTCCAAGAATCCAGGGCAGCCAAGGGAGAATCTTGTCCCAATCAATATTGGGGATAGCAAATAAACTTTTGCCGCCCTTGCCTTGTGATACAGGGAAATTGAACCTCCCCCCCGGAGACCCACCACCCCCACCGGCGAAGTCACCGAGGATCAGGCAAACGAGGGCCAAGCGGGTCCAGCGCTGGAGTCGAAAGGGGGAGAAAAGTTGTTGTCTGGTCTGGGAAAATGCCGGGCCAATGCAATCAACTGCGGATAATGGCTTGGACATCGGGTTACCGCTTTCTGCGCCCAGTTTCTCGCCCGCAAAGGGCTCTTCACAGGTTTGTTATCTAAGAAGATAACGGTTCGCTTTGTGGGAGTCAAGTCGAACTGCGAGCAGGACAGCGAGCAGGGCGCAAGGTGCGGCGGCAAAGTATCGTCTTATTCACTTCGGCCCGCGCGCTGCTGCTGAACGTAACTGCCGATTCTCTCGACGGTGTCAACCCAGACCCCATTGGCCGGATCCTGCATGTACTTGCAGAGAGCTGCCAGAGCGACCGCGTCCGTAGTCTGAAACCCCTTTTCCCCGATCTCATGGCCGGCAAAAATGATCCACCCGCCTTGGGAGGCGGCCTGGGAAATCAGTTTCACCAACTGGATGTAATCCAAATCGTCGGAGACAGTCCCGCCGGCTTGCGCCAAATCGCAAAAAGCCGGGTCATTAAAATACTCGTCAAAGAAGCCGCGTCCTACCAAAAACTTTTCAGTAATAAGAGGGACATAGCTTTTCAATTGGCGGCCCCTCCCAACAAACTTCTGGCCACAGGGATAAGCGAAGGTCACCATGCGCACACCAAGAAGAGTTTGAATCTCGGCATTCGCTTCATCCAGTTGTTGAGACATCTGCTCCAGGGTGTAGTTTTCCAGCGCATTCTGGGAAGACCAGGGGAAATTGCCTGTGCAAGGATGACTAACGCTGTGACTTCCGATTTCGTGGCCGCTGGCCACCGCGCGCTTCCAGCCCTCCAACCGCTTCTTCACACCGTCTGGGGTAACAAAGAAGGTGACCTTGACCCCGGTGGGGTTCAGCAGGTCCAAGCCTCGATCGACTTGACTCATGCGCGCGTCGTCAAATGATAGGCTTACCGCAACCCGTTTCCCATTTGGCCAATGAAAGGTTTTTTCGTTTGCCAGGGGATAGGGTGCGGATACTGATTGCTCCCGCACGGCTATGACCAGCGGCAAGGACAACAACACGGTAAGGAGTGCATACCATAATCGTTTGGACATTTGTTTATCGGCTCCGCGCCCTATGCTTTGTGCCTTTCACCGTATTTCCCCAGGCGCCCGTCAATCATCGAGAAGTGTCGGCGAACCGCCGGAAAGAGGATCCATCTCGGGCCGACAACTCACGGTCCAAGATTATGGTCGGAAACAGGGCTGATGGCAATGAGGTCGGGGCGAGGGGGGGTTCGCCAACCGGTGGCGGTCCAGCCAGTAGGCCCAGACGACAAACAACCACATACCGAGAGCCGCGTAAGCGACTGCCTTCTCGCTGGGTGGCGGAGGGCCGAAAACATTGAGAAGGTAAAACAGCAACAATAGGGCGATAAATGACCGGAAGGCAAGGGAGCCGATGCGGTCGCGGGGACAAGTGGCTCTTCCATAAATCACCGCACCGAGTGCGAAAATCGCACTTTCCACGTAGATTGTCGCCGCACGTGAGTTCCAAAGCCCCAGGCCCACATACGTCGAACTGCCGGGATAAAGTGGAAGGTCGGGCCGGTGGCTGAGTGCGTCGAGCACCCAGTGACTGATAAGCACGAACCACAGGCAGATGGCCCCCCGTGAGTCACGCTTAACTATCTTGTAAATACCCGCGAAAAGGCAAGCCCAGCCAAAATCTGCGAGGAAGCTGTGAGAAAGCGGGTAAGAGATAAAATCCAGCGGCGTCACCGCGGTGTTGCCCGGCGCAATGATCACCCGCTCGATGCCCATGAGAAGAAAGAGCGGCCAGAGCAGGTCCACGAATTGCGCCGCCATCACCAGGGTTCCGAGGGAGGTGCGCGGCGCCACCTTCTTCGCCGCGAGCGCTACTCCGAAGTGGCCAATAAACACAAGAGCTCCGTACTTCAGTGACGAGTGAAAAGTGACAAGTGACGAGCAAGTACGATAGTGCAGTGACAAGTCAAGAGGGAAAAAGTCACGTGAGGTGGCTCATTCCAGCTCGTCACTCGTCACTTGTCACTCGTTACTACACTTGGAATTCGCGTTTGAGCTTTTCCGATTTCTCGGCCACAGCGCGCGCCAAGTGTTCCTTATGTTCAACAAGTTTTTGCGCCATAGCGGGGTCACAAGTGGCGATGATTTGCGCGGCGAAAATTGCGGCGTTAATCGCGCCGGGCTTCCCGATGGCCGTACACGCCACCGGCACGCCGCCCGGCATCTGAACCGTGGACAACAAGGCGTCGAGCCCCGCGAGCGTGGTGGTGGCCATGGGGACGCCAATTACCGGCAGGATGGTTTCCGCGGCGATCACTCCGGCCAGGTGCGACGCCCCGCCGGCCCCCACAATGATTGCCTTGAGGCCCCGCTGAACCGCTGTGCGCGCGTATTCGGAGGTGCGCACGGGCGACCGATGTGCGGAAGTGATTTCAATTTCAAAGGGGATCTGGAATTTCTTCAAGGTTGCGGCGGTCTCGGCCATGACAGGCAGGTCCGTGTCGCTGCCCATAACGATGCCAACGAGTGGCTTCTCAGCCATCTTTTCTTTCCTCCCTGTGGAATGGTGTGAACCCTCTACGAATCCGGCCTTATTTGCGCGAAGACGGGCGGTCTCCTTTGGCGGCCCGCGCCCGTTTGGGCGCCGGGAGCCTCGGAACCCGCTGCAACGCCTTTGCCCCGATGTCTTTCCGGTAGTGCATTCCTTCAAACTGAAGCTTGTTAACTCCTGCGTAAGCGCGCTGGATGGCGGAAGGCAAGTCCTCGGCGATGGCGGTTACTCCCATGACGCGCCCCCCGGCGGTAAGCAATTGATGATCCTGTACGCGCGTTCCGGCATGGAAAACCTTGACCCCCCCCAATGATTCTACCCCTTCATAACCGGCAATGGCCTTGTCGACTTCCGGCTTTCCCGGATAGCCCCTGGATGTTAGCACCACGCAGACGGCAGGGTTGGGACTCCAATGAACATCCACGGTTGCCAATCGGCTCTCGCGCGACGCCACTAACAGGTCCGCGAGGTCAGAGCGCAACCGCATCAAGATAGGCTGGGTTTCGGGGTCGCCCAGGCGGACGTTGTACTCCAGCAGCATGGGGCCCGCGGGCGTCATCATCAGCCCGAAATACAAAAAGCCGCGGTAGGGAGAGCCTTCCATTTCCATGCCCGCCAGCGTGGGAGCAACGATGGAGCGAAGAATTTCGTCGTGGAGCGACTCGCTGAGAATCGAGTCATCGCTGAAGGCGCCCATGCCACCGGTATTGGGGCCCCGGTCCCCATCCAGCAATGCCTTGTGGTCCTGGGTCAGTACTAGGGGGAGAATACCGCGGCCATCGGTGAGAACGATGAAGGACGTTTCTTCGCCGGTCAGGCATTCCTCAATGACCACCCGATCGCCCGCGCCACCTAAGGTCTTGCGAAGCATGAAGTCTTCGACGGCCTGTTCCGCCTCCAGGTGGTCATGGGCAACCACCACCCCCTTGCCCGCTGCCAAGCCATCCGCCTTCACCACCACGGGAAGCGGGAATCGCGCCAGAATATTAACCGCTTGCTCGAAATTCTCAGCCACCTCGAAGCGAGCGGTAGGAATGTTATTCCGCTGCATGAATTCCTTGGCAAAGATCTTGCTGCCCTCCAGGCGTGCGGCAGCCTTGCTGGGGCCGATGATGGCCAACCCCTCTTTTTCGAACTCATCGACGACGCCGGCGACCAAAGGCGCTTCCGGCCCGACAATCGTCAGGTCCGCGCCCAACCGCTTCGCCAGGCCCACGATGGCCTTTGTTTGCGTGAGGTCAACAGGAACGCACTCCGCTTCCTGCGCGATGCCCGCATTCCCGGGCGCACAATACAGTTCCTCCATCTGCTGGCTCTCATGCAGCTTCCACGCCAAAGCGTGTTCCCGTCCACCGGACCCGAGTACAAGTATCTTCATAAGATGGCGTACACTATGCGCATTGACCTGAGTTTGTCAATCCGTTAGATGTGAATTTTCGGAGGACGGCTGCCAAGCGATTGATTTTGTTGATCCACGGTTTGCGGCAAAGTCGGCTGTTTGCCTCATTCGTTTGCTCCCCGACCGAATGTAAGGTGGGTCTAGTATTGCTGATTCCGGGCCAGCGCCCGACCTACCGCGCCGATCGATACCATGCGGCGCGCCCTCGGGATGCACTCCGCGCCTTTTGCCCATCTCTTTGTGGGCATCGACGAAACACTTCCGCCCACCCAAGACGGTTTGAGTCTCCCGTTGTTTCGACCCTGCTGCGCCCCCCCTTTTATCCTTCATCACCCCCTCAGCTTGTTCATTGTTGGGTTGAAGAATTTCGCTTGACAAGAATAGAATGAAACGTCATTTTATTACCAATCCGGGGAGCCGGCGTGTTCCTTGTCTCCCCGGATGCGAGTTTGCAGGAGGTTCCGGATGGCGTACCGCACGACCGCGAAAATGGCCGACCGAAAAGAAGCGCGACGGAAGAGGTTGCTGAAAGCAGCCATTGGCATCTTCGGGCGGAAGGGATATCACTCGACAACGGTGCCGATGATCGTGCGCGCGGCCAAGAGTTCCGTCGGCAGTTTCTATTTCTATTTTGGCAATAAGGAAGATGTCTTCGCGGCCGCTCTGGAAGCCCTGGGCGAGCAAATTTCTTCGTCGCTCAACGGAGCCATTCGCGCCGCCGGCCCCGACGTGCTGGCACAAATGAAAGCGGCGGTGACTGCGCTCGTCCACTTCCTGGCGGAAAACCCGGAGGAGGCCAGGATTTTGATTGTGGAATCTTCCGGGCTGGGCAAGCAACTGGAGGCGGTGCGGCGGCAGGTCATCGAAAGTCATACGAAGGGTGTTGAACAAGCGCTGCGCGCGATGGCGGGCCGCTTGCCATCTCTGGACGCTGCCGTCGTAGCAAGTTGCTGGGCAGGCGCAGTCTATGAAGCCGTATACCGCTGGCTGGCGCGAGCTCCGGAAGAGCGTCCCTCGGCGGAACATCTCGCCGAAGCCATTGCGGGATTCAACCTGCGAGGGATCGGTGCATCCGTAAAACAAAAGCAAATGAAAGGATGAGCCCATGATAATTCCACAGCATATCTTGATGGTCATCAGCTTGGCCGCAGTCCCCCATGCCCAGCTCTTCTGGGCTTGGATTGCTCTCTGCGTGGCGTTGGCTCTGCACGTCATCGACGAAGCCGCCACCGGATTCCTTTCCGTCTACAACCCTACCGTGATGGCTCTGCGTCAAAGGTGGCCTTGGCTGCCCTTGCCGGTTTACACGATCAGGGGTTGGCTGGCTGGTTTGGTAGCGGTAAACGTCCTGCTCTTATGCCTTTCCATCTTTGTGTTACGCGGAGCTCGTTGGATGCGCCCCATCGGCTACGTTTTCGCCGCCGTCATGTTTGCCAATGGTTTGGTTCATATCGGGGGAACCGTCCGGGGCCGCACCGTCGCCTCCCTTCGCTTTCCCCGGCCGATGCCCGGTTTTTATTCATCTCCATTCGTGATTTTGGCTGCCCTCTACCTGCTCTGCGAGCTATGAAGTACGAGCCTAAAGCTTGGCCCGTGGAATCGGTCCGTGAGGTTTGTCTTCGATAGTTCCGTCTATTCGAACACAAAATGATCGGGCCCGATTCGTCGAGTGAGCTTCTTGCGAAAGGCCGAATCCTGGGTGAGTTTCTTAAGTTTTCGGTTGTAGTTCGACTGAGCCTTGGCTGCATCTTTCCCAGTCTCGAGGTCCCGGCTGCCCTCCCACACGAGTTCTAACAGCATTGCACTAAGAACGTGTTCGGCGTGATGAGCTGACGTTCCTGTGGCCACCAGTTTTTCAAAAGCGGCCCTCACTAAAGGATCCTGCTCGATCTGCCCTTTGACGGCCGCATGGCTATTGACGTGGGCCAGTGGGTTTACGGTATCGTCACCCACCGTGATTTCGTATGGCTCTCCCTCCCGCAGGTCCGCGAACTCAAGGGCATTGTGGACGTGCTTCAAGTGCATATGTTCCTGCATTGCCTTCGCGCTGAGCTGACTCTCATGCGGCAATTCGGCCACCATTCCGGCCTTGACTGCCTCGTAGACGAGCTTCTGATGCTGGCCGACCAGTCTGCGAAGCTCTGCAAGTTTGGGATCATCCATTTCCGCTATTCCTCCATTGCATCCCTGAATGCCGCATCCAGTCTAAGCAGAATCTGGTTCAGCCATTCGCGGTGTTCGGGTTTCATCAAAACTGAACGTAGGCATAGCACCATGCCTTGATCGGAAGATTCCGCCGGGGGTAGCGCAGGGACCGCGGTTCGGCCCTGCGGCTCTTTGAGTGAAGGGAAGTATTCGACAGGCAAGCGGATCAGCGCGAGGTGCAGGCCGCGGTTGGCAGCCGCCGTGAAGATTCGCTGGGACCGTTCAGAAGCGAGGCGGGCGGACGCGGCGCGAGGGGCCCACACCACGATGTCCAGCTCAGGGAGAAAAGGCACAAACCATCGGGAATCCGCGGCGAGCCGATCCGCCAAGGTGAGCGCTGCTTCCCGGCAGGCCTCCAGCCCAGTGGCAAACTCGCCGCCGCGCACAAGCGGCAGCAGTTTTTGCGTGGCCCACAACGCCACGGCTGAGGCCCCGGGCCGCGAACACTCCAAGCTGATCTCGCCAAGATGCAATTCCGAAGAAGTGAAGTAGGTGTAGGGGGAATCGTGTTTGTACAACGCCCCCACCGCCGGATCGCGAAACAGTACGCACCCGCACCCGTAGGGTTGCAGTCCGTGCTTGTGAGGATCAACAACAATGGAGTCTGCCTGGCCAATTTGGTCAAACGCGGCGCGGGTTTTCTCCGTCAGATTTCCGGCGAGGGTGAAGTAGCCACCGTAGGCCGCGTCAACGTGCAAGCGGAAGCTATATTCAGCGCGCAGACGGAGTATCTCTGGCAAGGGATCGACGGAGCCTGTCCCTGTGGTTCCAAGGGTTGCCACCACACAGCCGATGTCGCCTTCCGCTAGTCTTTTCGCCAAAGCCTGAACGTCCATCTGTCCGCGTGAATCACAGGGCAATTCCGCGAACGGCAGCCCCAGAACATTGCTGATGCGATGGTGCGTATAGTGGGCCTGCGCGGAGGCGGCGATCTTCTTTCCCGGATGAAGTTGCCCCGCAACCCAGAGCGCCTCGAGGTTCGCCATGGTGCCGCCGCTCGAGAGGTGCCCCAGGTGGGCCTCCCACCCGAACATGCCGGCAATCTCCGCCACCGCTTCCTTCTCCATTGCCGAACTCGCACGCCCGCCGTCCAGCGCGTGGTTATTGGGATTGATCCAAGTGGCCAAAGCGTATGCGGCGCGGGCAATCGGATGAGGTGGTTTCAGCATCTGGCCGGCATAAAGAGGATGGAAGTACGGGTAATTGTCCCGCAGGCGCACAGCGACGTCCTGCAGCACTTCGGTCATGCGCTCCTTGTCCGGCGCCGGCGCGTCGATGGCGGGGAGTGAGGCAAAGCCCTCCTCCATTGTCCTGAGCGCTGTCCGTAGAATTTCGAATGTCCCCTTTTCCAACTCCATCAGAACCTCCCGCTCGATCCCTCACAACGAGTGCGACCCGGGCGCGGATCAGATCTCGCTCAGCGGGGTTATTGTAAACGAAATCCGTATCGCAGGCAGGCAATCGCAGCAGGCTTGCTCGTCAGGCTTCACTTTGGTGATAACGATAGCCGAGTCTGAGATCGTGGGGGAGAGAGGTTCATGTTACCCCCACATTTCATCCTCAATAACGGAATGTTGCGAAAATCAATTGACGCTTGCGTAATGACTTCCCGGATTACCACCGGCAAAGCCCCCAACTCACAGGTATCCCATTGAATTTAAGCCTTTCCCCCCTTTGGCAGGTGCGAGCTGGAAACAGTCTTAGAACGGCTTTGCCAGCCCCCTAATTCGTGCTATTGTGAGGGGCTATATCTTGGTCTGCAGCTAGCAGACGACTATCTTAGACATGGTGATTATTCCTGCAGATTTGCGTCATACATAATGGAACCTTGGTGCCGGACTTTGAAGGGAGGACCATGCGAACCTTGCCATTATCAATCCGATTGGCTTCACAATCCCTGATTTTTGTGATCTGTGTTGGCTGTATCGCATCCTGGGGGCAGACCTTTCAGGGCAGTTTTACGGGGACTGTCATAGACCCCAGCGGCGCGGTGGTGCCGGGCGCCGTCGTGACAATTACGGAAAAAGACAAAGGCTTTTCGCGTAGCGTGACCAGCTCCAAAGATGGCAGTTATGAGATTCCTCTCCTTCCTCCGGGACGGTACGCCCTTGGCGCCCAGAAAGAGGGGTTCCGAAAATTCGACCGCGGCCCCCTGACGCTCCTCGTGAATCAGCACCTGCGCGAGGACATCAAACTGGAGTTGGGCCAGGCAGGCGACTACATCGTCGTGGAGGCTTATCCGGCGACGGTGGAAAGCCAAACATCATCCGTAGGAACCACCATCGACGAGCAAAAGGTTAACGATGTTCCTCTGAACGGACGGAATTTTCTGGAACTCGCGTTGCTCGTGCCTGGCGTGTCTCCCGGAACCTCGGGCAGCGCGGTCAGCACCCGCGGGGGCGGTGGCTCCATCAACGTCAACGGAATGCGCGACTCGATGAATTCCTATTGGCTGGACGGCCTGGATGACACCTCGGTGGGCGTCGGTCAATATACCGTGGCTCCTCCGCTTGACTCCGTGCAGGAGTTCCGCATGGAGACCGGGGTCTACGAGGCCAAGTTCGGCGCGCACGCTGGGGCCGAAGTTAACATGGTCACCAAATCCGGGACGAATGACGTCCACGGTAGCGTCTACGAGTACGTGCGCAATACCGACTTTGACGCGCGCAATTTCTTTGATCCATCGGTGGCTCCCATGCACCGCAATCAGTTCGGTGCGACGCTCGGCGGGCCGCTTGTCCTCCCGAGGATCTATGACGGGCGCGACCACACCTTCTTCTTCTTTGCCTACGAAGGAACGCGCGAGCACCGCAACTTCTACGACAATCTCCTCGTTCCTTCCGTCTCTGACCGCGAAGGCAACTTTGCTGACCTTTTGAATCCGGCTTGCTCAAGCCAGACCGTGCTGATCAACCCTCTCGCGCTGATGCAGCAGTCCGTTCAGCCCTTTACCGACATCAGCCAGGTCTTGCCGCAGGCTGACCCCGCAGGGCAGGGCTTGGTGAACCAATACCCCACCCCTAACATTGCCAGCGCCTCTTGCGGCGCTGCCAACTACACCGCGTTGGTCGACCGGCAGGTGAATACGGATACGATGACGGGGCGCGTCGACCATCAGTTCGACACCAAGAACTCGCTGTTTGTCCGCTACAGTCTCAACCTTGACCGCGAATTCTGGCCATCCGGCACGGTTCCGGAAAGCCTGACGACGGTTCCGGGATATGGCCGGATTTCCCACAACTCCTACCAAATGGCAGGTCTCGATTGGACCCACATCTTCAGCCCCAAGCTGGTCAACGAAGTCAAGCTTGGGTACAACCGCTGGCAGCTTCGGCAATCGAATGAGGACTTGGGCAACGACTTGGCTTCAAGCCTCGGCATCAATGGCGTCAACCAAATCAAGGGGCAATCCGCCGGCATCCCTGACATGACCTATTCAGGGTATGCCAGCATGGGAGCTGACTCCAGCGTTCCGGAAACGGGCGCCGTCAACACCTTCCAGGTCGGCGACACGCTGACGCACGTTCTGGGAACCCACACGTTGAGCTACGGAGCGGACGTTCGCCTGGTCCGTCGCGGTAATTTCACGGTCGATAGCAACTACCGCGGAGCGTACGGGTTCACCGGATTTGTAACCGGCGGCTTGGGACAGTTGAACTCGCAGGAGGAGGCGGGGCTCGCAGGAGAAATCGGACTGCCCTGCGCGGGAACCGGCACCTGCCAGTTCGGAAACAGCGTTGCCGATGCATTGCTGGGTCTTCCCCAGTACTGGCTGAACGGATTCCAGGAGTACATCTCCGGAGCGTTCGGCGAATACGATTTCTTCGTCCAGGATGATTGGCGAGTGCGCCCCCATCTGACCTTGAACCTCGGTTTGCGTTACGAGTACAAGAGCCTGGTGACGGAAAAGAACAACGACTTTTCCAACTTCGACTTCAGCAACGGGGATTTGATGGTAGCAGGGACCAAAGCCGCAACCCTCTGGAGCTTTAACCCCACGCAGAATCCCTACACCGGCCAATTGCAGATCAACCCGCAGCCGTGCACGGCGCAAACGTGCGCCCAACAAACCCTCAACCTGGGCAGCACGGCGAGCAACCGCTCGCTGCAATATCCCGATCACAACAACTTTGCGCCGCGCATCGGCATCGCCTGGCAGCCTTTCGGTAATTCCAAAACGGTTCTGCGCGGCGGCTACGGAATCTTCTATGACCAGACGTTTGGGGACGTCTATTTCCAGAAAGCCGCTAATCCTCCTTTTGTCCACCTCGAGGAGGGCAACATCGGGGACGCCTTGCCCTTGATCGAATCCGGGACGTTTTACCCTGGCAGTGGCGCCATTATTCAAAACGCCCTCACCAACATTGGGGGCACCAGCTACCCCAGCATGAGCCCATTCCAACTGAACTTCCAAAACGCGTTCATCCAGGAGTGGAGCGCTGATGTGCAGCGGCAGGTGGGGAGCACCTGGCTCATCGATATCGGCTACGTAGGAACCCGCGGACTGCACTTGGTGCAGGAGACGGATCCCAATCAGCCCCTGAATATGACAGACGTGAGCGGCGCGTCGGCGGCCGTGCAAGCGTCCACACTGGCGGCTTGTCAAGCGGGCAGTTGCCTCTCGCCGATTCCCTATCTCGCCAACTTCGCTTACACACAATCCGCGGGGAGTTCCATCTACCACGCCCTCCAGGCCAAGGTCGAGCGACGATTCTCCAAAGGGCTCTCGGTCCTGGCCGCATACACGTACTCGAAGTCGATCGATACCGCATCCGGTCCCTTCGCCGATTCACGCAATCCCAACTTCCCGCAGAACTCCTATGATGTGGCGGCGGAAAAATCGGTGTCGGATTTTAACTTTCCCCAACGCCTGTCCCTTGCTTATCTCTGGGCCATGCCGTTCGGTTCCACCACCGGGAAACTCCAGAACCAGCGCCTCAACTACCTGATTCAGGGCTGGGAGGTGGGGAGCGTGCTCACCATCGAGTCGGGCCCGCCTTTTACTCCGGTCGTGAGCGGAAACGTCAGCGGTGCGGATGAGATCAATAACGCCACCGTGCAGGCCGATACGGACCGCCCCAACGTTGCGAGTACAACATTCTACCCGGGCAAGCAAACCCCGCAGCAGTGGGTGCTGCCCTCGGCCTTCAGTACGCCGAGCGGGTTTACCTTTGGCAATGCCGGAAGGAACATCCTGCGCGGTCCAGGGCTCGGAAGCTGCGATTTCTCCGTACTGCGCAACTTCCGCTTGGGTGAAACCGCCAAAGTCCAATTTCGCGGGGAGATATTCAACATTTTCAACCGTGCTAACTTTGATATTCCCCAGAACATTGTGAACGCGGCCAGCTTCGGCCAGATCTTCAATACCGTCCAGCCGGTCGCCGGCCTGGCTTCCGGCGGGCCCGGTGAACCGCGGGAGGTGCAATTAGGTTTGTGGCTGATCTGGTAGATGAGCCAGGGGTCAGGGATTCGGGTTAGGAATTAGGGCAAACCCGAATCCCTAATCCTCGATCCTAATCCCTAATCCCCAACCCCTAATCCCTAACCCCTAGTTAGGGCAACTCCGCGAAGGGCAGAAGAAGCGGCCGCTCCGCCAGGAAAGACAGCCGGGAGATTTCCTTCAGGGCGCGAGTCACATGCTTCTCCCGCGTGGACTCGAGGCTCATGACGAACGGCAGGTGCTGCTTTGTGCACTCGGGTTCTTGCAGGACGGAGTCGATGTTGATGTGATGGCGGCCCAGGATGGTGCACACGCGCCCCAGGATGCCTGGCCGGTCACGCACCACGAGCCGCAGATAAGTGGCAGCAACGTTCTCTCCGGGCGCGACGATGCGTGACGCATGCCAGTTTTCATACCCAAAAGGCGTCGAGCGCGCGCCCCCTGCGGTAATCGAGCGCGCAATCTGGATGACATCGGAGAGCACTGCGACGCCCGTGGCTTCACCCCCTGCGCCGCGGCCGGTGATGCTGGTGTTGCCGCCTTTATCGCCCACCAGCAACACCCCGTTCGTGGCGCCCTTCACGCTGGCCAGGTGCGAAGAGATGGGGATCATCATGGGGCGGACGAAGATTTCCAGGTGATTGCTGCCGCGGCGGCGCGCCCCGGCGATCAGACGCAGCGTGTGGTTCAGCCGGTGCGCGTACGCAAAATCCACCTGCTCGATGCGCGTGATGCCTTCGACCGGGATGTCGCGAGCCCGCACCGCCTGGCCAAAACACATCATGGCCAGGATCGCGATCTTGTAACTCGCATCGTACCCTTCGACGTCGAAGGTGGGGTCGGGCTCCGCGTATCCTTTTTCCTGGGCCTCGGCCAGAACTTCAGCGAAGGAACAACCGCGCCGCTCCATCTCCGTCAGGATGTAATTGGTGGTGCCGTTCAGGATTCCATAGACCGCGCTGAAGTTCTCGCTGGCCAGCCCTTCACGGACCGCGTGCAGCACCGGCGTTCCGCCCGCCACGCAAGCTTCGATTCCCAAACCCACTTGACGCGCCCGGCTGCGCTCAACCAATTCCACGCCGTACTCAGCCACCAGTTGCTTGTTGGCCGTCACCAAATGCTTGCCCGCTCCGAGCGCGGCCAAGGCGATGGCGCGAGCAGTCGGAAGAACACCCACCAACTCCACGACGATGTCGACTTCCGGGTCGCTTGTGACCTCTCTCCACTCGGAAGTGAGCCGGACGGGCTGGCGCAACCAGGAGAGATCCCGCTTGTGCACGCTGCGCGAACAGATCACCTTGAGTTGGAGATCACACCCAAGCCGCCGTCGGATTTCGCCGCGGTGCTCGGCCAGAACTTTCAGCGTGCCCGTGCCGACGGTTCCCAACCCGACCACCCCCAGACCCAGCGAACGCTCCTGGCGTCCGGGTTTGGCGAAGCGAATTCGAGGTACAGGGTTCATCGTGGCGATCCCGTCGAGAAATGAAAGGGCACATTCACTTTGCAATATGGCGGAGCAACATGGCAAGCAAAACCTCGCGCAGAAACCCGCCGATTTGCGAGGCGTGGAAACGAACGCGTCATAACGCCACCGATCAGACCCTGATTTCCCCGGAGTGAGGCAAAGGACAGGGGCTCCGGGCGACTCTGAATACTAGTCATATCTCTTTGATTATAACTCATTGCATTAATACTGCGGGAAAGCTCTCGCTCTGCCCGTCTCTCATCACTCGTCACATGTAAGTGCGCCTATGATCAGGCCATTGGGTCGTCCCATCGTCGGGTGATTTGGGATTTGCAACTGTCGGCGTCAGCAAATAGGTTCATCTCTTCACCTGGAACTTCCGATAACCGAAGTGGGGGAGTGTGGGCGGCCCGATCGAATGTGCGCGCGCTGGACCCCCGCGGAATTGCGCACGCCTCTTCCAGGTGCTCGCTGCCCCGGATTACCGACGCGGGGAAGTGCGCCCGGCCCGATCGATTGTCCGAGGGCCGCGCCCCGGCGGATTGGGGCCCCCTTCATCCCTGTCCTCACTCCTGCCGATAACCGGTTCGGAGGAGTGTCACGTGAGGCCATGTGGCACTGCCATCCTGGCCGTGACTGGGCTGGGGCGGGACGCCCTTGCCACAGGTCTGACCCCTCCTGGGCGGCAATGGACTCTCGCCTTCCCGATCCCTAGGTTTCACTGCGGCTACCCCTCGTTACGCCTCACCGGTTCTTTCACTAAGTCCATGTGTTATCATCAACATCGTGGGGTAAGAGCTGTAGGTCGTTTGTTTTCATCAACATCACGGGGTACGGGGTTCTGGCTATATTTCCCCCATTTGTTTTCAGTAACATCACGGGATATACCTTCATTTTCGATATGCCTCTTTTTCCCCTTGTCCCGCCCTTGAGAATTTATTAACTCGTGTAATTTCAATGACATGGGTTTATCAAGATTTCCGTCATAAAGAGATAACCCTTTTTATTTCTAGTACATCACGGGGTAGCAGGGGATGTTGTGGCATCGCCCCTTGTGCCATGGCCATCTTGGCCATGTCTCCCTCACGGGCAGGATGCCCGTGGCACTCGCCGCTAACCGCTAGCCACTGCGTTTCGCCGCCGATCATCGTGAATCGAGGCGCAGTTTCGTGCAAAAAATGGGTTTCGCCGCCAGACAGTTTGTCGCCTGGCCTTGTGTTTTCATACATATAGTCGGATCATCCTTCATTTTTAACATCTTTTTGTATCAGCGCCCCCATTTTGACTGATCTAACTTCCTTACTTTCAAAGACTTGACTTTTACCTTGCGACCCCCAAAATCCCTACTAACAAGCTGTATTTTCATAAATATAGTCGCTTCGCGTGGGGTTCTCCTCGACTTCCGTCTCGCCGGTTTGGTGTTTGCTTATCAAGAATATTGTTGTGACCTGTCACAAGGGGGGTGCACTTTGCAAATCGGCGGTCGACAATCGGCAATCGTGTATCCGCCGTCGACTGGAACCTTCCGCCCGCTGCATGAGTCTCGGATTTTCGTCCCTCGGATCCTGACGCCGGAGTTTTGCCCTGCGTACTTCGTAGCTTGGACGGGCTAGGCTTCGAGAAGGTGGGAGACTTGCGCGCGCACATGACTGCACCCCGCAGTAACACCCGGTTATTGTATCATTCGATACTAAAAAGTCAAGAGAAATCTACCAGGCTCAGAGGTACAAAATGTCGCTGCCGGAAAGCCAGCGTAGCGCGGAGATGTTTTGCAAGTCCGCGGCTTTTCGTTGTCGATTGGGGATTTGTGCCACGGGCGTCCCGCCCGTGCTGGGGCACGGCCGGGACGGCCGTGGCACCTTCCGGTTGCGGCTTCGTCGCTGGATGAGCCGCAGGGCCGGAGAGCGGGCCCTGCGCTACGTCTTCAGGTCGCGCAATAAGCGCTCGAACGACTTCTGGTATTGGTCGTGATCTTTCCACGCGCGGAAGTCGCCGAGGTGGCGCGTGCGGCGAAGGCTGGCGGCCCAGGCTTGATCGGTTTCCATGACCGCGTCATCCAGGCGGATGGGGAAGAGGACCAGCTTGTTCTGCTTGTGCTCTTTCTCCAGCGCCGCTTCAACCTCTTCTTCCACCCAGGGGCTGCGGATCGAGTTCTCCGATAAGACCACCATGAGTTTGTCATAGACGCGAATGGATTCATCGATGCGCGTCCGGAACTTGTCGCCAATCTTCAAGTCTTCGCGCGCAAACCAGCAGCGTACGCCTTTCTGCCGGAGGTCGGCGTGCAGCCGCTGGGCGAAGTCGTCGTCTTTGCTCGAATAGCTGATGAAACAGGAGTAGAACTCGATGGGATTTTCGACCAGCGACTTCATATAGGTGATGAAGTCCTCGGGGACGCCCGCACCACGCAAGAAGGCCTCGTGAATCTTACAGTTCGATTTGTAAATCGTGTCGATGCCGATGGTTGAAGGCCCGCCGTGCTCCACTGTCTCAAGCCCCTTCAGTGTGCTGAGGTCATTGTCCCCGAAAACAGTCATGCCCAAGAAAGCGTTAGTGAAATCTGAGTTTTGGAGGTCCGCCCCACTGAGGTGCGTCCTCGCGAGGCTCGCCGCGGTGAAGTCTACGCGGCTGAGGTCCGCCGCGCTAAGGTCCGCCCCGCGGAGGTCCGCCCGCATGAGGTGTGCCCCACGGAGGTCCGCCCCGCCGAGGTCTGCCCGCACGAGGATCGCTCGGCTGAGGCCCGCCCCGAGGAGGTCCGCCCCGCGGAGGTGTGCCCGGCTGAGGTGCCCTCCGATGAGGTTCGCCCCGAGGAGGTCCACCCCCCCGGGGTCCGCCCCCTCAAGGTCCGGGATTATCCCCGGATTCTCCGCTCTCCATTTGTTCCAAGCGTCGACCCCTTGCTCGAGAATCTTGACGTGTTCTGGGTTGGCCATGGTTTGAACCTCGGTATTAGCGGTCGGAGAGAAATCTCCGCATGTGCGGAGAGAATTGTGAAGAGCGAATGGCGATAGCTGAATTATAAAGTTTGGATGATGAACAGAAATCGGGCCAAAAGGGGTTTGCCCCCAATAGACAAGAAAAAGCCGCGGACCCAAACCCCAGGTCGGCGCTACGCTTGCTTTATGAAGCCGCGGCCATGGCTAGGCACTGAAACTGATGCGACGTTGGATTTAGGATGTTGGAGTGATATGCTCACCTCGACCTCGTAGTTTCCGCGGGGGTGGCTAATGAATGACCCAATCGACGTCTGTCGCAGAGAGGTTGCCCAATGGACGCTCCGGTAATGTTTTCTTATCTAAGCGATTGCTTATGAATAGAATCGTAATCGCCGCATATATACTGCTGATAGCAAATCAAACTTTGGCTCGCGAGAGGAAAACCCAAGTGTCCCTTGAGGAGAGTCTCCAAAAGCTCGCAGTATCTACAGAGGGAGCTGTCGTTCCGATAATGTTCTGGCCGAAGGATTTTCCCACAAACCCGAATGCAGGGATCATCGGGTCAGCATTTCTAATTGATGAGGATGGCTATTTCTTGACAGCGGCGCACGTCATTGCAAACACTTCCCCCGAGTCTGGGAAACTGACGGCCAATATCAGGCAAAGACAGTATGGTGGGGGATCGGGCGCTCACTTCACGGTCGTTGAAGCCGACACGGGCCATGACATCGCCCTCTGTCACATCGAAAACTTCGCTGGATGGACCAAGGCGAAGTCACCTGAGGGCGTACCGGTTTTTTTTACGGGTGTTTTATCGATTGCCCCAACCAAACCTTCCGTCGGCACAATAATCGGGGTCATTGGTTTTCCACTTGGGTCTTGGACTCCAGCCCTGCAAATGGGAATCGTCTCGGCCACGGAAACTGTCAACCCGCAAGCTGGTCGGGTACCCGCGGGGCAACGGCCCCTTCTGCAAATAGGTGTGTCTGCTATACATCCGCGCATAAATAAAGGGACATGATGGCTAGCAAAAAGGTAGCAGCCGGGGTCGGATCAGCTCCGGGTAGGATTGCATATCCTCGAAGACCCGGGTCAAAGTGGCGACCA
>JBEKLF010000089.1:0-29247 GCA_050010335.1 Terriglobia bacterium
ATTAGATCAGCAGTGGACAGTAGTAATAGAAAAAAAAGGGGTGAAAAATGGCGATAAACTTCCTTAAGTTATTGAAAACACATGTAGAAAAAATGTCTGCTTTCCGCCTCTCCACGATGTTGGTGAAAACAAACGAGTTAAGCCATTCTCTCCACGATGTTGATGAAAAGAAAGGGGGTTAGTAAAAACAGTGGCGAGGGGCAGGCCTAGAGTCCGATGTCGAGGGTCCGGAGTCATCAAGAACAGTGGCTAGTGGCTAGTGACGAGAATCGGAGACCGATGTCATTAAGGGCAGTGACTAGGGGTGAGTGACAAGCTGCGAGAAACGAGGTCAGGAGGTCTGGGTCTGGAGCCAGAAGTCAACAAGGGGGGCGACGAGCGCGCGGTGACAAGCACTGGCATAACCAAAGGGCGCAACGGACGGGAGAGCCGGCGGGCGGCGGGTGGATGCCCGGGAGTATTTAGGTCAGCGGATCACGATCGTACCGGTTTGTCCCCTTCTGACATTCACGGCAAAGTCTCCATTTCCAAGATCCCTTGTGGTGTAGCCATGGGAGTTGAGATCCGGGCGAGGTGCGAGATCAGCACCGTCGAGCGTGATGTGGGTGGGGTGAAAGGCCAAGCGCAGGTACTCCGTTCCGGGCTGCTGGGTGGAGGTATATCGAACTTCGCCCGGGGCGTAGGAAACATCCTTGAGCACCGCGTCGGAGTAGAGAATATGGTTTTCGCCGGGTGGCGCCCATTCAGGAACCCCCGCGAATCCAGGGTAGAACATCCGGGGGCACTCGCCGTAGCAGTCCGACCACCAGTTGGAGATATGTTTGCTCACCGGGCTTTCAAACGCTTGCCCATCCGGCGTATTGCAATAGGTCACCCAATTCAAACATCGGTAGGCTTTTTCCTTGTAGGCTTCATCATGCGAAACCGCATACCACCGGGCGCACTGCGCGGCATAACGGGCAGTTTGATAGTCCATCTTTGGGAGAAACCCGTCCTGCTCCCCCACGATATTGGCTCCCCACTCGGTCGCCGGTTCCCCGGGAGCGCAACGAAAAACAAAATTGTCCTCCGTCCACTTGATCAACCTGGGGATATCGGCCCGCCAATCAGGGTCCAACTCGGGATAATCGAAAAGAGCCAAAGCAAAGTTACTTGCGGGAGTATTACTTTTGTAAGTGTTACCGTAATCAGAATTATCCGTATGTCCATCAGCCCAGTAGCCGGTCTTCCGGGGATATTGCAGGAGGAAGTCCCGGACCTTGTCCCGGGCATTTTCGTAAGCCTTCACATCGCCGCGGTTCGCCTTAATCAATTGGTCGAGCAGCATATAACAGCCCGCCCAGTGCGCTCCGTATTCAGAGGTAACTTTTCCGCTATCCATCAGCACGCGGTCAGGCCAAACCGATTGTGTGGAAGTGCCCGTCCGCACCTCGCGCGCCAGCTTGTTCGCCACATTCAGGGCGGCCGTCAGGTACGTCGTGTCACCGCTGTAGAGGTACATGCGGTAATACACCAGCGCCATATCCCCTGCGTAACCCACCAGGGTCTCATTCAGGAGAAACCTTTTGGAGCTGGTAAACCCGCGGAATTCCATGTCGCCCGCGTTCGTTGTCGTATAGGGAAAATTCGGCCAGGCGAAGCTTGCAGGACTCGTTCCGTGAGCCAGGGTGTAATCCATAAGCTTCTTTACGATGGTCATGACAGAGGTGTCGCCGGTGTAGGCATAATACAACCGCGCCGATTCGAACCAATTGGGGATCTTCTCTGCCACGTCGTTCATCCAGGTGTCCGGATCGAGCTTTCCGTCCTTATCCCAGAACGCGCAGTAGAAGAAATACTGCGGATATGACGATCGTGGGGGCGGTCCGGGGCAATTGGGCACTTTGGTTTTGATGAAGTTCCAACGCAATCGGAGAAAGTGATCGTAGGCGTTTTGGATCGGCGTAGACCAGGGAATGATCTTGTTCTGATCGTCTAGAATCACCTTGTGGCCGCAAAAAACGGGTGACTCTTCCGCGGCCAAGGGTAAAGCGGAAAGGCTGGCGGCCAACGTCATTTGGCCGATTTGCTCAAGCAGTTCACGACGAGTCAGGTCCTTGTTCATTTCTCTGCTCCTTGGATGAAATGCCTAACTCTCCGGGGAGGGCTGCGATCCACGGCTATCCACATCAGCCAGCTATTCTCGTGGTCAGTGGGTCTCGGCCGCCTGCTTTTCAGCTTCACGGGCTCTGTCCTCAAAGATCGCACGGGCTTTTCGATAGCGAGCTTGCGCAGCCTCGTGGTCGTGGGAGAGGAACGCGCCCCAAGCTCCGCCTGGGGACATCTGCTGAATCAGGTTGTCAATCCACTTGACGTAGAACTCCGCGTCGGCGGCGCTGGCGCGGATGGGCTGTCCCTTGACAATGACATAAATGGCCCCGGTATGAGTCTGGTGCCCATTCTGCCAGTCCATGCGCCGGGCCGCGAGCCATCCACTTTTTGGGAACTCGAGTGTGGTCTCGAAAACCGCCGGTGAGCCGGGAGCGACCTCGGCAGTCTGGGAAGCAACCACCGAGCCATTCTGGACTACTTCAATTCTGCCGACCGTGCTTTGGAGCGACCGCCACTCTACTCGCACTCGCACCCGGCCCTTCCCATCCTGGCGAATCTCGTCGCCAGGCTGTGCCGTATCGTTTACTTTTAGATCCAGGAATTCGTTGTGAGCGTTGCGCGACACCACGGTTTTGCCCTGGGCGATCCCCTCAACCCACTTATCGTAAGTCAGCCCACCGCCCGGAATTCTCACGTAGGTCAAAAGCGTTCCGAGGGGTTCGCTATAATTGCAGGAATAGTCCGTGCTTGCCACCAGGCCCGGCCGGAACCCACAGTTCAAAATTCGATAATAGGCCTGAATCGCCGAGTCACTTCCATGCACGTCCTCCATCAAGAAGGAAGAACTGCCAAGCGCGGTTTCCACCGGGTATTCGAGTGGCGCGCAGCAGTCGAGCGATTGAGGGATGCCGTCAGGCGGCGGATAAAAGGCGAATGGCAAATACTGCATGTGGGCGTACCCGCCAATCGCGCCCCGCTCTTTCGCCCACTCGAAAATCGGATAAGTGTACTGAGCGAACGGTTGCCCGCTTTGTTTCAAGCCCAGCAGGATCAGGTGGCCGCCGATGACCTTCCGCTCAAACGTGACGCCTTCCGGATCGTAATGCCACTCGGCGTCCCAATGCACGATGTGTTCAGGAGTCGAGACCGGATCGTCGCGTCCGTTCGTAAGGGCAATATCCTTTTCGGCGTACTTGATTTCACCATTGCCGGTATCGCCGAGCACGGAAATGACGGCCAGGTTATTCGTCTTCATCATCTCGAGGAGCTGCTGCGGTGTGAGCATCTCCTTCTCATTGGCGCGGCCGCAGCCAATGCCGCGATGGACGTGGGCATCGCCCGCAAACCATTCCGGGGGCTCCGGTCTCGCCGGGGTTTGCCCACAAAGGGGGTTGGGGGTAATCAAACTGAATCCTAAAAGGATTAGTGGAACGAAGCGAGACGATTCCCTGATTCGCGTGATGTTCATGTCGGCAGCCTTTCCTGTGAAGTTGAGAATACATTGACGCCGCGATTCGTCAATATGGTTTCACACGCGCGCGGATTGAAGACGGAGGGATATTTCCGCTGCGGTCTGTTTCAGGGTGGACGCCAGATTCTGAACGCGCTCGAGGGGAATATCATCCGTGGTACCGGCAACACTGACGGCTCCGATCGTAACCTGTTCGGCACCAAAAATGGGAGTCCCAATGCACCGCAGTCCAATCTCGTCCTCTTCATCGTCGAGCGCATACCCCAGTTCCCGGACGCGTCCAAGCTCGCGCTTCAACCCCCGAAGGGTGACGATCGTGTTCTCGTTATGCCGGGCGAAGGTCTTGGCCTTGGTTAGTTGGTTAAACTGATCCTCGGAGAGAAAAGCAACCAGCGCCTTACCCACGCCGGTGCAATTAATATCAAGCGTGCGGCCAATCCAGTCGGCGCCGACACTACCTCCTCGGGGACAGGCGCGGTCGATAAGAACTGCCTGATTGTCGGCCAGAACGGCGAGGTGAACGGTGAGCCCGGTCTTCTTCATCAGGGAGTTGAGGAAAGGCTTGGCGACATCGCGCAAATCCAGGTTCTCGAGCACCTTCCGGCTGAGCTTCACCAGATTGACACCAAAGTAGTACTTGCCCGATTCGGCGTTCTTTTGCAGATATCCTCGGTTGACCAGGGTCGCCAGGATCAGAAAGGTCGAACTCTTGGGGAGGGCGAGATTCCGGCTAATCTCGGAGACGGAGAAACCCCTCTTGGTCTGCGCCAGAAACTCAAGCACACTGATGACCCGGTCAGCGGACGGCAGGGAATAGCCCTTTTGGCTAACCAAATTCAACTCCCGGCTGAAAGTGTTCAACCCATTGAACCGAGACTCCGATCGAGCAACAAACGTTCTTGACAGGCTCGTTGATTCAAAGCAGATTCTATACTTGCATCACGATAATTGTCACTGGCAAGTGGAGTCGGGCGCTGGTGCAGTTTGGTTCTTGCGGCGAACTGTGACCGCCGACGATCCGAATTGGCGGCCTCGCTGAGTGTTCAACGGGGACGCGACCTCTGGGCGTTGATGCGCATCCAACCGGGCATTCGGCGCGCACAGTTTGTGCCTGCCCCGGAGAATTTTAGTCAAGGCATTGGGGATATGGATCAAATCAAAATCATTGCGGAATACGGCGACCTCTGCGGCGAAGGCCCTGTATGGGACCCCGATAGCGGCTGCCTCTATTGGACAGACATCGATGGCCAGAGGTTTTTTCGTTTTCATCAAGCGTCCAACAAGCATGAAATCGTCAAGCAAGGGCTAGAGATATCCGGCTACTCCCTGAATCGGCCTGGCGGCTTTGTCATCGCCAACAGTCGTGGGATTTGGCTATGGGATGGGGCTGACGGTCTGAGATTAATCGCCGATCATGTGAAAAACTCCAAGTGCCAGATCAACGACGCCATTGCCGACCCGGAGGGACGCTTCTTCGCGGGTTCCAACTTTTATGATCCGAGCCACGAATATGAATTGGGCAAACTCATTCGCGTCGATACCGATGGGACGGCGCATGTGGCCGACGAGGGTTTCAACTTGGCCAACGGCCTGGCTTTTTCGCCGGATGAGACGACCCTGTATTTGACGGACTCAGCGGCTCGCCGGATTTACGCTTACGCTTACGATCGGCGCACGGGCGGCCTGCGCAACCGCCGCGTCCTCATTCAGGTTCCCGATGAAGAAGGAGTGCCGGACGGCCTTACCGTCGACGCCCAGGGATTCCTCTGGTCGGCTCAATGGTATGGCAGTTGCGTTGTGCGCTACGACCCGGAAGGCAAGGAAGAGCGCCGAATCCGCTTTCCAGCCAAGCAAGTTTCGTCAGTGGCATTCGGCGGAAGGGACTTGACCGATATTTTTGTGACTTCCGCCAGCAAATCGTGGCCCTCGCCAGTGATGCCGAAGGGGTATGACCCGGTTTCCGGCAATTTTGGCGGCCAACTTTATGGGCTGAATCTCGGCATCCAAGGCAAACTTGACTATAAAGCGGATATCAGACTCCGACAATGAAAGCGGCATTTCATGAAAATTACCAACGTCGAAGGAATAATCCTACGCCTCCCCGAGCGGCAAGCGGTCGCCGACGGAACACAGGATGATTTGCTGATCCGCATCGAAACCGATGAGGGGATCGTCGGTTACGGCGAGGTTGATACCTCGCCGGAGGTGGGCAAAGCGGTCATCGACGCGGAGATGTCGCATGGCACTTGTTATGGCCTGCGAGAAGTTCTGATCGGGATGGACCCCTTCGATATCGAGCAGATTTGGGAACTGATGTATCGGAAGACGAATTACTACGGCCGCCTGGGAGTAGTCGTGCACGCGATGAGTGGTGTGGACATGGCCTTGTGGGACATTCTGGGGAAGGCCGTCGGGAAGCCTGTCCACAAATTGCTGGGCGGAAGTTTCTGCCCGGATGTCCGCGCTTATGCCAGCATGTTGATGCCGGAAACGGCGGAAGAAGTTCGCGAAGCGGTCAGCCGCTATGTCGAACAGGGTTTCACGGCGGTAAAGCTTGGCTACGGGCCCCTGGGCAAAGACGTAAGAAGGGATGTTGAACTCGCGGCCGCGGCCAAGGAAGCGGCGGGGCGCGAGGTTGAAGTAATGATCGACATCGGCCACGGGTACACGTTGAAGATGGCCATGCAAGCCGCCCAGCAATTCGCGAGCATCGGCATTTATTGGATGGAAGAGCCTTTCCCGCCGGAGGCCTTCGAAGACTATCAGCGACTCTCGGATTCCACCTCGCTGCGGATTGCTGCCGGAGAGCAGGACGTGGGCCGCTGGACGTTTCGCCGTCTGATTTGGGACGCTCATCTTGACGTGCTCCAACCCGATATTTCCAGGGTGGGTGGGCTTACGGAGGCCAAGCGAATCGCCTATATGGCCCGCGAGGCAAACCGCCTTTGTGTTCCGCACGCGTTCCGAACCGGCGTCCTCGTGGCTGCCTGCCTGCATTTGATTGCGGCGATTCCGAATTCCGCGTTTCTGGAATTCTCGGTGACGGATTCGGCGCTCCGCCGCGAACTTCTGGCCGAGCCCTTCAAAGTTGTGAAGGGGCGTGTGGCGGTTCCGACGAAGCCGGGGCTGGGGATCGAGATCAATCCGGAGACCGTGAGCAAATACGCAATTCGGACTGGGGTGTAGCGATGGCGCGCACGAAAAGCTCCAGGCCGTCCACGCTATAAGGCGGCTGCGTTAATCGGCGATCCCCAAAGCCGGAAATGTTTACAGCACATCTCACGAAAACGAGGTTGAGCATGAAACTCGAAGGGCGTGTCGCGGTCATTACGGGATCCGCATCGGGCATCGGTCGTGCCAGCGCCAGGGAATTTGCCAAGGAAGGCGCGCGGGTGGTGGTTGCGGACATCAATCTGGCGGGGGCGCAGGAGACGGTGAAGCAGATCGAGGCCGCCGGGGGCGTGGCCCTTGCGGTCAAGACGGACGTGGCAGCGGCGGAATCGGTGGAAGCTCTTGTTCAGCAAACACTCGACTCCTTTGGACGGATCAACGTCCTTTTTAACAACGCGGCGATCCAGGTGAACAAAACCGTGGAAGATACGACGGTGGAGGAGTGGAACCGCGAAATCGGCATCAATCTGGGCGGAGTGTTCCTCTGTTCAAAGCTTTTCATGCCTCATTTGAGGAATACCAAGGGTTGCATTATCAACATGGCCTCTGTAAATGGATTTTTTGTTGAGCCCATGTGCGCAGGATACTGCGCCACAAAAGGCGCGATTATGGCGTTGACGAAGGCCATGGCCATCGATCACGGGAAGGATGGCATCCGGGTCAACTCCATTTGCCCTGGATACATCGACGCAGGGCTTGCCTGGGAATACTTCGAGGTTCAGCCGAATCCCGCGGAGGCCCGGGCGGCAGCGGGAAAGCTCCACGCCCTCGGGCGGGTGGGGAAACCCGAAGAAGTCGGCCGCCTCGCGGTGTTCCTGGCCAGCGATGACGCCTCATTCATGACCGGTTCAGCCGTCGTGGTTAGCGGCGGTTTCGGGTTTGGGCTGCCTCCCACAACATGAGGGCTTTTCCCCGTCGGCACACCCCCGGGCGACATAAGGGGGAAGACTGTCACCACGTCACATTGAAGGTCAGGGAGCAAGGAGGGTCCTTTATGTTTTCCACCGATGCTGAGATCATGACGTTCATTCGCGAAAACCTTTCCACGGCCGCGGTGTGCGACATCCTGGACGCCCTCGGTTATCGCCACCAAGCCATGCACCACCGCCTGCGCCCCTTGCTGCCCGATCGAAAGAACTGCGGTTTCGCGGGCCGCGCCCGAACCATTCGTTGGATGGAAGCCGACTATGTTCGGGAAGATGACCCGTACGGCATTGAGATCGAAGCGGTGGACTCGCTAAAGCCCGGGGACGTGGTAGTGCATTCCACCGACTTCGCCGGAACCAACGCCCCCTGGGGCGATCTCATGAGCACCGTGGCGAAGAGAAACGGTGCGGTGGGGTGCGTGTGCGACAGCCAGATTCGCGACTGCAACCGCATCATCGATATGGGATTCCCTGTGTACTACACCGGAATACGGCCGCTCGATTCCATGGGACGCGGCATGGTGGTGGCTTATGATGTTCCCATCCGCAGCGGCGACGTCCTGGTAAAACCCGGCAACCTGATATTCGCCGACTTTGACGGTATCGTGGTTGTGCCCAAGGAAGTTGAAGAAGCCGTATTGGCACAGGCTCGGGAAAAGCTGCACAAGGAAAGCCTCTCCCGAGTTGAACTCCAGGAAGGCAGGTCGCTTCGCCAGGTGTACGCGAAATACGGCGTCCTCTAGAGCCCGGCGTTTCCAGATGCGCGACTCCCTTTTCGTTCAGCCTATTGAACAGAGAGCTCATTTCCGGTCGCAATCCGCTTGACTTTTCCCGGCCTCGGGCTAGGCTGAGATTATCAGCTTGGACAGGGCAAATCGTCTGCGCATTGACGCAATCTGGAGGCAACGATGAATCGCGAATCGACGGCGACCAAGAGGGCCAAGTGTACGATGGGAGGCCTTATCTTCGCGTTCCTACTTGGCGCAGGAATAGGCTGGGGTAGCGTCACGGGTAGTATTTCTGGAGCCGTAATGGACTCCTCCGGGGCGGTAATTCAGGGAGCCGCGGTCATGGCGGTCAATACGGAGACCAACGTCCAGAATTCTACTGTGACGAATGCCGAAGGGTTTTATTCCTTCCCGGCCCTTCCTCCCGGCCATTACGAGGTCCAAATCAAGGCCCGGGGATTTCGGCAATACCGGCAAACGTCTCTAGTGATTGACGTTAACAGCGCACTGCGGGTGGATGCCACGCTTCAGGTGGGCGCGGAGACGCAGGAAGTGAGTGTTTCAGCCACCGCCGCCCACGTGGAGACCAACAACACGCAGATGGGCGAGATCATCGGGACCACCAAGATGACGTCACTCCCTTTGAATGGCCGCAGCTTCACGGACCTGCTGGCATTGCAGCCGGGCGTGGTCCCCGTTTCATCGGGTGAGTATGGCGGCTACAACAGTCCCCCCGGGGTTTCCGGCAGCCTCAACCCGGGAAATCTTTCCATCAGCGGACAGCGGGAATCTGCCAACGGGTTCATGGTCAACGGCGGCGACGATGAAGCGGCAATCGAGATGGGGGCCGCGCTGATTCCCAACCTCGATTCCATCGCCGAATTCCGGATTGTGACCAACAACGGCGACGCGGAGTATGGGAATTATTCGGGCGGACTCATCAACGTCATCACCAAGTCTGGCACCAACCAGGTCCACGGGGACGCTTTTGAGTTTGTCCGCACTCCCGATTTTGACTCCCGCAACTTCTTCTCCTCGGCCCGGGCCGGTTTGCATCAGAACCAATTTGGAGGCACGCTGGGCGGACCGATCCGCCATAATAAGTTATTCTTCTTCACCGACTACCAGGGCACACGCCTGGTGTCGGGCGTGGACACCGGCCTTATCCCGGTTCCCTCCGCCGCCGACCGCACGGGTAACCTCTCGGACCAGGCGAGCTCTTTTTATTCGATTGGAACCAACAACCAAATCGTCCCCAATACCGTCAACGGCACCTATTGGGCGCAACAGTTGTCGCAGGAACTGGGATATCCTGTGGCCGCCAGCGAGGCGTACTACACGCCCACGTGCACCACTTCCGCGGCGTGCGTTTTCCCCAATGCGATTATCCCGCAAGTGGCCTTTACCGCTCCCACCAATGCCCTGATGCAGTACATTCCGATGCCCAACTCCCAGGGGAGTTATTTCACCACTTCGGCCTTCGACCAGACCTTGCGGGACGACAAAGGCAGCGTGCGGCTGGACGCAACCACGCCCTTCGGGATGTTGTCAGGCTACTATTCCCTTGACGATTTCAATTTGCTGAATCCTTATGGCGGAGCAAACGTTCCCGGCTTCGCCGCGAGTTCCGACGGGAAGACCCAGATGTTTAACTTGGGCCTTATCAAGTCGTTCGGCCCAGGATCGGTAAACGAGGTCCGGGTCCAATACCTGCGAAATTTCATTGTCATTGCCACACCCGTGGGTGGGCTGGGGCCATCCCTCAGTTCCCAAGGATTTCAGGTGGGGGTGGGCACTCCCGGCATTGTGCGTCTGGCCCCCTTTCAAGGTGTTGAGCCTGTTGGCTTCAATAACTTCAGCATCGGGAGAGCGGACGACGCGAATACCCGTCCCGAAAACACCTACCAGGCGCTCGACAACTTTGCCTTGGTGAAAGGCACGCACACCATTAAGATTGGCGGCAGCGTCCATTATGACCAGGTTACCTATTTTCAAAACATCAACAACAATGGATCCTTTTCTTTTACCGGATCAGAGACCGGACTTGACTTTGCCGACTTCCTGATTGGAGCGCCCACCGCGTATGTCCAAGGGCAGGAGCCGCCCATGTATACACGTGACCGGTACGTCGCTCTGTATGTTCAGGATAGTTGGCGGGCCGCGCACAGCTTGACACTAAACTACGGCCTGCGCTGGGAAGTCAGCATGCCGTGGTGGGAGGCTCACAACGAAATACAAGCCCTGGTCCCCGGCCAGCAGTCGGTGGTTTATCCCGGCGCGCCGGTCGGCTGGGATTTCCCCGGAGACCCGGGCATTCCCTCCACGGTCGCCCCCACCCGCTACCGCAATTTCGCCCCTCGCATCGGTTTGGCGTATTCTCCCAATGCCAGCGGAGGATTCTTGGGTAAGTTGTGGGGAGGGCCGGGCAAGACGAGCATCCGCGCCGCGTTTGGTATTTACTACACAGCCTTCGAAGATGTTGGCAACATCAACTCCAGTGATGACGCGCCCTTCGGAAACTTCTGGGTAAGCCCCGAACCGCCCCTCTTTGCCACCCCATTTATCGATCGGGGCTCGGGATTTGACGAGGGTCAACGGTTCCCAGTGCCTCTGCCCCCTCTCAACGTCGGGCCCAAGAATCCCGACAACTCCATCAATTGGTCGATATTCGAGCCCATTTCAAGTTCGCCTACGGCCTATCTACACAATCGCGTTCCCTACGCCGAGGAATACGATTTTTCCATTCAGCGGCAGTTGGGACCCGCCACGTTGCTAAGCTTGAGCTATGTAGGTTCGCAAGGCCACCGTCTTATTGCCTCCTTGGAAGCCAACCCGGGCAATCCTGCACTCTGTCTGAGCGTAAGCCAACCGAGCGAGGTGATGCCGGGAACTCCTACTTGCGGCCCTTTTGGCGAAAACCAAACGTATAATCCAGTCGGCGGTGGAGTCATCAACGGAACACGGGCTCCATTTGGCGCAAATCTCGGCAGCGATGACTGGTTTGACACCATGGCCAACTCCAATTACAACGCTCTCGAGGTCTCACTCCGGCACGTCGTCGGCCGCCTCGAGTTGCTCGCCGGGTATACTTACAGCAAGTCGCTCGACAACGCCTCGGGTTGGGGTGGGGGCCAGGGAGACATGATTAACCCGCTCGACTACCGGCTTACCAAAGCCCTCTCCGCTTTCGATGCCACCAACAACTTCGTAACCAGTTACCGGTATCGCCTGCCCTTTGAAAAGCTCAGCCTTCCCTCCCGCCTGACCAATGGTTGGGTCATTAGCGGCATAACACGTTTTGCCACGGGCTTGCCCGTCTACCTGACCGAGCCTGACGACAACTCGCTCCTTGGGACCGCCTATGGTGGGCCTACCGGTAACACGGTGGATGAGCCGGACTATACGCCGGGAAATCTACAAATTACCAACCCTCGGAAGGCCAATCCCTCCGCGGGCACCAATCCCTATTTCAGTACCGCACTGTTCTCGGCGGAGCCACTGGGCGGGATCGGAACTGCCAGCCGCAGATTCTTCCACGGACCTGGTATCAACAACTGGGACATTGCGTTGGTCAAAGACCTCAAGATTACGGAATCGATGCAGCTCCAATTCCGTGGGGAATTCTTCAACGCCTTGAACCACGCGCAGTTCCAGGAGCCGCAGGCAAACTTCCTCAGTTCAAATTTTGGGTTTGTGACCAATGCGAACGCGGCGCGCATCGGCCAGGTTGCTATCAAGTTCACCTTCTGACCGGGAGTTGACCATGACGAAAAATCGAACGGTGCTATGGGCGGCGGGGATGGTTTTCTTGATCATGGCGCCCGCCCGCGCGCAGGAGCAAAAAGGCAACGCGCGCATCCAGATTAATCCCGGCCAGGAGTACCAGGTCATCCAGGGATTTGGCATCAACTACACGGGTCCCTACTTCCGCAACGATCAAAAGGCAATGTTCGACCGGCTGATTGACGATCTGGGGATAACGATGTTCCGCGTTGTTCCTTACCTGGTGTACAGCAACTGGGAGGAATACAACGACAACAGTGACCCGAACGAGATGAACTGGGAGTATTACAACAACCGCTACTCCCACCCGATTTTTGAAGCCACCTGGAACGGGCTCCACTACCTGAATTCCCGGGGAATCCGCCCGATGCTCGCGCTGATGGGGCCGGTACCCGGCTGGATGACGGATGACAAAGCGCCTCCGCCCCAACACAGGGTGTGCCAGGAGAACGTTCCCGCCGACAAGCAGGGGCACTTGAGTCCGGCCATGTACGACGAGTTCGCCGAGGAAGTGGTCTCCATGCTGATGTACGCGCGCAATCACGAGCACATTGATTTCGAGTACTTCAGCCCCTTCAATGAAACCGACTGTTACCCGCCGGAGGGTCCGCGCATCGATCCCGACGAGGCTCCGAAAGTTCTGGAGGCGGTGGCGCGGCGGCTCAGGAAAGAAGGGCTGGGAGACGTCCGCCTGGCCGCTCCTGACAACGCCGTCATCACCAACGACTACACCGACCCCATCCTGAAAGACGATGGGTTGATGAAACAGGTGGGGGTCTTCACCTTTCACAGTTACAGTGACGAATCAGTGGGTCCGCAAGTTGAGCGCGTAAAAGCCAGCAAGTATCCCCAGACGCCCGTTTGGCTCACCGAATACGGTGACCTGAGCGACGAGAACAAGACTTTCGCGAACCAGTGGAAGATGTTCTCCCTGGCTGCCAACCGGCGCGCCTTAACGGCTCTCAATCAAGGCGCCAGCGCTTTATTTTATTTCGATGCCTTCGACGATTACGAGGAGTGCATGAAGCGCCTCTGTTATTACGGATTGTTCACCAGCGCGAGCCAGGTTTATTCCGTTAAGAAGAGCTATTACGCCGTCCGGCAGCTTTACCACTTCGTACGGCCAGGTTGGCAGAGGATCGCCGTCTCGACCGAGGCGCCCGGGCTAACCGTTTCCGCGTTCCAAGGCCCTGCACCTGATGCGCTGGTGGTGGTGGGAGTGAAAGAAGGCGGGCCGAACCATTTCCGCATCGAGTTGCCCCCGGCAGCCGCGGGGAATACCACGAGTTGGGACGTCTATGAAACTACTCCTGAACTGGATTGCCAGAAAGTGATGACGGCCCCTGCGCGCAACGGCTGGGCGGATATCGAACTTCCCGCGGAGGCAGTCTTCACCCTGGTGGGGAGGCCCACTAAGGCCGAATGAGGAACCTGCTTTCGACGCATCCACCCTCAGACCAATGGACATAGCACTCGGTAGCGTCCACCACCACAATACTAGCACAATCCGTTTGGAGGTTGGATTTAACTGCTGTTATTTCATCGCAATGGAGCTGGCGGAGAGGGTGGGATTCGAACCCACGTGCCCGCTTTTGGCAGGCAAGACGCTTTCGAGGCGCCCCCGTTATGACCGCTTCGGTACCTCTCCGACAAAAACCGGGATACGGGGTACGGGGCACGGGAATCGAGGTCTCACCTGGCGTGTCACGTTTCCCGTTTCCCGTATCCCGTTTTATTCCTTCGCCTCCGAAAGAACTCCTGAATAGCCGAAGCACACTCGGCAGCCAGGATTCCGCCCGCTACCTCAACCCGGTGATTCAGCTTGCGGTGGTTCAGCACCCGGAGCCCTGATCCGCACGCGCCCGATTTGGGGTCGCGCGCGCCGAACACGGTGCGCCGCAAACGCGCCTGTACGATGGCGCCGGCGCACATCGCACAAGGCTCAATTGTAACATACAGGTTGCAACCCTCCAGACGGTAGTTTTGCAACTTTCGCGCGGCCCGCCGCAGGACCAGAACTTCCGCGTGCGCGGAAGGGTCGTGCAAATGGATGGGGCGATTGTGCGCGCGCGCCAGTACTCGCCCCTCCTGCACCAGGACCGCACCCACCGGGACTTCGCTTTCGCGGGCGCCCCGCTCCGCCTCGCGCAACGCCATGCGCATAAATCGTTCATCAGTGGAAAGCAAGTGGCCGGTCGCCGCATCCTTTCGCATAGGGATATCCTAGCACGCCCGGAAGCACTGTCCCATCTCCACGCGGGGTACGCGCGCCCGCCGAATTGACGGAGGCGAAGGTTTTCTATTGCACCTCTTCGCCGAGTAGTGTAGAAATTGCTTTCTCATTTTGGAATACAGGAGAGGGGACAGCAACGATGAACCGACGAAACTTCTTACGCAGCAGCGCTTTGGGACTTACGGCAGCGGCCGCCACGCAGGCACCGGGCGGCCTTTTCGCCAATCCTTACGGCAAGCCCGTTGGCCTCCAGCTTTATACGCTCCGCGATCAGCTCCAGCAAGACATGCCGGGCACGCTCAAGCAAGTCGCGGCGGTTGGCATCAAGGAAGTTGAACTCTACGATCTGTACGGGAAGACGGCGGCGGAATTTTCGAAAATCCTGAAAGATGACGGCCTCAGCGCCCCCAGTGGGCATTACATGACCCGGCATCTACACGGGAACTGGCAGCAGGAAATCGATAACGCCAAAACCATCGGAATGAAATATATGGTCAACGCCATCCTCGACCCCGAGGAACGGAAAACCTTCGATGACTGGAAGCACCTGGCCGATCTCTTCAACAAGGCCGGCGAGCAAACGCAGAAGGCCGGTATTCAATACTGCTATCATAATCACAATTTTGAATTTCAGAAATACGGCGACACCACGGCGTATGATTACCTTCTAAAGGCCCTTGATCCGAAGCTCGTTAAGTTTGAAATGGATTGCTTCTGGGTGACGCACGCCGGGCAGGATCCGGTGGCCTACTTCAAGAAATACCCAGGCCGGTTCCCGCTCCTTCACATCAAGGATATGAAGGACCATCCTCCCGCCACGCAGGAAAAGGACGATAAGATGGGAATGTTCGCGCCCGTGGGCCACGGCACCATCGACTGGAAGCGCATCTTCGCGGCTGCGCCCACCGCGGGAATGAAGCACTACTTCATCGAGCAGGATTGGTGTGAGGGGCCGCCGCTGGAAGTGGTGAAGATGAGTTACGAGTACCTGCACAGCTTGACATAGGATGCTTCACCCCTTCGCCCGGGCCACGTTAGTGGCGACATCTTGTGGCCCGCGGCGAACGGGCGTGGGGGAAGAAGGGATTGGGCCTACTCATTCCCGCGGGGAGGGAGCGAGCCAAGAAATTGGGAGACCTGGCCCCGGAAAGCCTCCACGGCATCGTTCACGACACGTTCCTTCATTTCTTCTAACTTCGGCCTGAGAAGGCTCAGTGCTTCTTGGGTCTGCGAAGCAGCACTTTCCTTGTTCGCCAGGATTTCTAGCTGGATGCGCTGCTTCATCTCCTCAAAGCCCGCGTTACGATCCCGGTTCAAAATCTCGAGGGCGGAATCCATCGCTATCACGATTTGTCGACGGGCCTCCTCCAATATCGAGTCTCTCTCGGCATAAAGGTTAGTCCTCCATGCGGCTAGCGCTTGGCCCGCATCGGCCTCCACCTGCGCCTGAAAGTGCTCACGTGCGGCCCTGATCCCGCTCTCGGTGATCTCGGGCAGGGCTTCCGTCTCAATCTTCTCGTGGGTATGCTCGGTGGTCAGCGGCGGAGGAATATTTTCTACAGTTGCGGCCAAGCTTTGCCGGGTCTCCGCGAGTCTTGCATCCAGCTCGTCCAGGTCCGCTTTCAACGCCGACAGGCGCGCACTGGAGGCCGATATTTGCTGCTCGATGGCCGCAAACTCCTGCTCTTTTGCGGCGCCAGCGCGCGCCCGCAAGTCTATTTCCACTTCCAGGCCTATCCGCTGCACGACCTGGTCAAGCCTCTCTCGGAATTGCCGTGCGTGCGCATCAGCGGTTTCGTGCAAATCCTGAAGGATTTGAGTTGCGATCTCTTCACTGTTCAAAGGGGAGGGAGGGGTCTTGACTGAGGCGCTTTCCTTGGAAGCGGGGCGGGCGGCGGGAGCTCCCTGCGCCACGGGAGTGTCCGCAACTTTTTCATCATTAGTCCAGTCGTCGGAGGGAAATTCGATACCCCAGATATTCCGTGACTCCACTAATTGGATTCCCGCTTCACGTCGGCCGGTCGAATCGTGTTTGGCGCCTACCCAGACGACATTCGCCTTGACCATGCTACCCATGGCCGGGTTTTCAACCACAATCTCCGCGCCGACGACCAGTTGCTGAGACGTTATAAGCCTCGCACCATGCCTGTTTACGATCAGCGTGCGAGTGTCTTCGCGGAAGACCTTTTGTTGCGTGTCCTTACCATGGAGCACGATAGGAAGAGAGAGATAGAGCCGGGTGCTTCGGCGGCTTGCCGCTGTTGTTGCCGTGTCATGATTCATGCAATATGTCCTGGCAAGATCTTCGCCCCGATTATAATGATGTAACCGCGGAAGAACAACCGATTCCTGGATGGCCATGTTTCACAAATTATCTCTTTGTGCAATATCCTATCGAGGGATGCTATCGCCTGTGTATATCTTTCAATCAATATCTCTGTGTCCCTAGGAAAATGGTGACAGGATGTTCGGGTGATGCGACATCATTACTGCTGTTGTGGTGTTAGCAGCACCCATCCCGGGCCCGGCGACAAATCCGAACTCCTTTGCTCCCCTGTAGCGGGGTAATACCAGGTATGGCTCTTCGGCCCATTGAAGGCGTCCACCCTGTTTCCATAGGGATCAACGCTGGGAGTAATGCCCGAGATAATATTGTCAACCTTCTGCAAGTCAGCTCGCCGTTGCGCCTGCCCACGCTCGAACGCAGCCACCTGGTCCCGCATGCCCTGCATGGTTGCCTCCAATTGCCTCACCTGCGCATTCAGGTCGTCCAACCGCTTTTGCTGGCGCTTGCGCTGATACACCAATGCTTCTTGGTCCAACTCGTTCTGCTTCTGCACCCATGCCGGACTGAGCTGGAACGACTTGGCGGAGCGTAGGATGATGTTTCGCGTCAGCGCCACCTGCCCTTCGGGAGAGATATAGCTCGAAAGGTTGACCTGCCACAAACCCCCGTTTATCAGTACGGTTTGTGCGTAAACGTAGGCAGTCGTCTCGCCTTGCGAACCCCCGCAGGTATAGGTGGCCTCTCCCTCCGACGCCCGGGTTGCCCCTTGTGGCGTGTCCAAATGCGTAAGCAGCGGCAGGCTGGTTTGTTGCGGCGTCAAGTTCTGGCACACTCGCGCAAATCGAACCTTTCCGTAAGCCTGGGCGAATTCCTGTCCCGTCCGGTATTTCGCTACCCGCCCCTGGGCCTGCGCGCCCAGATCATAAACCTCGCCTTCACGATGGAATTGGTTGGGCAGAAAATAAGTCGGAATCGCCAGATCTCCCAGGCGGATATTGATTTTTCCATCCGGAGATGTCATGTCCACCATCGTCCGGTGATCCGAATATCCCAGTCGGAACATTCCCCCCTTTACCGTCCACCCACTTGGGACTTCCAGGGTGAAGGCCTGCTCAAGGGGATCTTCATATTTTGCCCACATGGCGTCTCCCTTCGGCGCGTTGGGCGCGGAAGCCTTGCCTTCGTTCGAGCCCTGCATCCCGCACCCACTGGCAAATAGCAGCACCAGAAGTGTCATCAGACCTTGTTTAAGTTTCACTGCGGCTCTTCTTCCTAAGCCCTCTGATGAAATCAAAAACTACCACGCCGGATGATCTCGCTTCCGCCTATGACGCTCGAACCTTCCCTCTTATTTGGGGTGAAGAAGCAGATTGGCATATATGGAAAGCCAAATCAAGTGGTGCGATAGGTCAAACCAACCATCCCCCGGGTTTTGGGCATAGGGTCGGTCAGGATTGAGGCAGCCGGGTTATGTCGCTTTACCGTTGCGGCTTCAAATAGATGACTCCGAGGGGGGGAAGTGTCAATTCCACGTGGCAAGGCTGGTTTTGCCAGGCCAGGTGCATGGCTTGGCGGCCCGGCGCATTCGTCACGCCGCTCCCGCCGAACTGCGTATCGTCGGTATTTAGAATCTCGCGATAGAAGCAACAGTCCGGCACCCCTACGCGATAGCCCTGCTGCGGCACCGGCGTGAAGTTGCAAACGACCACCAAGTGGTCACCCGGCGTCTGGCCTTTTCGCAGGAAGGCGATGACGGAATGGTCGGCGTCGTGGAAATCGATCCAATCAAAACCGGTGTACTCAAAATCGATTTGGTGCAGTGCTCGTTCCGTCCGGCACAGGTGGTTAAGCTGCGCCACCAAGCCCTGGAGCTGGCGGTGGGGTTCGTAGTCGAGCAGATTCCAATCCAGGCTGTTGGCCGGGTTCCACTCAATCCACTGACCCAGTTCAGCGCCCATGAAGAGCATTTTCTTTCCCGGATGCGCGTAAAGAAACGCGTAGAGCGCTCGCAGGTTGGCAAACTGCTGCCAGTAATCGCCTGGCATTTTCGCCAGCAGCGAACGCTTGCCATGCACCACCTCATCGTGCGAGAGCACCAGCACAAAGTTTTCATTGAAGGCGTAGAGCAACGAAAACGTCAGATCGGAATGGTGGTAACGCCGGAAGACAGGGTCGACGGAGAAGTATTGCAACATGTCATGCATCCAGCCCATGTTCCACTTCAGGCTGAAGCCCAGGCCGCCGACGTAGGGGGGGCGCGAAACCATCGGCCAGGAGGTGGATTCCTCCGCGATGGTCAGGGTGCCGGGGTGGTGCTGGTGGGTGAGTTCGTTGAAGCCTTTGATGAAACTGATGGCGTCCAGGTTTTCATTGCCCCCGAACGCGTTGGGCACCCATTCACCGGCCTTGCGCGAGTAGTCGAGGTAGAGCATGGAGGCCACCGCGTCCACGCGCAGTCCGTCGATATGATATTTTTCCAGCCAAAACAGTCCGCTGGACCACAGGAAGCTTCGCACCTCCGTGCGGCCGTAATTAAAGATGCGCGTGTGCCAGTCCGGATGCTCGCGCATACGCGGATCCTCGTGCTCGTAAAGGTGGGTGCCGTCAAAGAACGCCAGGCCGTGGGCGTCGGAGGGAAAATGCGCCGGAACCCAGTCCAGAATCACGCCGATCCCGCGCTGATGCAGGTAATCGACGAAGTACATGAAATCTTCCGGCGTGCCATAGCGGCTGGTGGGCGCGAAATACCCCGTGGTCTGGTAGCCCCACGATTCATCCAGCGGATACTCTGTCACCGGCATCAATTCCACATGGGTGAAACCCTGCTGCGCGACATAGTCCGCCAATTGCTCGGCGAGTTCGCGATAGTTGAGCACGCGATCGCCTTCTTCCGGCTTGCGCCGCCATGAGCCGAGGTGAACTTCGTAAATCGCCAGCGGCGCGCGGAACCCCTGGCGCGCCTCGCGCTCCGCCATCCAGGTCTGGTCGTTCCAGCCGTAGCGGTTCAAGTCGTAGACGATCGATGCGGTCTTGGGGCGCAGCTCCGAGTAGAACCCATACGGGTCACTCTTCAAACCCAAGTAGCTCTTGTATCGGCCTTTGATTTCATATTTATAAAACTCCCCCTCGCGCAAGCCGGGAATGAAGATTTCCCACATGCCCGTCGAGCCCCGAACGCGCAGAGGGTGCTGCCGGCCGTCCCAGTGGTTGAAGTTGCCCACCACGCTCACGCGCTGAGCATTGGGCGCCCACACTGCAAACGCCACGCCGCGTACGCCGGCGATTTCTATCACATGCGCGCCCAGTTTTTCGTAAGTCTTGTGGTGCGTGCCTTCCGCCAGAAGGTGAAGGTCGAAGTCGGAAAGCACGGGGGGAAAGCGGTAGGGATCTTCGAACTCGTGCTGCCCGGCATAATCCGTCCGCAGGCGGTAGGGGAACATAGCGTGCTCGCCCGGGAAGACCGCTTCGAAGAATCCCTCCGAATGAATGCGCTGGAGCGGCACCACACTGCCGTTACCCGGGCCGCGCACCACCCAAGCCTCATGCGCGCGCGGCAGGAAAGCGCGGATCGCCACTGCAGCCTTTCCCTGCACCTCCACCAGGTGCATTCCCAAAATGTGGAAAGGGTCGCCATGCTCGGCGCGCAAGATCTGCTCGATCTCCTCCACGGGCGCCGTGGTTTCAGCCAAGAGCTTTAGTCGTGTAGCCATAAATTCCATTCTACACCGGGACGCGTCCCGCCGCCGAGGAAGGATGCGCAACGGACGCAGCGTGGCCTCGTCCATATCCGGTGCCATGCGTGATGGGGGGTGGGGAAAGGATGCCAGGTGCTGGTGGGTGAGTGCTAGTGTGTAAAGGTTAAAGTGTAAATGATAAAGGCTAAAGGACAATCTCGTCCTTATTGGCAACGCATCGCGAAGCTTTAACCCTTATCCTTTACACTTTAACCTTTCCTTATTCGTGGCACCTGCCCTTACGAGTGTTTGGCGATGTAAAGAAGCACGCTGAAGATTACGATGGGGATCAACGCCAGCATGATGTAAAAGAGGATTCGCCGGATGAGGGGTGAGCGGCGCTCTTTCCAGTCGCGGAGTTCCGCGCGGTCAGCGACCCCCACCTCATTTTGGTGATGAAGGTCGTGGGCAAATTCCGCGGCGTTCTGATAGCGCTTGGCCGGATCGCGTTCCAAGGCGCGGTAAATGATCTCCTGAAGTTGCGGGCTGATGGCCGGATCGACCTCGCGTGGTGGAATAGGGTTATTCAGCAGGCGGTCGTTCATGACAGCAAAGGGATTCTCGCCCTGGAACGGCACCTTGCCCGTCAGCATTTCGTAGAGCATCACACCCAAAGCATAGAGGTCGCTGCGCGCATCTCCCCTTTTCCCTTTGACCTGTTCGGGAGAAATGTAATCGGGCGTGCCCATGGTGTTGCTGAGCTTGGCAAACGTGATGCGCCGGGCGCCGGCATTGGCGGCGATGCCGAAGTCGATCAATTTGATGTTGTCGTCGGCGTCGATCATGATGTTCTCAGGCTTCAAATCGCGATGCACGACCCCGTAGCTGTGGATATAGCCCAACGCGTCAAGGATACGCAGGGCAATGTTTACCGCGCGCTCGGGAGGAAACTTCCGCCCGCTCATGATACGGCGCAGCAACTGCCCCTCCACCCACTCCATCACCATATAAACGCGTTCGCGGTCTTCGTCCACGAACACCTTCATCACGCCGGGGTGGTCCAGCTTGGCGCCGATGTCCGATTCGCGATGGAAGCGTTCGAAAAAAATGGGATCGCATTCCATTTCCGGATGGGGAATCTTAATGGCTACCGGGCGCCCCGTGCGAGTATCGATTCCTTTGTAAATGGAAGCCATGCCGCTGCGAGCCACAAGCTGCTCGATCTGGTAGTGATCGAGTTGATCACCGGCATGGATAGATTTCATGAAGTGGTCGGGTGTAAGAGAACACGCTCAGAAGTGCGGCCTCTTAGCGGAGCTTGTAAGGCCTCCCGCGGTACATTCCCACGCGTTCGACGCCCTTGATGCGTACCACCTGGGCGCTGATATTATCGCTGCCATCACGTTGATTGGCAAGCGTCACTAACTGTCGCGCGGCCTCGCAGCAATCCCGGTTCTCGGTGATGATGCGCGCCATATCGGCCGCTTCCAGGGCGCCGTGTAAGCCATCGCAGCACAGCAATAACACATCGCCGGGAACCACCTGCGTCTGGTTGATATCGACCTTCACGAAAAGGTCGTTCCCCAGCGAGCGCAGCAGCAGATGGCGGCTGGAGGATTGTGAAGACTCGCCCGGAGATATCAGGCCCATGCGCAATTGCGCATCGGCCACGGTGTGATCGCGAGTGAGCTGGGTCGAGCGGCCCCGCCGGATCAAGTAGCAACGCGAATCTCCGACGTGCGCAATGACCGCCCGGTCGTAACGCAACGCACAGGCCACCAAGGTGGTGGCCATCCGCGCACCACCAGGCGCGGCGGCACGGCCCGCTTCATAAACGCGCAGGTTGGCCTTATCCGCCAATCGCGGCAGGAGCGTGGTGTGGGGTTCGCCGGCGCGGGACTCACGGAATCCCTCCAGCAGGCATTCCACAGCGAGGCGGGAAGCAACCTCACCCCGCTCATGTCCCCCCACACCATCCGCCAGCACGAACAACCAACCCTGCGAACGCGCTTGCGCCGGATTGGCAGGAGCCACGTGCCCGTGCGAGTCCTCATTCCGTTCGCGGACGTTGCCGATGTCGCTTTGCTCGCCAAAATCCACGTCTAACATGGAAGCCGGATCAGCCCGATCTCCTTCGGTTAAAGATACCTGACGGGCCGGAGAAACTCCTGGGGTGTTCTCGATCATAACACCTCCTAATTGGGCTACGAAGCTACCGCCTTGCTTTCAATAAGCGTCGTTCGCTTCGTGCGCTTGCCGGACCGGAGGAAGTAGATACCTCCGAAAATGGCCCAAACCAGCGCGATTCCCAGGGCACTCAGGGGTTCCATCTTGGTGCCGTAGCCCATGAAGGGGCCGACCAGGTAGAAGACCATGCAGGCCAGATTGGCTACAACACCGAACACGGGGACCATCAGGTGTCTCACCACTTTAAACTGGGGGTGGTTGTGGTACGCAACAATGCAGATGGTGCAACTCAGGCCGTAGAGGAGGAAGGTGCCGAAGTTCGATGCCAGCGTTATGGTCAGCAAACTGTTGGGAAGAGCCGCCAACTTGTCGTGCGAAAAGTATCCGAAGTTGGAGAGGAATCCATGCGGCAAGGCCTGAATGACCGCGTCGGTGGGAGCATTGGCATCGCCGAATACCGTCACCAGGGCAACGCAACCAAACACCGCAGAAATAGCTGCCAACGTCCAAATGGCCCGGTGCGGTGAGAGGTTCTTGTCGTGCAGAAGTCCGAAGTGTTCCGGAACCTCCTCATCCTTTCCCATGGCATAGGTTACGCGGGCGCCGGTGTTAATGCAGGAAAGCGTGGTACCTACGATGGCCAGGAAAACGGTGAAGGCCTCGACCAACATGAACGCGCGGCCACGCCCTTGGCCGAACAGCGCATCGCCCACAACGACCATCATGTCGCCAACCGGCGCCGCTGAGCCCGCGGCATTTTGCATCGTATAGCCGCTATTGAGGAAGTAGTTCGCGGCGAAATACTCGAACAAATAACAGAACACGCCTTGCACCAGGAGCGAGACGATGACCGCAATCGGGACATCGCGCTTGGCGTTCCTGGCTTCACCTCCCATGGCGGTCACCGATTCGAACCCCACCAGGATCAGGATCGCCACAGTTGCTTGTATGAAGGCCCATCCAATTTTGTGGATTCCCACCACGGAGGAGGCCTTTTCGTGCGATAGGAAATTGCCGCTGGCGTCATGGGTGGGGTAGGAGATGAGGAAAGGTACCGGCTTCCCGGCGGCATCCAACTTCGCTTGCGGCACATTGTTGGCGTCGCGGACAATTGTCTCCGTCTCCTGCCCATTCACGACGCTCTTGGTGGTGGCAAATTGATAAGTATAGGCTTCACCCGAAGTCGGATCAAATTGGAAGGCCTGGGTTCCCGGAGGATGATTCATGCGATAGCCGAGCGCCATCACCGAGAACACCACCAACGCGGTAATTTGAATGATGTTGGCGGCGATGTTTACGGCGGTCGATCCGGTGACCCCGCGATGGGCGATGTAGGCGACGGCAAAGGAGAAGACAATGGCCACGAGCATCATGAAAATAGGCCCGGGATTCGAAGCGCTCATGAGATTCGGCCACAGCGTGCCCACCAGGTAACCGCAAAAGATTCCCATGGTGGCCACCATCACGCCGGGATAAATCCAGTAATAAAGGTGCGAGCCCCACCCCACGACGAATTTGGAAATGCGCGCGTAGCGCCAAGCCCTGTCGTGATTCAGGAACGATTGTTCAGCGAAGTAGTATGAGCTTCCCGTGCCCGGGTACAGCTTGGCCATTTCGGCGTAACAGACGGCTGTCGCCATGCAAAGCAGCAGAGCGATGATAATGCCGATCCACATCGAAGGCCCCGTGACTCCGGTGGTGGCCTGGATGAGAAAGGTCAGCCACAAGAATGCTCCGGGCGCGATCAACGCCATGGCATTCATCGTCAATCCCGTCAAACCCAACGTGGGTTTCATTTCAGGTGCGGTGTGCTCCGCCATCTTGCTCCTCCTCAATCCGTTTACCGAAGCATCCAGGTTTTCCGGACATTGAGCGGTCGGAAGAATCTCTCGAGTGCGAATGATGCTGGGCTTCCTGATGCCTGCGCCCGCCCGGACAAGCCCGAGGCAGTGAATTCGGAGAGGGCGAGATCTCCTCAATTTGTGTGTAAGAGCCTCACGCCTGGTGACCTGCACATTTACCTTATGCAATCGGCAATGTTGAGGTCAAAGTAATAGATTTTGTAACGCCTATAAGAATAGATTCTCACAGGGTAAGGCTTTGGAACCATTAGGAAGATCTCTCGCCCAACCCTCCCCAATGAGGTGTGCGGATTGGGATTCGAAGGCAACAGGTGCTGTAAGTAAATGAAACATATGCCCCTTCGCAGCGCTGTGCGGCCCCTGCCGGAGGCTAAGCCAAGAGTTCACCTCCGGGGGAATAACGTAGAAGCACGGCGTTGAATTCTAGGGGCAATAAAAATAATCAATTGGACGTGCCCCTGACCGGACACTAGGCTTCCCGCTTGCCCCACACTTGTTCTGATAAACTAAAGAGGGGGGAAGAATGAAAATCACTGGACTCCTCATGATGCCTGCAGGGTTGTTCATCGTACTTGCAGCCGTGGTGCTGCTCCGGACATTCCTGGCACAGAACTTGTTCGTCGCGGCCGGCATCGGGGTGGAAATCCTGGGGCTCGTCCTCTTTACTCGCTCACATTTGATGGCCAAAAGGGGGAATGAGTGAGTCCCCCGTCGCCTCCGGCGATTTCAGATCTTACGCAAGCCTTTTGCCTCCTTTTCATATTCCTACTTCCGCTTGCTTTGGCAGGACTCGCGCTGATTAATACGGGTCTCAGCCGCTCGCGCAGCGCCGCGCACTCCATGATGTCGACCTTATGCGTAATCGGCGTGGCGGCAGCGGCTTACTTTGTTACCGGATTCGCGTGGGAGGGTTATTCCGATCTGCCATCCCACACCGTAAGCATTTTTGGAAAGCAGTGGAGCTTGCTGGCAGCGGGTCACTTCTTCTTGCGCGGAGTGCCCTTGAATGGCTCCTGCGACTCGCTCGCAGCACTTTTTCAATTGATGGGCGTGGGACTGGCGGCGGTGATTCCCCTGGGTGCGGCCGCCGAGCGCTGGCGTTTGCGCGCCTGCTGCGTTTCCACCGCGCTCCTTGCCGGCATCACCTATCCCCTATTTGCCCACTGGGTTTGGGGAGGAGGGTGGCTTAAGCAACTCGGCGCGAGTTACGGTCTGGGCCTGGGATTTTTGGATGCAGGCGGTAGCTCTGCCATTCAAGTGGTGGGGGGACTAACGGCCCTCAGCCTGGTGTGGCTGCTTGGCCCCCGCCGGGGGAAATACAATTTGGAGGGGATGCCCGCCGCACTGCCGGGGCATAACACCGTACTGGTACTCTTCGGCTGCATTCTTGCTCTAGTGGGTTGGATGGGGTTGAACGCCGCCGGTTCGATCCTACTTGCCGGCATTCCACTTGGGCGAATAGTCTTGGTAGCGGTCAACACGCTGCTCTCGGCTGGCGGTGCGGTGCTTGCGGCTGCCGCGATTACTCGCTTTCGATTTGGCAAGCCTGACGCCTCGCTCAGCGCCAATGGTTGGATATGCGGGTTGGCTGCATCTAGCGCAGTGTGCGCATTTGTTCCGCCGGCCGCGGCCCTCTTGATCGGGCTCGTCGCCGGGGCGCTGGTAACTATTACGGTTGCCTGGATGGAAGCACGCCTTGGGTTGGATGATCCTGCGGGAGCAGTGTCTGTCCACGCCATCGGAGGAATTTGGGGAATCCTGGCAGTGGGCATCTTCCCGTGGACGGCGACGGCTTTGCTCCCAGATTCGGGCACACCTGCTGCGATCCAAAGCGGGCAGATGCTCGCGCAAATTGTAGGCGTTGCCACGCTGGTTGGTTTCGTACTTCCCTTTACCTACTCCCTGAACTGGTTACTCAACCGGTTCATCCCTCAGCGCATTCCCCCGGATGAGGAGCGGCACGGCGCCGACCTGTATGAATTGGGCGCTGGCGCTTACCCGGAATTCATGACTCACACGGACGAGTTTTCGCAGTGGTAACCCCCCTGTGATCAGCCAGGGGTAAGTGGTCCGGCCGAAAGCCAGCATCTTCAGGGAGTGGCACTCAGGCGGCGCGGGGGGGATGAAACCTGAGTTTTTCGGCCGGTGGGGTGCGAACATCCCAGGCCAAGCCTACAGATTTCAGCAGGCGGATAAACCCATAGGAAAGGTCGACTTCCCAGGCGCGAAGTCCGTGGCGTGCCGAGGTGGGGAAGGCGTGGTGGTTGTTATGCCAGCCCTCACCATAAGTCATGAGGGCCACCCACCAACAATTGGTGGAGAGGTCGGAGACTTCGAAATTCCGGTATCCAAAAGTGTGGCTGGCGGAGTTCACAAGCCAGGTACTGTGGTAGGTGATAACCAGCCGGACGCACATTCCCCACACTACAAATGGCCAGCCACCCACGAGGTAAAGCAGGATGGCCAGCAGAGCGGAGAGTTCAAGATAGTAGCGCCCGATGAATTGGTAAAAGGGCTGGCGGAGCAAGTCCGGGGTATAACGTTCGGTGAGTTCCTTCCAATCCTCTGCATTAGGCGCCCACATCATCCACAGGACGTGGCTCCAAAAGAAGCCATCGCGCGCGCTATGCGGGTCCCCTGCTTCGTCGGGGTACTGGTGGTGCTGCCGGTGGTTCGCAACCCAGTCAATGGGCCCGCCTTCCAGGGTCATTGTTCCCAGAAGGGCGAGGACGTATTCCACGGCTTTAGGGCACTTGAAAGACCGGTGAGTAAGCAGGCGGTGGTAGCCAACGCAAATTCCTAGTCCTCCGAAAAGCGCGTGCAATAGGATACAGCCGCCCACGGCCGCCCAGGTGGTCTGCCAAAAAACTGCGATGATGCCGACATGCATTGCAATGATGAAAGCGGCTTTGACGGGTTTGAACTGATCGCGAACGGGGACATCCGGTAAGGCCGGCGCGGCCACACTAAGTTGAGCCATGTAGTTTCCTCAAATGCCAGCGGAGGTATCAAGTCCAGTCCGATGGGGAATCCTATTTTATCAGATGTTCCAGCCCCCTGCTGGATACAGGCACCGCGAGGACGGGGCCTGCGATACGACCCCGCGGCACTTACCCGGGTGGGGCGTTGCGCAGAGGACGTCGTTTGCGACGGAGCTAGGCGGGACCGGAGGGGGTCTGCATTTAATCGAATTTGCACTTTCTTCCGGCAGACGCGAACGGACGAGACTTTTCCCGAGGCAGCTCTAGGCCAAGTTATAGTAGAATAGCCATGGACTAAGAATGAACTTTCATCCAACCTTTGCTCCCGCGACCGGATTCAAGCAAGCCCTCGAAACTCATGTTGATGAGTACTTCCGACGAGCTGGGATTTCCAAGACCGGAAACTTCTGGATGTACCTGAAAGCGACGTTGATACTCGCTTGGCTCGCTGGTTCATACTATCTATTGGTATTCTACGTCACGCATGGGCTCGCCGGAGTCCTGGCCGGCCTATCTCTCGCCTTGGCCATGGCGGCGGTTGGGTTCAACATTCAGCATGACGGCAATCATGGAAGCTTTTCCAGCCGCCCCTGGATGAATCGGCTAGCGGGGCTAACGCTTGACCTTGTCGGGGGTAGCTCTTACCTCTGGATTCGGAAACACAATTTCAGCCACCATACCTTCACGAATATCCCCCAAGTGGACGATGACATTGACCTGGGACCCATCGGACGACTCTCGCTAGAGATTCCACTCCGTTCTTATCATCGCTATCAGCATTATTACCTTTGGTTCTTCTATACCATGCTGGTGCTCCAATGGCACTTTTACAGCGACTACAAGAAACTATGGACAGGGAAAGTCGGGGAAAGAACTTTTGGGCCGCCCCGGGGGAGGGATTGGGCGGGAGTGGTTGCTGGAAAAATTTTCTTCCTCAGTTTGGCGTTTATTATCCCCTTATTACGTCACCCTTGGTGGGTTGTAGTGACATCCTATCTGTTAGTCACGATGGCCGTGGGCTTGGTAATCAGCGTTGTGTTCCAGTTGGCCCACGTCGTCGAAGAAGTTGAGCACCCAGCCTTTGTGGAAGATGCCCACGCCGAGTGGGTGATTCACCAGATTCGGACCACCGCCGATTTCGCGCAGGACAACCGGTTGCTGACCTGGTATCTCGGCGGACTGAACTTCCAGGTTATTCACCACCTCTTTCCGAGGATTTGCCATGTTCACTATCCTCAGGTGGCTCGAGTCGTCGCGCAGGTTTGCAGGGAGTATCAGATCAACTACCGCTCACACCCCTCGGTCTCTTCCGCCATACGCTCCCACTTCCGGTTCTTGAGGTTGATGGGACGCGCACAGTTACAACCACCATCCTTCGCGTTGCCGGCTCCGGAGACGCCTGCAAACACATCTGCGATGTCTGGCTGAAATCTTGCCTGAGGCTTGAGGAACATCCGTTCTTAACGCGATGTGGCCCGCCTGCGGATGAGCGTAGTTGTGTGGCTGGCTCTCGGCTGGCGGACTGACGCCTTGTAAAGAATGATGGTTGTTGTTCGGGCGCCCTGATTGATTTGGACACCTACAGGATGGGGCAATGAAACCAGCCCCCTTGCCCGTGTGCGGAGCGATCCGCTTGGCATCAGAAAAGGTTATACCTACATGCGGGCAAGCCTGTACCTAATTCGACGACATCGAGAGGATGCGAAGACTATGACCCGCTAAGTAGTTGAACTACTGAATCTCGCATAATACAGTGACAATCAGGTCAAAAAGAAAGCCCGGCGTGGTCGAGGAAGGCAAACGCGAGTTGCTGGGATTGGCGAACCCGGGTCATGCCCTGGTTCACAGCGGCG
>JBEKLF010000090.1:0-29040 GCA_050010335.1 Terriglobia bacterium
TTGCAGTATGAAATTCCAACTTCGCCGAAGTTGGAATTTCAGCCGCTCGCGGGAGGGTAAATCCCTACCCGAAGACCTCACTCAGCAGGGTAAGATCGAGGCCCAACTTCGGAATTCAGGTTTATTCGCTACACCAAGTGGATGGTGAACCGGTACCGCGGCCGAATCCGGTACTACGCCTTATGGAACGAACAGGACGGAACTTACTGGAATCCCGACGCCAACGCGGCGGAATACGGCCGGCTGCTCGGCGCCTTTGTGAAGGCGGTGCGCGAGACCGATCCGACCGCCAAATTGGTTTATGGCGGCCAAGCCACGCTTTCCACTGACTTCGCCCGCACAGCGCTCGACGCCTGCCAGTGCGCTTCCGGCCTCGACGTTTTTGCCTATCACACCTATCCGGGTGGTTACGCGCAAAATGCCCCTCCCGAATCTGTGGACTACGGCGCGTTTGGCCCCCTGACGCCGAAAGCCTTGCGCGAGGCGGTCCGTAGCTTTCCCGGCATCCGTCCCGATCTCGTTTTCTGGGACGACGAGTTCAACTCGTTGCCCGACCTTCCCAGCGGCAGCGATGAAACGGTACAGGCGAAATACGTACCGCGACTGATGCTTTACAACTGGGCGAACGGAATCGCGTCGTGGATTTGGGAATGGATCAACGACACCAGCAGCAGCGAGGGCGACAACTTCGGGGTCATCCACGGCATGATGTTCAAGCCCAGCGACTTTACGGCGCGGCAGGTGTTCGACCCCGTGCAGAACCTGAACGCGCTGTTCGCCGACACCGAGCGCGACGACTCCATCACCATCTCGAGTCCCGACTTTGCCGGCATTCAAAAGGACGCGGGGGCGCCAGTGCTTGCGTACGGATTTCGCTCGCCCAAAGGCAAGGCCGTTGTCGGCTACTGGCTGGCAGAGCACAGTTGGCCGCATAATGTTTACGCTACCAAGTATGTGACCCTCACCTTAAAAAACACCGGCATCGAGCATCCCGTGCTGGCGAATGTCTATAACGGAGCAATCAAGCCCTTGGATTGGAAGGCGGGGACGCGTGACACCCTGGAAAGAGTTCCCCTGCTCGATAGCGTGCAGGCTATTGTGGATGCTGACTACTTCGATTGGCCTGTGCTGCCCGAGGCACCGAGTTCGCTGGAGGCCAAGGTGGCGAAGGATTCCGCCCAGCTTACCTGGGAACCGCACGGCGGCGATACCACCGCCATGGCGGTGGAGCGCCGCACAGGCGACCACGGCAGTTGGGAGCGGGTGGCAAAATTGGCGGCGGGCGCGAAGGATTATACCGACAGCCACTTAGCGCAAGGCCAGAGCGTCTCCTATCGGGTCCGAGCCCTCAATGATGCCGGTGAATCCGCCTATTCCAACATCGTCCGCGTCAGGATGTAAGGTCTGATGGGCCCCGGGGCTCCACTATTATCTCGCGCACTTCAGCAAGTTCGTGCGACCGGGAGATTATCGGGTTGAGGTGCCGTGATGAGTAAGCTCCGCTAACTGCAAGTTTCCGGTTTGGGAGAGCGATTTGGGCGACCCTTCAACTCAAGCAGCGGTGAATGCGGCGCCGCACCTGCGGCGGGTGCTAACCCTTTGGGATCTCATCTTCTATGGCATCGTCCTGATCATGCCTATTGCGCCGGTCCCGATGTTCGGGATCGCGCAACAGCTTTCCCATGGGCACTTTGTTACAACCATCCTCCTGGCCATGGGCGCCATGCTATTCACGGCAGTCAGCTACGGACGGATGGCCGCACTTTACCCCACCGCGGGTTCAGCTTACACCTATGTTGGGCGCGGGTTGAATCCGCACCTGGGATTCCTGACCGGCTGGGCGATGTTCCTGGATTACCTGATACAACCCCTCCTCAATGGAATATTTGTAACTCTAACGGTTAAAAGGTTCATCCCTCAAGTTCCCTACTTCATCCTGGCGGCAGTCTTTGTGGGCTTAATGACCGGCCTGAATTTGCGCGGCATCCGCACCACGGCACGCGCCAACGTCATCCTTGTGGCCATCATGTCGGTTGTTATCGTCGCCTTTATGGTTTTGGCGGTCCGGTATCTCTTTCATTGGGGAGGATGGGGTGGCGTCTTCTCGTTTCAACCTTTCTACGATCCCAAGACATTCGACATTCGGTACATCTGGACCGCCACTTCCTACGCCGCGCTGACCTACATTGGATTTGACGGGGTCACAACCCTCGCCGAAGAAGTGGTAAATCCCAAGCGCAATGTCATGCTGGCCGCAGTATCCGTCTGCCTGTTCACGGGCATCGTGGGGGGACTGGAGATTTACCTGGGTCAGCGGGTCTGGCCGGACTACTTGACCTTCCCCAACCTGGAGACAGCCTTTATGGATGTCACCCGGCGTGTGGGGGGACCATTGCTGTTTCAGGCCTTGGGGATCATTTTGATTCTGGCTTGCATGGGAGCAGGGATGACGGGGCAGGTGGGCGCCGCGCGGCTGCTTTTCGGCATGGGCCGGGACAATGTCCTTCCGCGCCGCATCTTCGCCTACCTGGACCCCAAGCACAACACTCCCACACGCAACATCTGGCTGATTGGAATCGTAGCCTATCTTGGGACGCTGATGGTTTCCTACGAGCAAGCCGGCGAGATTCTGAATTTCGGCGCCTTCCTCGCTTTCATGGGGGTAAACTTTGCCACCTTCTGGCAGTTCACAATTATCACGCGCCCCGACCACAAACGCCGCGTGTTCCAAGATGTGGTTATGCCCTTAATTGGGTTCGTGTTTTGCCTGTGGATTTGGTTGGGTTTGAAGACTCCGGCGAAAATCGTGGGCGGAATTTGGTTTCTTGCCGGATTAGTGTACTGCGCCATTAAGACCCGTGGCTTTCGCTCTCGACCCCTCATGATTGACTTCAGCGAATCCTAACGGCTCTCGCGCCAAACCGGCGGCGAAAAAACCGGTTGAGTTAGTTTGAAGCTTGGGAAAGGTCGAGGTCTTGCGCCAGACTCAATCATGATAATTGTCGCCGGCTAAAGTGCTTGACTTACTGCCATGAGGCAATATGATTGGAGCGTTTTGCGCTAAAGTTATCGCGTTACCCTTTTGGATCGGAGATACTACTGTTCTTGATGGTGAAAGTTTTAGCCAGCCAGGAACTCCCTTTCCCCAAGAACTGCCCCAAACCGGCGACAGCAAGGAGGAACAATGGAAACCAAGCCCCGGGAATTGCTCGCGAGCGAAGGCGGCCCCAAGGCCGTAACTAAACTCGGCCCTTTCCCTTCCAAACTCGGACGGGAGGAGTTGTGGGAACTGATCGACCTGTGGGAGTTCAGTCCGGAGAATAAGCAACGAATCAAGGAAATCATCGAGCATGAGGTGAACGTCGAGGGGCCACACCTTTTCCGCTATTACAACCCCAAGCCCAGTAGGGTTGCGGCGGCGGAAGAAGCCATGCGGGAATTGATCGGCTCGAAATATTGCCTTGCCGTCAACTCTTGCACCTCCGCTCTCATCGCGAGTTATCGGGCTTTGGGAATCGGGGCCGGGGATGAAGTCATCGTGCCGGCCTACACGTTCTTCGCCAGCGCGGCAGGCGTCGTCGCCGCCAACGGCATCCCGGTAATCGCGGAAGTTGACGACTCCCTGACGTTGGATCCGGAGGCCGCAGAGCGTGCACTGACGCGCCGCACCAAGGCGATCGTAGTGGTGCACATGCGTGGCGCCGCGGGACAAATGGATGCCCTGTTGGACTTGGCCAAACGAAAAGGGCTTCCGTTGGTGGAGGACGTAGCGCAGGCGGGTGGCGGGTCGTTCCAGGGCAAGCGCCTGGGAAGCCTGGGCGCCGCGGGGTGCTTCAGCTTTGACCATTACAAAGTTATGTCTTCCGGGGAAGGCGGGTTTGTGACGACGGATGACGAATGGCTGTACACGCGAGCCCAAAGCTGGCATGACACGGCAGCTTGCTGGCGGCCCGACCGTTTTGCCCGTGAACGTCGGGAGGGCGAATTGTTCGCCGGAGAGAATTACCGCATGAGCGAATTGCAGGGGGCGGTGGCCATCGCCCAAATCCGCAAAACGGACAACATGCTGGTGGGTTACCGCCGCGGGCGCGATCGGATCCTGGCGGGAATCGAAAAATTCCCCGGGCTCAGCTTCCGGAGGCTTACCGACCCGGCGGGCGACACGGCTATCTGCTTGATCATGTTTTTGCCCAATCCCGATGTCACACGACGAGCGATTGAAGCGTTGCATGCCGAGGGCGTTCCGGCCGGAGGCGTTTACGATTCCAAAGTGCGCGACTGGCACATTTACACCTATTGGGATCACATCATAGAAAAGAAGAGTGTGGCGGCAGACGGGTTGCCCTGGAGCGCGGTGCCGGCTGACGAGTTGCCGAAGTACTCGCGCGAAATGTGCCCCCGGACTCTGGACCTGCTGGGTAGGTCCATCCACATTGAAATTAACCATAACTATTCAAATGAAGATTGCAATGCTATTGCGCTCGGCATTAATAAGGTCTTGCGTCGCCTATTGCGCTAGGTTCAGGGTGGGGAGGCCCGCCCGGAACCATCTTTACGATTTCATTTACCCCTAAGGAGAATTCGCCATGAAACTGGGTCTATGCTTGGAAATGGCTCTGACCAGCCTGCCGTTTGCAGATCGCGTGAAGACCGCGGCCCGCCTGGGCTTCAAGAATGTCGAAATCTGGTGGGTAGACAGTGTTTTCAAAGGGACTCCCGACCAGTTGGCCGAGTTGGCGCAGGCCAATGGCGTCACCATCACCAATACGGTCATCAACTCGCCGGACGGCTCGGTAGGCAGCGGCCTGACGGATCCACGCAAGAGCAAAGACGCGTGGCTTGAGCGCGCGCAGATGACCATCAATTACACCAAAGCAGCGCAGATTCCCAACACGATTTTCCTGACGGGCAATCGGGTGCCGGACTTGACTGACCGGCAGATGCTGGAATCGGTCATCGAATGGACCAAGCCGGTGGTCGACATGGCGGAGAAAGCAGGCGTGACCCTGCTCCTGGAACCCTTGAACGACAAGTACGACCACCCCGACCACTGGCTTACCAGCAGCGATCTGGGCGCGGAAATCTGCCGAAGAATCGGCTCGCAACGCCTGCGAATGCTCTTCGACTGTTACCATATGCAGATTATGGAAGGCGACCTCGTCAATCACATAAAGCGGAATATCGACGTCATTGGCCACTTCCATTCGGCGGGCGTGCCGGGACGGCATGAGCCGTTTCAGGGCGAGACGAATTATCCATTCGTCCTGGGTCAGATCGAGCAACTAGACTACCAGGGCGTCTTTGGCCTCGAATTTGCCCCATCGATGGAGGACGAAATTTCACTCTCGCAAACGATGAAATACTTGTCCAAGCAGGCGTAGCTCTCTGGGCTCATTGGGCGAACGTCGCGCACACCGGCCGTTTCAACCGTCCGGCAATGACAATTTGGCGCTCTGTCTGTAAGTGGATTTATTTTCATTAGGATGACGGGTTTGGCAAGCGAAAAATCCCTGTTTTCACCCTTTGTTTTCAATGAGCTGCGGGGTTAGCGCAAATTGTCCGACTGGTGAATTCGGAGACATAAAGTCGCGCTGCCACCGGTACAGTTTCTCGGCCTGCATTGCCGTTGACCAAAGGCCTTTCCTCCGACTCGCCGGTTCCGCCGAGGGCGCAACCGGCCCTCAATCCTCACCACAGACTGTAGCCTAAGATTTTAGTCTTGTCAAGAGAAATCTTTAGCGTAGTGAAAGAGGCCCTTCGGCCACTACTCAAGGACCTAAGATTCCGCTGAGAAGAAACGGGCTAACATCTCGCCGCCCTAAAGCCGACACTGAAGATTCAGGGCAACCATGGGGGTACCCTCCGTTACAAATAAGTCAGCGGCAATAATTCTTCTCCCATACTTCTTCCCCCTTCGACTGCAAAAGTTGGGCTAGAATGGCGGCGCATAGCCCCTCCAGATGTCGTCTCAGATCGGCAAGCAATGACGAAGATACCGCATTTGCGATGGTTCGTGGTGCTGACGCTCTTTGTGGCGAGCGGCTTGAGCTTTTTCGACCGCCAGGTACTCTCAGTGTTGGCGCCGATCATCACCAAGGATCTACGGATGGACAACATCGCGTATTCATGGGTGGTGTTCGCCTTCATTCTTGCTTACAGTGTGATGTTCTCAGCCGGCGGCAGGATCATTGACCGCTTGGGCACACGCGGTGGCCTGGGCCTTGCCGTCGGCGTTTGGAGTGTGGCGAGCCTGTTGCACTCGGTCGCTCATAGCGCTCTCCAACTCGGATTCTTCCGCTTTCTGCTGGGCTTCGGGGAAGGCGGTTGTTTCCCCGGTGCGGCCAAGGGAGTGATGGAATGGTTCCCGAAAAGAGAGCGAGCAACCGCCATGGGTATTGCCACCAGCGGTGGCTCCGCATTCGGGGCAGTGGTCGCCCCACCGGTGGTCGCGTGGGCGGCGGTACACCTCGGTTGGCGCGGCGCCTTCCTTATCACGGGATTCCTAGGCGCGGGCTGGGTGGTGGTGTGGGTCTCAACCTATTCGCGCCCGCAAGAATCGCGCCTACTTTCAGATCGTGAACGAAGTTACCTGGCGCAGACGGACAAGGGATTATTCGAGCCTGCGGGTTCGAAGGAAATTGCTCGCCCGGTTCCTTGGGCAGCCCTTCTCCGCCTACGTCAGGTGCAGGGACTGGTCGGTTCTCGACTCCTGTTCGATTCGGTGTTCTATTTCTACATGTTTTGGATTCCGCAATATCTAAGCCAGGTTCGTGGTGCTTCCCTGGAGAAGATTGGACAATTAAGTTGGATTCCCTTCTTAACCCTGGGAGTCGCCTCGGTTCTTGGGGGCTTGGTTTCAGACCGCCTCGTCGCACGTGGTTGGGCCATCGACAAGGCTCGCAAGGGCATCCTCCGGGCTTCGGCTTTTCTGACGCCCGTTTCCATTCTGGTGGTTTATGTGCGGCAGACAGAAACCGCGATCCTTCTCATGAGCGTCCTCATGTTCGCGCATGGTTTCTGGATTACGAATTACATGACCATCATCGGAGATCTCTTTCCCAGCCGCATGGTGGCCACAGTGGTGGGGCTCACCGGAACGGCCGGTGGGATCGGCGGATTCCTGACCAGCCTGCTGATCGGCAGGGTCGTTCAACACATCTCGTTCACACCTGTCTTCGTTGCCGCGGGGGTTACTTATCCGATTTGTCTGGTCATCATGGTTCGTGCCATCAAGGAAATCAAGCCGATCGATTTTCCATTCCCTTCCCTAGCAGGTAGCAGTAGAGTTCCGTCTTGAATCACTTCATCTTCGATCGAAATCCGCGAGGTCCCGCATGTCGCCATCTTCTGGTTCAGAAAATCGCCAAATGGCAGGCCAACCGTTCGGAATCAAACGGCGCAAAGGACTGACGGCGAAGGTGTGCCTTTTTGCCGTCGGCCACAAACCCTATTGGGCACAATTTGAAGGGCTCCTCGATGAGCTCATGGGCTACCACCGGGAGTTAAAGGCGAGAATCCAGGCCCACGGCGTCGCTGTCACGGACTTGGGGATGGTGGACGATGCCGCGACCGCATACCAAAAGGTCAAGGAAATCCATGCCCTCCAACCCGATCTGGTCTTCGTCAACATGGTCACCTACGCCACCAGCTCCACGTGGGGAATCATGGCTCGCGAACTCGCGGCGCCGGTCGTCTTCCTCGCCCTGCAACCGTTGAAGGCGATGCCCTACGAGCGCGGGTCAACCTATATGCAACTTTGCAACGACAACATCTGTGCCATTCCGGAGTTTGTGAATACCTCGATTCGGATGGGCCGGAAGCCGCCCGAGCTGGTGATTGGTCACCTCCAGGGCGACGAGCGCGCCGAGCGGGAACTGAGAGAGTGGTGCCAGATCTCGAAGGTGCTCCACGACGTTCATGGGGCGCGGATCGGCCACTTTGGCCATCCCATTGAGGCGATGCTGGACATGCATTCTGACCAGACAGCGTTTACGGCGCAGTTTGGCATCCATATTGTGCAGACGGAGATTGACGACGTACTGGAAGAGCAGAACACCGTGCGCCCGGAGGAAATCGAGCAGAAAAAGCGTGAGATTGCCGATTTCTTCGACTTTCCGGATCCGAGGAGCGATCCGATCACCCGCAAGGTTACCGATGAAGATCTCTACGCTGCCGCCCGCGCCGCCGTCGCCCTGGATAAGTTCATCGACCGTTACTCGCTGGACGGACTGGCTTACTATTACGCGGCCCGGCCAGGCTCAGAGGGCCGGGAACTCGCGACGAACCTGATCGTGGGAAACTCATTGCTCACGGCCGCGGGATTTCCCATGTGCGGTGAGTCCGACCTCAAAACTTGCGTTGGCATGCTCATCATGGACCGCCTGGAAATTGGGGGATCGTTTGCCGAGTTCCACCCGATGGACTTTGAGGAAGACTTCATTCTGGTGGGGCACGACGGACCCCACCACCTCAATATCGCCGCGGGCCGGCCACTCTTGCGGAGCCTGCTGAAGTATCACGGCAAGCCGGGATCGGGCGTGTCGGTGGAATTCAAGATCCGCGAAGGGCCGATCACTATGTTGGGCGTAACCCAGAAGTTTGACGGCCGGTTCAAATTCGTAATTGCCGAGGGTGAATCGGTGCGTGGTCCCATTCCTGCCACGGGGAATACCAATACGCGCGGCTATTTCAAGCCGGATGCGCGTACGTTTTTCAAGGCGTGGGTCGCGGAAGGACCAACCCATCACTTTTCCCTTGGCGTCGGGCACCACGCGGAGACGTTGAAGCGAATCGGTGAAGCTTTAGGAATCGAATCCGTCATCGTGAGGAAGTCGTCGGAGTAGGTCTTAAGGGGAGTACGACATGAAAGGAAAGCCCGTAAATAGCCAGATGATTTCCCGGAGGGACTGGCTCCAGCGGACGGCGGGCGCCGCCGTGGCGCTCCCTCTCTCCGGCCAGGGTCACTACGAGGTGCGGCCGTTGCCGGCCAGCCCGCACGCACTCTGGACCGAACCCAGCGCCTTCAGGCGCGTGACGCTCGAGATGAGCTTGAAGCCCTTTCGCAACATCGATGAGCCGGCCATTCGGTCGGTTTGTGAGCATGTCTTCCGGCAGTGGGCGGCTCTGCTCCGGCGCGCCGACGCGAGTGCGGTGATGCTTTGGACAGCCGATGGGAGCGAGATTCTTGAATACGGCGGGAGAATGAGTGACGAAATCGAGTGGGCACGCTACATCGGCAGCGCCAACCCCGAGAAGGCGCCGCCGAAAGCCGACGCGTCCAAGATCAACATCCATGAGCAGGCCCGGCTGTACATGGACAACCCACCCAGGATTACCTACGGCATCCTGAAAGAGATTGTCCGAACCTTCAGGTGCGTAGGGCAATCGATGACTGGCAAGGCGGTGAAGGTGGGCGCGACGTTTGACCCCGGGCCGGAGTTCGCGCGTTCGCCCTTCAAGTACCAGCGGCATCAGGAGATTCTCAAGGGCGAATGGGTGGATTGCAGTTCGATGTTGAACGGCGATGCGAAGGCCTACGCGGGCTTCCCGAACGGCATCCCCGCGGGCACGCCATTCGGGGCATTCTTCGGACGTCAGGTGCAGCATTTCCTCACCGACCTTGGCTTTGATTACATCTGGTTTTCCAACGGCTTCGGGTTTTCCGCGACCGCGTGGAGCGTGAAAGGCCCGCTTTTCGATGGCGAGGCGTTCCATCCAGAAAAAGCTGCGGGAATTCGCGAGAAGGTTATTGGCTTCTGGAAGGTTTTTCGCCAGGAGTGTCCGGCTTTCCCCGTGGAATGCCGCGGCAGTAATCTTTCTACTGGCGCGGACTTGGCCGCGAGTGCCTCGCCGATTCGCGACATCTTTGATGGGGGATTCAACATGGTGGCCCCGCCGAACTCGCCCTGGGCCGCCATTGACGGGGACTTTGGATTGGAGGTGAGCGGGTATCTCTCTCACATCGCGCACCTGCCACCCGGCGACGTATTTCCTTTCCGCTTCTACACGCACGACCCCTGGTGGTTGAATAGCCCTTGGTTTGATCGCTACGGGCATGAACCCCACGACATCTACCTTCCCCTCGCCCTGGCGCGCTTGGACCGCGAAGGCAAGGTCACTCGGCCGTCGTACGTCGAGTTCCTCACGATTGATAGCTCTTATGGAGAACTGCCCGACCAGTGTCCGAACGAGGTGACGCCGCACATTCTATTGGCGATGGATCATTTCTCCGACGAGCCAGGCCTGCTCACCTGGGTGTACCCCTTCCGCGAGTTCCATGAAAAAGTGTTCGGAGATTCACCCCACCCCGGCGAAGTATTTTTCAGCGATTGGTTCATGCGCAACGCCGTGAATGCCGGCTTGCCCCTGAACACGGTCGTCTCAACAGATAACTTCCTGGCCTCACTCGGAGCGAATCCTGAGGTCTATGAAAACACTATTTTGCTGACGCCCGTTCCCCAGGCGGAAACCCTGCTGGAGACCGCGCTATTGGAGCACGTTCGTCGAGGGGGCGATGTTTTCCTTTACGGCCCGATGACAGAGGCCAACAGGACGTTCCTCGATTTGCTCAACTTGAAACTGGCGGTACCCCTCACAGGGGAACTCAAGATGCAACTATTGCTAGAGGGTGACGACATCCGCCGCGGAACGCCGGCAGCCCGCATTCTTCATCGCGACCTGTTATCGGGCGGCGGCATCGACACGGTATTAAAGGAGCCGGGAATTGTGGGCTGCGAGGTGTGCGCCATCGTTTCTGACGGACCAAACGAGCGCGTCTTTGCCGTCACGCGGACGGTCGGCTCTGGCCGGCTGTCGTGGGTTCGCGGTAGCCTTTCGTCATCGATCACGAACGCTTACCTTCCCCAAGCCGACGATCCGAAACTGTACTTTCAGGCAGAGTATCTAATGCGCTACGTCCTGGGGAAACTCGGGTACGAGTTGCGGGTGGAGAAACCCGCAATCGACAGCCGGAATCCGCTTGTGCTCGTGGCGCGCAGCAATAATGGGTTCTTCTTTTCCGGGTACTGCCCGTCAACGGCCGTAACCCTCCGGCTACGGTTTCCGCGCGGGGCTCCCATCCTGAAAGGAAACGAGACTTGGTTCAGGGGCGGGTACTCGACATACAACATGCCGCGCGCCTGGCATCACGAATGCCGGTGTTTCCTCGAACAGGCTGAGGAGGGAGAGATTTCCTGCGTCGAGAGAATTTCCGAGGAGATTGGCATCCGGCGGCGCCTGTTGCTAACGGGCCTCAAAAACGCGACTGTGCATTTTTATCCCGAAGTTCGACCCGCCGGCCCGCCTGTCCGAATGGAAAGCGGTCGAACACAGGCCAGCTTCTTTGAAACTGAGAAGCAGGTTGCCTACGTACCGGCAGAGTCAGGACGTCGTCTGGTGGCCCATGACGTCACCGGCGACCTGCTCATCTCCTGGTGAATCCTCCCGGCGCAGGTACGGCAAACAAAAACTCCACCACCGCCGATTCGTATCCCTGCCAGTCACCGGCACGGACCGGGATAGGGATTTATGCCAAGCCTTCGCTTATGCATTGACATATCCTCCTGACCGGGAGATAAAGGAGTGCCAACCCTGGGTGCGGCATGCATCCGAGCTTTACGCGGAGTGGCCGTAGCGGGATGCCAAGCGGAAGCCCCCCACGATCGCGTTGAGGGCACCGGCACCTGGTCCACGCTGTGAATTCCTGACATGAATTCAGGGCAAATGCCTAATCAGAATAGGCTGTTCAATCTTCTCGTTGTGCTCATCTGCTTTGCGATGGCACAGACCGCGGCGGCGGGCAATCAATCGTCCGCAAACTGGACGGGGACGTTGATTGATTCGACCGGCAAGCCCGTCGGCCAAGCAGAGGTCGAGTTGCGCGATATCCGCTCAGACAAAAGACGGCAGTCCAAGACAGACACGCACGGCGTATTTGTGCTCTCCGAACTCCCCGCGAGTGAATACTCTGTATCGGTTCATTGGAATAGCCAAACCTTGGTGGCGACGGCTCCCTTGAAGATCAGTCCCGGCCAGATTCTCGCCGATCAACTCCAACTCGGCGCACATGGTGTCGAGGTTGTCGCTCCCCGGCTTCCTGGCGAGGCGGCAAAACAATCTACCGGCGGAGAGGTCCTGTCCAGCCAGACGGTGGCCGATCTCCCGCTCAACAAACGCGACTTCAGTCAGCTCCTTTTGCTTGCCGCCGGCACCATGACCGACACCAATGGCGCTGCCAATTTCACCCAGCAGTTTGCCGTCAACGGTCAGCGCGGGACGACCACAGTTTTTGCCACCGACGGCATCGATACCACAGACCCGGAGATGGGCGGAGCGACCTTCTCGAACTTCAACGTGGACGCGATTCAGGAGATCAAGTCGAGTTCCGGTGTGATGCCGGCAGAGATCGGCCACGGAGCCGCCGGGTTCACCAACATCATCACCAAATCCGGCAGCGACCAGGTTCATGGATCTGTGTTTGAATTTGTGCGCAACGCGGCATTTGACGCCCGCAACTTCTTTGACCGGCGGAATGTCGCAAACCCTGAGCGAATACCCCCGTTTGTCCGCAACGAATTTGGTTTTACCAACGGCGGTCCACTGATCCTTCCCGGAATCTACGACGGCCGGCACCGGACGTACTACTTTGGTCAATACCAGGGCTTCCGCCAGGTCCTGGGAACCACGCAAGTCCTCTCGGTCCCGACCGTGGAGGAACGCCAGGGCTTGGACACCACGGCTTTCGCCGGAGACACTTTACTGGTTCCAGTGAATCCACAGATTGCTCCCGTATTAGCGGACTACCCCTTGCCGAACGACCCGATTGGGGCTTACGGCGCGCGCACCTACGCAACTTCCGCCAAGGTGTCAACCAATACCAATCAATTCTCGCTACGCATCGATCATCGAATATCCGACCGGGCCACGTTCTTTGGGCGATTCAATTTCAGCAACGTTACCGGACCGCTCACCAACCCCGATCAGACCGCCATTGATCCCAGTTACGCCATTCGCTTTTTGGATCACCAGCGGAACGCCGGGATCACCTACACTCGCACCTCCTCCCCGCACTTCAGTTGGGATGCTTCTTTGGGATTTATCCGCGCCACGCCGTTTTTTCCCTCGATCGACCATACTCAGCCGGCCATCGAGTTCGGCGACGGCCTCTATGAACCCATCAACTCCGCGGATGGCTCGGTGATCGGCGTCTTCGGCAATCTCCTCCAGGCGAAGCAGAATTTCACCTACCTGCACGGAATCCATGCGCTGAAGTGGGGCTGGGAAATTCGCCAGAACCGCGATTCCACGATCTTCGGCACGAATCCCAACGGCCTCTACACCTTTGGCGGTGGGCCGGCCTACGCGCCCATCCCTATTCTTTCCGCTAGCGGCCAGCACAACATCCAGGCTGGCGACTTGCTTCCCGATTCCCTGACCGGCCTGCTTACGGCTACTCCGTTCGCCTACCTGATCTCTTTGGCCTCACCGCAAACAGCCACGGGCGACCGTTTCAATGAAGCGTCAATGCACCGGCAGGCCTATAATTTCTACATCCAGGACACATGGAAAATCACGCCCCGTCTACAGATGGATTACGGTTTGCGGTACGAATATAATTCACTCTTTGAGGAGCCCAAGGATCGCACGTCGGGTCCGATCTTTCTGGGACCTGATGGCCGGCCGGCACGCTCCTGGGACCCGGGCGTCTATCAGCACTTCCTCGTCAGACCCGAGCCACCCTACGCCAAGGATTGGAGGGGGTGGGGGCCGCGGCTCGCCATCGAGGTGCGGCAGAGTGAACACACCGTCTGGCATGCGGGTGCTGCCATCACCACGCGTTTGCCCAATCTTTTTCAGGAAGATTTCACCACCGGCGGCGCGCCCTTCATGGTTCAGCCCACCCTTACGGCCAAGTCGGGAGTGTCTGTCCCCTTTGAGAACGCGGTAACTCATTTCAATCTACCGGTGCCCTACACTGCGTCGGGACAGCCGGTATTTCCGACCGGCCGCACCACGGACGTTCCACCCAACACGGTGATGGATGTCCAGCGTTATGAATCCGACCTGGCGGCCGCGACGCCCGGGCACCAGTTCCAGCCTCTTTCCATTTTTGGAATCATGTCGAACTTTGCCGATGGTTACATCCAAAGTTACACGGCAGGAGTGGACCACGATTGGGGCGACGTCAAGTTGAGCGCTGCCTACGTGGGCACCGCGGGCGTGCGGCTGCCCAGCATTGTTTATCCCAACGGTTATACAGGCGCCGATGCGGCGTTCGCACATTTTACAAGCTTCGACCCGGCAGGGAATGTCACGGGAGGATTTGGGCCGGAAGCTATGATGAGCAGCCGTTCCCATTCCACGTATCATGGCCTGCAAGTGGGTGCGGAGAAAACTTCCGCCCGGCTCGGTCTGGGGTTTCAGGCGAACTACACCTTCAGCAAATCGCTCGATGACACCAGCGCGACCTTGGGAGGTTTCCTCGGCTCCTCGGGGACTCTGTTGCAGGCGAGTCCGCAAAACCCCTGGGACCCGGGCGCGGAGAAGGGGCCGTCCACGTTCGACACGACCCACGTTTTCACTCTCAGCTTGATTCAGGCTTTGCCCTTCGATCGCATTTCCGCGTTTCAGCCGCTCGGCCGCAAGGTGACCGCCGGATGGCAATTCCTGAACATCACCACGCTCACCAGCGGCGCGCCCTTTACCGTTTTCTCGGGAATTCAACAGACCGGGGTGGGTGCCACGGGAGCCGACCGCCCGGATCAAATCGCGAAGCCGGATTTCTCGACGAGCCGCAAGGTGCGGGAGGACTACTTCGGACGCGGCCTGGATAACCCCTCGTTCTTTTCCCTTCCCATCAATCTTCCCGACGGTACGGGGCCCAATCTCGGGAGGTTCGGAACTCTGGGCCGCGACAGTTTCCGCGGACCGGGCTTCCGCGACTTGGATATGTCCTTAATCAAGGATACCCAACTTGGAAGGCGAGGCAATGCGGAGGCGGCAACGCTGGAGTTCCGCGCAGAATTCTTCAATGTCTTCAACCTCGTTGATTTCAGCCTGCCCTCGAATGTCGTCCTGGGGTCGGGATTCGGGCTCATCAACAAGACCGCCGGTCCCTCCCGGCAAATCCAGTTCTCGCTGAAGCTGATTTACTGAATTGTGCGGAGATTCAAGAAAGCAAGCCCTGGCTGGGGTCAAACCGGAGAGAGGGCGCGGCCGACTTCAGGCAGAAGCCGCGCCCTCACAACCACTGTTACGGCGTCACCTTCAAGATCCCTTCGACGGGAATATCCGCCGAAGACTTCCCTATCATGATTTCAAAGTCGCCGGGCACCACGCGCCAATGCATGTCGATGTCGAGCAACTGGAGATCCTCTGGGGTAAGCGTCAGGGTTACGGTTTTGCTTTCGCCGGGTTCGAGCGCCACCCGCTCAAATCCGTGCAACTGCTTGACCGGCATGGAAACGGGTGCGTACTTCTCATGTGTGTAGAGTTGCACCGTTTCTACACCCGCGCGGCCGCCGGTATTCTTGACGTCCACGCTGACGCGCGCCTCGCCTCCCGGATGAATCGCGTCGGGCGAAATACGAAGATTGCTATACTCATACTGGGTATAGCTTAATCCATGGCCAAAGGGGTAGAGAGGAGTGGCAGGCATATCCACGTATCCCCGCTTGATCTCTTTCATCCAGTAGGCCTTGGAGGGTTTGTAGTTGTAATAAGCAGGTAACTGGCCGGAGTGCCGGGGGATGGTAATGGCCAGGCGGCCGCTGGGGTTGTAATCTCCGAAGAGCACATCGGCTACGGCGGTGCCACCCAGCTCGCCAGGCCGCCACGCCTCGACAATAGCGGATACGTGCTCGGCAGTCCAGCGGGTGGAAAGCGGCCGGCCGTTGACCAGCACCACCACGGTGGGCGTACCGGTTTCATAGACGGCGCGGACAAGGTCTTCCTGCACACCCGTCAAATCAAGGTTAGCGATGTCGTGGCCTTCACCGTCCGTGGGCGGATCTTTATCTTCATCCACGTCGTTCTGACCCTGGTTTTCGCCCACCACCACAATCGCCACGTCGGCATTCTTGGCGGCACGAACGGCTTCGGCGAATCCGCTCTTGTCATCCCCCAACACCTTGCAGCCCTTCACCGCCGTCACCTTGGTTGCTGCCCCGACTTTGGCTTTGATGCCTTCCAAAATGCTCACAACGTGCTGCGGAATGGCCTTGGGCGAGTAATCGCCGAGCTGGTTCATCAGGTTGTTGGCATCCGGACCGATCACCGCCACCGACTTGACGTCTTTCTTGAGTGGCAGCAGGCCTTTATCGTTCTTCAGCAGGACGATCCCCTCGCGGCCGGCGCGCAACGCCAAATCCTGGTTCGCATGGGAATGCACGATGGTCGCGGCGCGGTCCACGTCGACGTAGGGATTCTCAAACAAGCCCAATTGGAACTTTAGTTTCAGGACGCGGCGCAGCGCCCGATCCACGAGCGCCCCCGGCACTTCCCCTTGTTCCACCGCCTCGACCAGCGGGCCCATATAGGCGGGTTCATAAGTGATGTTCAGGTCAACTCCGGCTTTGAGCGCCAGGGCACCGGCTTCTTTCTGGGTGGGGACGATCTGCTCGTAGGTTAATGTCGAAAAGCCGCCGCCTTCGCTTTCCACGACGCCCTCAAAGCCGATGTCCTTTCGCAGAATATCGTTCATCCATTTCACCGAGCCGTGGGCAGGTATATCTTCGACCTCCGGGTATCCGGCCATCACGCCCAAGCCACCGGACTTGGTGATTGCGCCTATCCAAGGAAACATGTCGTTCTCGCGCAAAGAGCGTTCGGAGAGTTCAATCGCTCCGCGCTCGAGACCACTGGCGGGTGAGCTTTGCGTGGGGAAATCTGTCAACACCGCGATCACCCTGCCCGGGTCGGCGATGTTAGTCCCTTGGGTACCGTGCACGATCTCCTCACCAATGCGCATGTAGAGGTAGGGGTCTTCGGTGTAGGCTTCCTCATTCCGGCCCATGCGCGGATCGCGGTCCAGCTCCATCACCAGGGTGGATAACATGTGGATGCCGACGGCCCGGGACTCCGCGGCGGCGGCAGAGTAAATCGCTCGCACTAAATCAAGATCGAACGAACTGCCAATGGCCAGGCCCTCGGGAAAGACCGTTGCGCCAGGATACATGGCGCCGTGCGTGCCCTCCTCGTCTTGCATCAGGGGGATTTTCAGCCGCGTCTGGGTGAGCGCGATCTTCTGCAGCTCATTGAAATACTCGGCCGCGTGGCGGGCATTTCCGTCGTGCAGTACTTCGTCGGCCAGGGTAAAGAAGCCGCAGGCCGGACCGATTTCCTGGGTGTAGGTTCCGGCCGCGAAACGCTTGCACGCCTCCTGCTTGGCCGGAATGGTGGTTCCCAGTTCATCCACATAAACACAGGGCAAGTTGAGCTGCCCGACCTTCTCTTTAAGCGTCATGCGGCTCATCAGGTCATTGACGCGCTCATCGATTGTTCGCGTGTGGTCGAGGTACATCGGCAATGAGCTGCCGGCCTGCGCGAAAAGCGCTGGACCTCGTGACAGCACCGCGGCGGCTATCACCATCAGCAACCAAAGGGATTTCTTCCTTATCATTTCTCACCTCCAATGGATCATATCCTCAGGGCTTAGGTGCCTGAAACGTGTACTGGCCGGACGCTACTTCGAATACAGATGCGGTGCCTTCCTGCCGAAGGTAATGTACGCCCGCTGCTTGGGAAACGGGACGGCCGGTTTCAGTGATCTGCTCCTGGGTGCGGGCCGGCAGGTATACCGTGGCGGAGGCGTTTGCCGGGATACGCACCGTCAACTCGAAGCCCATACCATCCTTCTTCCAACTGCTTTCCACGCGGCCTCGCACCGTGTCGTGCCAGGCTTTCACCCAAGTGAGATCGCCCACCGGCTGCGGTTTGATCGTGATGTGGTTGATATCCGCTTCGATGCCTGCCAGACCAGCATAGAACCACTCCTCGATATGCCCGAGCATGCAGTGATTCTGCGACGAAGCGGGGTCCGCGTCCCAGGCTTCGGTAAGCGAAGTGGCGCCGCGATCAAGTTGTGCCCCGTAGCTGGGCGGGTCACGGCGATTGGTCATGGCGAAAAGTACGTCGGAGCGGCCCGCGTCCATCAGCGCAAGGACGAGGTAGTGATAGCCAATGTCTCCCGCGGTCTGCTGATTCCCACGCCGCGTCACATCGTCAACCAAATGGTCAACAACTCGGGTACCCTCGGCACGGGGGCAAATGTCCATGACCAGCGGCATGGCTTGCGCAGTCTGGCTGCCGGTCGAATACTGGCCTGTCCTCGGATCGAAGAAGGTCCGGTTGAACGCCTCACGCGCGCGGTCCGCCAGAGCCCCATAGCGATCCGCCTCCGCCGTATGTCCGAGTAGGCGGCTGGCTTGCACCACCACGCGCAGGTCCTGGTAATACGTTGCCGTCGCGGTCACGCCCAGCGGCGTGAGCTTTGAAACCCCCGGCTCGCCGGGCCCGATATCATACCAATCGCCTAAGCCGTAAGAGATGATGGAATCACGGGCCTTGGTTCCCAGGTAGTCAACGTAGCGTTCCATGGCCGTCAGGCTCTCTTCCAGCGTTCGCCGGTCGCCGTATTGGAGATACGTCCACCAGGGAACCATCACCATCGCGCTACCCCATTCGGGTGAATCTCCGAAGCCGAACGCGTGGACTGTGTAGTTGGGGGCGGTGTCAGGGATGAGCCCCTCGATGGTCTGCGCATCCCGCATGTCGCGGGCGATTTTGGGGAAGTACGACGAGAGGTCGTAATCGAACCCGATGCTGGACGCCATCAGGTAGGGCACTTCCAGCCAACCGAGCTTTTCGCGGTGCGGGCAATCGGTGACCACACTCTGGAGATTGCTGCGCACTGCCGCGTTGATCAGTTTATGGATGCGGTTGAACAATTCATTCGAACAGGAGAACTCGCCCGCCTGGGGCGCCGAGGAGTAAAGGAATTGCCCCTCCAGGTCGGTCACCTCGGCGTCGCCCTCCACCTGCACGAAGCGGAAGCCGTAATAGGAAAAGCGCGGATGCCAGGTCTCGCGACCGCTGCCCCGCAACGTGTAGGTGAAATACTCGGGGCTGCCAGAGCTCCTCTGGCTGACGAAGCCCTTGCCATCCAGCAGTTCTCCGGGGGTAAGGCGCACCTGAGCGCCGGCTTTCCCGCGCACGGTGATCTGCGGCCAGCCGGCAAAGTTCTGACCGAGGTCGTAAACATGGATTGCCGGGGCAGGTTCGCTGACTTTCACCGGGTGGAACACTTGCATTACCTCAATGGGTGGCTGCGATTGGGAAAACAGGCGCTCCGTCGAATCATCGACGACCTCGGACGCCTCCCAGCCCTTCCCCGGAAAGCCCGGCTCACTCCAGCCGGGTTGTTCCTCACGAGCGTCATAATCTTCGCCGCCGTAGATGCACGAGAAGCGAGTGGGGCTCGGCGCGACCTTCCAGCTTTCATCGGAGACAATGGTTTGCGTTGTCCCATCGTCGTACTCGATGCGAAGGTGCAGGATGAATTTGGGGCGGCCAAAACTCGCGGTGAATTTAACGTAGCGGCCGCCCGCCACGTTGTACATGCCGTTCCCCAGAAGAACACCGATTGCGTTGGCCCCTGAGCGCAGGAAATCTCCAACATCGTAGGTGGCGTATAGATTGGTGCGGCGGTAATTGGTCCAGCCCGGTTCCAAAACGTGGTCGCCCACTTTGCGGCCATTGAGGTATAGCTCGAAAAACCCCAACCCTGAGATATAGGCCGTGGCGCGAGTCACTTTGCGTGCGACTGAGAATTCCCGCCGGAACATCGGCAGCGGACCGGAGTTTATCGCCGTGCGGCTCCAGGCGATCCAAGTTGCCTGCCAGTCTTCGGGGTGCAGAATTCCCATCGACCAGCTCGCCACCGGGCTCCATTCCGACGGCACGTCGTTCTGGTCCCAGGTGCGCACCTTCCAATAACAACGCAGGTGGGAGGACAGTGGCTTTCCGCCGTATGCAACACCTACACTCTCGCGGCTGGCCACCTTACCGCTGTCCCATTCATCCGCCTGCCCGGCGTCCAGGGCATTGCGGGAGGAAGCGACGAGAATCTGATAGGCAGATTGTGACTGGCCCCGCTCCGGAGACTCGAGCGTCCAGCTAAAGCGCGGCTGGAGAACGTCGACCCCTTGCGGATTCACCCGATATTCGCAGCGCAGGCTTGCAGGCGAAACACTCGGCGAAGCCAGCAGCGCCGCCCACAATAACAACGTGGTCATGAAACCTCACTCCTCACGGTGGCTGCGTTCGACGGGTTCGAGGCCCACCGTCGTCTCCGGCACCGGCGGGATAATCCACTGAAGGATAACCGGCTGGACAGACTACTGGAATTCCTTCATGTATTCAAAGAATTGTTTGTCCGTGGGGTCCAGGTTTTCGACAAACTCCCCCTGGGGTCCGCCAAAACTCTGGCCGACTTTGAAATCAATACCATAGCTGCCGCCCTCCCGCCATTGTTCTGCTCTAACTCCTGGCCATGTTTCGATTTATTGTGCTGTCCCTCGAAACGCTGCTTCGCCTCGTGCGGGCGCGCCGGAGCCTCCCTCTCGAGAATCTCGCGCTACGCCAACAACTCGCCGTGCTGAAGCGACCGCATCCGATGCCAACAATGGGCCTACAAGCTCTTCTGGGTTGCTGTCCGTCGGTTCTGGTCAGGATGGAAACCATTGCTGATCGTCGCTACACCCGAGACTGTTGTCCGGTGGCACCGGGCCGGTTTCCGCTTGTCCTGGCGGCTGATCTCCCGGGCCAGGACGCAGGTGGGAAGAAGACCAACGTCGCAGGAAGTTCGGGAATTGACCTTCCCGATGGTGGCTGAGAATCCGACAGGGGGAGCACCGCGGATACAGGGGGAACTCCTCATGCTCGGGTTTGATCTCTCCGAGAGAGCGATTTCACGCTGGATGAAACGAGCTCCGAGGGATCCCGAACCGGCCCAACGTTGGCTCGCCTTTCTTCGCAATCACCGCGAAGCCATTGCGGCGATGGATTTCTTCGCGGCCCCCACGATCACCTTGGGTGGACGCTATGGCTTTTTCGTGATCAGCCATGACCGTCGGCGGATCCTGCCCTTCAACGTCACGAAGCACCCGACGAGCCGTTGGATCATCCCGCAGTTACGGGAAGCATTTCCATTCCAGTCGGCGTCCAGATTCCCAATCTTCGACCGAGATGCGAGATACGGGTTGGAGGTCCCCGTGGCCGTTCGATCCCTGAAGATGAGCCCCGTGCGGACCTCCTTCGAGAGTCCCTGGCAAAACGGTGTGGCGGAGCGTTGGGTCGAAAGTTGCCGACGAGACTTGCTGGATTATGTTATCGCCGTGAATGAACGCCATCTGAAACGGCGGCTCTCTGAATACGTCCGTTACTCCCACGACGACCGCACCCACCTCGGATTAAGCAAGGAAACACGGGGCGGTAGAGTTCAGGTGGCTGCCAAGGTTCGCGTTGTTTCTCCCGCCCGACTCGGCGGTCTGCACCACCGATACGACCGCGCGGCGTAAACGGCACCAGGAAATGATCTCGGGACTCTTGCGCTGCTCAGGGAGCAGGTGTCACGAGTTCCCAGGTAATTGCGAGCACGACACTGCCAGGAAATATTTCACCGCCAGAACCAACCTCCCTTCAAACCAGTAGATCTCACCGATTATCCACTCTCCCTGATGCAGATTGGATTGTGGCGAGACACAGCCATAGAATATCAGAGACGGTCGCAATCGATACGGTAGATGTCACGGGTGTTGATTGGGTTGACTCTCTTGGTTGCTCGTCGAAGCGACAACGAATTGAGCCTGTGAACGCCTACCCAATTGAGGAGGAGACACAATAGCTGCGGCAACAAGGGTCCCTAGCGGTTGCTCTTGGACTTGCCCAAAAAACCCTTCTCCGCCCCCCACGGCAAGCTCTTGATGCAATTGGGGCGCCAGCCCCTTTGTGGGACTGCCCACAAACATCTGATTCCGGGCAGCGGAATCTGCTCAAACCGGCACTTGAGAATCAATCGCTTGCGCTGAGCCGAATGGCGGGGTTCTTGGGCAAGCGAATCCATCATCTCAAACATTTCCAGCTCCCAGCATTAAACAAGATTCATGACGTTCTGAGCGCCCGCCGATAACACATATGAAAGTCGAAAGGGGCCGCAGCAAAGGCACGGTTGAAGGCGCCAAGGCCAAACGGGGGGTGGATAAAATGAGCGACGTACACTTGATCCTCATATTTTTATTGGCTCCTTTCGTTGTGGTTCTGGCCGGATTGATCGCTGCGACACGCATCGGGGATCCGGAATGCTCGCTCGGCACCCGGAAGTCTTCTCGACGGGCGATGACGCCGCCCATGACGGGCTCGCACGACTAACCCCACCGCATTCCACTCTAGCGGTCGGTGCATAGGTCTCTTGGCTTCGTCAGGCGAAATGCGGAAGGAGTACCACTGTGTCATTGCCTAGGTCTCACTCGACGAGCATCAAGCGGCGGTCCAACCCTGTAAGGGGTGGGCTCTGGCCCCCCTTCGGTCCTGATGATGGCGAACCTGTTTATTGCGCCGCGGGTGTGCCTTTTATGAAGCCGCCGTACTTTCGTACTATTGAGGGTAATAATTTTCCTTGATATACCCTGGTTAGGAGTTTACTACGTCCGTAGTCACCATGAGCGCATGAGGCTTGCTTTGCTGCTCAATGGCGAATGTTTACTCCATCCTATTTGCCGAGGCTCTCAATGATGAACGAAATGGGGCGGATACCGTTCCAACCGCACCGTGGATGTGATGGTACCGGGTTGCAAAAACGCCCATGAAAACTTGCCCCACTTGCCAGCAAACCTACACCGACGAAACTGAATCCTGTCCCCGTGACGGCGCTCGGTTTGCCGCCGAGTTCCGTGAGGAACGGAAATGCCCATACTGCGCCGAGCGGATTCTCAGTAAGGCGCCTGTCTGCAAGCACTGCGGCCACGATGTGGAGCCGCTCACCAAATCTGACACTGAAACTCCATCACCTGCTCCACGGCAAAGATCTACCGAACCCCTGAGTGCGCAGCCGCAAGGGAGCGAGCCCGCAGGGGGAGTCCAGTTTTCAGGGGCGGCGGCAAGCCGCCCGCCCGCAGCGGCCAAGCCCCCGCGGCATAAAGTGGCCATAGGGAATCTCCTCCTTGACTTGTTTCTGCTCGGCTTCATTGCATTCGGGTGCATGTCGTATTTCTCCCAGTCAGACCGGGCGAGCGCCATGCGAGTAGACACCCCCGCAACGCAGTCAGTGGCGATACCTCAGGGGACACAGTCCATACCCCACGTCGTGAAGCGCAATGAGAGCCTGGGTGGGATCGTGTCGCACTACCTTCCCGAGAGCATCTATATGCGGCGCGCCGAGTTGGAAACGGCTGTGCGCCAGGCGAACGGCTTAGGCAGCAACCCCCTCAAGCCCGGCACTCAGATTCTGATCCCGGGCATTCCCCTTCAGCCCATCCTTGACAGGCCCGTCCCGACACCTAAGGATTTTGTGGCGCGCGGCATCTACCTGACCGCTTACACCGCGGGCGCCGCTTCTGGGCTTGACCTGATCCAGCGCTGGAAGGAAGCGGGCGGGAACACGGTGGTTTTCGACGTCAAGGATTTCGATGGCGAACTGCACGTTCCTTTCACGCACGCTTACGCGCCGGCCGGGAATATCACCATTCGCAACCTGCCCAAATTCATCCACTATGTGCACTCGTTGCGGATGCACGCCATCGCCCGCATCGCACTGTTTCGGGATGCCCACCTGGCCCAGACCTACCCAGACCTCGCCGTCCACTCCCGGAAGTTCGGCAAGCCTTGGCTGGAAAATGGCAAGCTCGTCTGGGTGGATCCTTCCAACCCTGCGGTGCAGGACTACAATTTGGATTTGGCGCGCCTCGCGGCCGGCGCTGGGGCAGACGAAATCCAGTTTGATTACGTTCGCTTTCCTGCCGAGGGAGACCAGGCGGATGCGCAGTTCGCCTTTCAAAAGGAGCATCCTGACTGGCCCCGCACCAAGATCATCACTGACTTTGTCGCCCGTGCCACTGACACCCTGCATCCGCTGGGCGTGTTGGTCTCGCTCGACGTGTTCGGTGTAATGGCCTGGGCGAAGCCGGTTGACCTGGTCCTCACTGGCCAGAACATCCATGACCTCTCACGTCACTGCGACATCCTCTCGCCGATGATCTACCCGTCGCACTTCTTTGGATTTGACGGCTACCGTGATCCCGGCGATGCTCCTGAACATTTCATTTCGGAGTCCATGGAACGCTTCGAACGGGCGACCGCGGGCAGCGGGGTGGTGCTGCGTCCCTGGCTCCAGGCCTTTGGCTGGCATACGAAGACCTATTCGCCCAGCTACATCGTTACGCAGGTTCGCGTGGCCCACCTGCAAGGCAGCGTCGGGTTTCTGTTCTGGAATGCGCGCAACGACTACTCGAAGCCTCTCGAGGCGATGCCCGAAGTGAACCTGGTCGCTGAACACAGCCTCTCGCCTGGGGCCCCTGGTGGCGGCCTCGGCTCGCCAACCACCCGATCCTTCCGCTGACCACGTGGCCCGTCGTGATAGCACGGTGTCATTTGAAGGTAGGCTCGAGGCAAATTTGAACATGGAAAGCAATTTACGCGAATCTGTGGCCGCCCCCGGACGACTTCACGCAATCCGTAAACTCGGTCGGATTTTTGGATATGCGCGTATCGCCCTGCTCTTGATCCCCGCCCTCTGCAGCGCTGTGGCTCAAACCTCCCCAAGTGCGGCGCGACCTATTGATCGTGCCTCCCCCCGGAAGATTATCGCCCTCACGTTTGATGACGGTCCGCGACCCTGGGTGCTGAAGGGAAACTCCGAGGCGGGACATGCGTCAGCCAGCCTGCTGGATTTGCTCGACCGCGAGGGCGCGAAGGCCACGTTTTTCGTAATGGCATGGCGGCTCGCGCCCGCCGCCGACAAGGACTGCCGGAAGATCGATACCGGCATCACTTGCCGCCAAGCCGCCGAGGAGGAGCATCGCCGCGGTCACGAAATTGAAAATCACACCTACGGCCACGGCAACTTCCGCCTCATGCAGAAACGCTTTGGCGAGGATTGGATCTTGAACGACATCGACCGCGCCTCCCGGACCATCGACCCCATTACCGGCGTGAAGCCGCAATACCTGCGCCCGCCGGATTGGGAAATCTGGCCCGAGTTGGCGCAGCGAATCGAAGCCCGCGGCTACCACATCATGAGCAAGTCCACCACGCTGCCTCTCGTCCTGCGTGACGTCGATTCCGAGGACTATTTCTGCGTGGGCAAGGATATTTCCAAATGCCCCCAGCCCTCGCTTCATGATTACGTCCTACGAACCATCGAGCAACGCGAGCGCAAAGGCGTCTTCGACCATGTCCTCGTCTTCCACGAAATACCCAATTCGGTCGAAGTGCTCTCACGCCTGATTCCGGAACTGAAGAAGCGGGGGTATACATTCGTGACGCTCGCCGAGTACATGACAATGGAAAAACCCAGCTAACCTGTGGTGGCGGCCCTCCCCGCGAGGCAAGTGCACTCGGGAGTGGCTCGCTTGCGATTCGGCCGCAGTTCTGACTACGGCTTCTCGCCTGCTACGAAGAACCGCCAGATTTTGTTTTGTGGACCGCGAGATCAGCCTTCCACATCACCCTAAGAGGATTGTGCCCGAAAAGCGCCCTACCTGGAAAATGGGACGGCGGGACTTTGAAAGCGGGCCAGACTCCCATCGATCTTCGCATCACTAACGAGTCGCCATGTGTTTTCCGATGGCACCCGCATCCTGACAAGGGTTCCGGACGGCGCATTCGAAAGTAATCCACTCTTCCGAATGAAATCTCTGTTGAAAACCAATTCTCTACCCTTGCATCCAACCATGTTGCCTGCCTAGCCTGCCGCGCCTCCTCAAGAGTATTTTCCCCGACTTTTCTTACTTTTTCCCTTCTTGATGTTCCCTATAACAGTAGAGGGGCAAGTATCGAGAAAAGGCGACTGAGTTCCCAGCCCTCCAACAGGTCGAGTACTCCTCGCCCGTCCCTCGCATAACTCGAAGTGTGAAAGAAGACTCAAGGTAATGAAGATCCTGCATTTACCATCCACTCGTAACAAATTATGGCGGCGTGATACGCTGACCTTCGCGGCATGCCTGCTGCTTGCCGAGATTGGCCGCGGCCGAAGGATCTGAACACCTCTCCGACGCAATCGAGGTCGCCGAGAACACCGGAGTGCGTCGGGCAAACGTGCTCTTACTCAAAAAAGATGAGTGAAATTTCCAAACGAGGATGACCCGCAAGACAGACGCGAAGAATAATGACACTCTGTTGGTGCGCATGACCGACAGGGTGTGGGAAGTCCTCAAAAGGCGTGCTGAGAAGTTTCCTAATTCCGAATATTTCTTTCCCCATGCGGCGGGCACCCACGCTGGCGAGGCGATTCGTAGTTTGAAGAAGTCATTCAGTACTGCCCCGCAGGTAGCGGAGATCAAAGGCTTTAAGTGGCACGATTTGCGCCACTCGTTTGGGAGTCGCTTGGCCATGGCAGGGGTCGACCTAGTAAGCATACAAAGACTGCTCGGGCACAAGAGCCTGCGGATGACAAGCGGGTACGCCCACGTGTCGGATGAGCATCTCGCCAAGCAGGTCAAAGTCCTCGACAAAACATTGCCCAAAACTTGCCCGTCGCCTGCATCAAAGTCGGACAATAAGGCGAAAAAAGGGCGCGACGACACAAGCATCCCAAATTGCCGATGAAATCATAAGATGTGGACCATCAACGAAAAAGCAGCGGATGAGAGAGAAAAACGACCCATGGCAAATCTAGGCAAGATAGCTGAATTCGGCTTTGCAACCATGGGGTCGGGAATTCGATCCTCCCCAGGTCCACCAATCTATTTGATAACCTATCGACAGCACCATCTTCAAGTACCCGGATTTGGTTACCAAGTTTGGTGCATATCTCCCTCAAAAAACAGAATGCGAAAGAGGGACCTCGTGATCGGGGCCGACTCTTCAATTTACAACATAGCTGACTCATGAGTGCCTGTGCGAATCTGTCCGGGGGTATCAGACAAGTGGAACCCCGCTACGTCCGGTTACGCTCCAGTGGTCGTTCGGTACTGTTCGACGGCGGCTTCGAGCGCCCGGAGAAGCATCCCGGTGGGGCACGGCTTGGTGAGGAAACGAAAGATGTTTCCCACATTGACCGCCGAGGTTGCTGCCTCCAGGTCCGCCTTACCCGTCAACAAGACACGCACCGTATTTGGCGCGGCCTGCCGAACTAGTAGTTCGATTCCTAAATAACATATCAATGAATCTAAACCACCGAAAGTGTTTCCAGTTTGTACTTCCAGCGGAAGATGACCGGTTCTTCGTTCACCTCGCGCAGGTACATCTCGATGCGGGTTTTAAGTTCCCCTTTGGACCTCACGCGTATCCCGCGCAACAGGGTCCTGGCCATTTTTCCAAAGAACGATTCGATCAGGTTCAGCCAGGAACCATGGGTGGGCGTGAAGATGAATTCGAACCGGTTGGGCACGGTGCTCAAAAAGGTCCGGGTCTCTCGGGAAATATGCGCGGAGTGATTGTCCAGGACCAAGCGAATGCGCGTTCCTGCCGGGTACCGGGCATCCACCAAGCGCAGGAATTCGATGAACTCGACACTCCGGTGGCGGTCGCGCACCAAGCCCAAGACCTCTCCGTTCCACAGATCGATACCCGCCAACAGCGACAGCGTGCCGTGGCGGACATACTCATGGTCACGCCCCACCGTGGCGTGCTGGTTGGGTACCGGCGGCAGGTCCGGAGCGGTGTTTTCCAGGGCTTGAATCCCCGGCTTCTCATCGTACGACAGCACCGCGGTCAGTTCCGCGGGAGCACCCGCTTGGTGCCAAAGCTCCACTTGCCGGTAGACGTGCAGCACCTGCTTCATTTTGACGTCAAACTCGGCGTCGCGCCGCTCCAGATAGTACTCGATCTTGTGTGGTTGCACGGCCTGCGCGCGCAGAATCTTGGAAACCGTTCCTCGTGCCAATCGCTGCAAACTCGAATGCCCGGCGACCCCACAATGCTTGCGGACGTGTTTGGCCAACAGCCGGGTCGTCCACAACTCCTGCGCGTACCCCAACTCCTTCGGCTTTTGGCAGGCCAGCGCCACCACCCAAGCCCGTGCCTCGGCGCTCAAAGCCGGGCGTCGGCCTCGCCCCGGTAAGTCTTGCAGCGCCCCGCGTACGCCCAGTTCCAGGGCCTTGGCAATACAGCGCTCGACCCGCGGCCGGTTAGTGCGTAGTGCGGCAGCAATCCCCGAAACGGTCGCGCCCTCGTGGTAGCGCAACAAAATCTCGGCCCGCTGGACCTGCCCGGCGGCTTCGGAGCGCGACTGCGACAGTTGTTGCAACCAAATCCTCTCCTCTTCAGTCAGTCTCAACTTCGGGCGTCTGCTGATAAACGGCACGATGGTGACCTCCCACGAATGGGTATGTCACCAACCTACACCACAACTCATGGCATTGCAATATTCTTTCGGAATCGATTTACTAGGTACAGCAGGGTCACGCCATCCATTTCGGGCATGCGCAGGTCGGAGGCGACGACGGCTAAGGGTCCGTGGACATGACCAAGGCTATAGCTTCTTTTCCCGCCATGGCAGTTGTCACGTCGAAGTGTGAGCGCAACTGCCGCCTTAAAGCATCGAGGATCAACTCGTCGTCGTCGACGATCAGAATCCGAGGCCGTTTCGCTTCAGGCACATCACACCTCCGCCATCAAACCTGGAACCCCCGCCGCCATGGCTCTCCATTCAGGGATCATCTCCCGGACCCCCAATGTGACGAACTCCTCTTGGTAGTTTTCCAAAGTTGTAGACTCCCTTCGCCCCGCTGGCAGACTCCTCCAGCTCATGGGCCAGAAGATTGGCGGCATAAACAGCCGAGATCGCGTCAAAGTTCTGATGGGGCACGCGGTTCGGACCGTGATGAA
>JBEKLF010000091.1:0-29018 GCA_050010335.1 Terriglobia bacterium
GATGCCGTCATCCGCCAGTTGCACCAGGGATTGCCCCGGCTCGCTGCAGACCCGCAGCGCTTGCGCAGTCTCACGGCTTGGCCTTGGATTGTTAGTCTCAACTTGAACGCGCATTAGAATTACCTCTCTGCCGATGACCTCGTGGTGGAACGCGCCGAGCGCATCGCGCGGCACGCGCTCGAAACTGACGGCGTTCGCATTCGCCCCATCGAGATGAAGAACTTTGAATCCGAAGTGCAGCGCGTTTGGGAAGTTTACAACTCGGCCTGGAGCTCGAATTGGGGGTTCGTGCCGATGACTCGGGAGGAGTTCTTCTTCCTGGCTCGCGAGTTGAAGGACATTGCGGTGCCGGACTTGGTGCTTATGGCCGAGGTCTCAGGACGCCTGATAGGTTTCCTGCTCGCCCTGCCGGACATCAACCAGGCTCTGAGACACACGCGCAGCCGCTTCCTTCCGCTGCTCTTGTTCAACATCCTGTACCACAAGCGAAGCATCAGGAGTATGCGCGTCGTCCTGCTCGGCGTGCTCGAGGAGTTCCGGACCACGGGCGTGGCGGCCGCGCTCTACACGGAAACCATCCGGCGTGGACTTCGCCTGGGATATCACGACTGCGAGATGTCCTGGGTTCTCGATGACAACGTTCTGATGATACGGTCCATCGAGTTGCTGGGCGGCAGACGCTTCAAGACCTATCGAATCTACGAGCGCGAGTGAAACGACTCGCAGTTGCGATCACGAGTCGCCGCGATTCGTGGCATCAGGCCGCAGCACCCTTGTTGCCCAAACCAGCTCTGGCAGCAGCACGAGTGACAATGACCACTGGAGACCAAGGCGCGCGGCGCGTACGACAACGACTTTCGGGTTGCTACGGTTGTGCTGTTTTGAACCTCGTGTAGCGTTCGACGCAGGTGGGCCGCGGCGCCAAGGGACAAAATGGCCCTCGCGCAAGAACCGTGTTGAATCGCGTAGCCCCGTCCCCACCCCCTCTGCCGATGAGTTGTCAAGCTGCTTGAAGCTTCGCATGGGGGCGGCGAAGCCGAAGCAGAAGCCCGTCGGCCGCAAGCGCGCAGGAGCTTTCCTCAGTTCGCCGACCGCCAGACATCCGAGGTTGGTCTGTCAAGGAGGGAATTCGGCCTTCGACTCTCGGCCTACCCTTGGCAATGGCACGGCCGATCGTGCGCGTGGATATCCCGATTCCCACGATAAGTCGCCCAGGGTTTACTGATGGCTGGCGGAAACAGCCCTTCCCACCACTTAAACCGGATTCCGCCTGCGCCCTTCTCGGACGATGCGGATTCGCACGCTCCCCTAAGTCACTTGACGATCTCGGGCTGCTTGCATCGTGTGGAACAAGATCCCTCCCTGAAACTGCAATCTTACAGGCGCGATACGATTTTGTTTGTTGTCCAATAACTTCTGCTATAATAGCCGCCCTTGCAGGACTCGCCTGTAGACGGGCGCGCACGGGATCGCGTCCTGGCCTTCTTAGCGCGCACGGATTCCCGCAGTGAGTTGCCCCCATGCTCTTTAAAGCTCAAAGTGCCTCCGTCTTTGGTATTGATGCTTACCCGGTTGAGGTGGAAGTCGATATCACCGCCGGCAAACCCTTCTTCCTGACCGTGGGCCTGCCCGACGCTGCCGTGCGCGAGAGCAGCGAGCGGATCAGATCCGCCATCAAGAACTGTGGCTTGGCGTTCCCGTGGCAGACCATCACCGTGAATCTGGCGCCCGCCGACGTGAAAAAGGAAGGCTCCGGGTTCGATCTGCCCATCGCGCTGGGGATCCTGGGAACGACGGGCGTGCTGCTGAAGACCGAATTGAAAGACATCCTGTTTCTCGGGGAACTATCCCTTGATGGCAGCCTGCGGCCCATCAAAGGCGCGCTGTCCATCGCCACCATGGCGCGGCAGAAGGGTCTGCACAAACTCGTGCTGCCGCTCGAAAATGCGGCGGAAGCGGCTGTGGTGCACGACGTGCAAGTCTACGGCCTGCGCTCGCTGCCGGAAGCCTTGGACCTGATCAACGAAACTCGCGAGTTCATCCCCGTCCAAGTCAACACGGCGGCGATGCTGGCTCAGGCCAGCCAGTATTCGGTGGATTTTCGCGACGTCAAAGGACAACTCCATGCCAAACGCGCCATCGAGGTGGCCACCGCCGGCGGGCATAACATCCTGATGATCGGGCCGCCGGGCGCGGGCAAAACCATGCTGGCCAAACGCATTCCCACCATCCTGCCCCCACTTACCTTCGACGAGGCGATTCAGACCACTAAAATTCACAGCGTCGCAGGCGTGCTGGAAGCAGGCGCGGGGCTGATGGGGGTCCGGCCCTACCGTTCTCCCCATCACACCATTTCCGATGCCGGGTTGATTGGTGGCGGCGTCATTCCGCGGCCCGGTGAGGTCAGCCTGGCGCACAATGGCGTGCTGTTTCTCGATGAGCTGCCCGAATTCCAACGGAACGTCCTGGAAGTGTTGCGGCAACCGCTCGAAGACGGGATGGTCACCATCGCCCGCGCTGCCATGACCTTAACTTTCCCCGCGCGTTTCATGCTGGCCGCGGCGATGAATCCCTGCCCCTGCGGATTCTTCAACGACCCTTCGCGAGAATGTACGTGTACGCCGCCACTGATCCAGCGCTATGTTTCCAAGATTTCCGGCCCGCTGCTCGACCGCATCGATATTCACATCGATATGCCCGCGGTGCGATTCCAGGAATTGCGCCAGGAAGCAGGCGGAGAATCTTCCGACGTCATTCGCGCCCGCGTCATCAAAACGCGCGAACGCCAATTGGAACGCTTCCAGGGCGAGAAGATTTACTGCAACGCCCAGATGAGCTCGCGGCAAATTCGCAAGTACTGCGACATTGCCCCGGAAAGCGAGCGGATGCTGGAAAGCGCCATGAACCGCCTGGGGCTTTCCGCGCGGGCTCACGACCGCATTCTGAAAGTGGCGCGGACCATCGCCGACCTCGAGGCGGCTGAAAACATCAGCACCACGCACCTTTCCGAAGCCATCCAGTACCGCTCGCTCGACCGTAGCTACTGGACGTAACTTCGCGATGAGGTGGCCGGACAGCCCCTTTCAGCACGCTTCATCTTTTCTTGACGTGACCACAGCTAAGTGATCAGTATTGGGCCTAAGAAGGAGATGTTTCCTGGTCCCGAAGTGCTTTGGCCTTGGCGGCCATTTTTCTTGCTTTCTTGTGCATCCCCTTGCGCAGATAGAGGCTGGCCAAATTGGTGTAAACCGCGGCCTGGGTGGGAGTATCGGGTTTCGGGCGCTTGTCAAGAATGGTCAAGACGTCGGAGAAAGCCCGTTCCGCTTCCGAGAGTTTTCCCTGTTCGGCGTATGCGACCCCCAAGTTGTTTAAGGTTGCCACGACCGCGGGGCTCTCCGGTCCGTACACCTTCTTTCTGATCTTGAGGGCTCGCTCGTAAAGCAAATCCACGTTAACCTCTTTGCTCTTCAGGATCAATACGCCGGCAAGCCTGTCAAGACTTTCGGCCACCTCGGGATGATCAGGGCCCAACACTTCTTCCCGGATGGAAAGAGCCCGCTTAAAGAGAGGTTCGGCCTGTTCGTATTTCTTTTCCGAGCGATAAAGCTCCGCCAGATTGTTCAGCCCGGAGGCGACATCGGGGTGGTTCGGCCCCAGGGATTTCTCCGTGATGGCGAGTGAACGGAGATATGCGGGCTCAGCGTCTGAGTATCGACCCTGTGAACTGTACAGAGCCGCCAAGTTGTTGAGGGAATTGGCCACATCCGGATTGTCAGGCCCAAAGGCCTTCTGCCGAATGGACAAGGCGCGCTTAAAAAGCGACTCGCCCTCAGCGTATTTACCCTGGCGGATGTACAGGACCGCCAAGTTATTGAGGCTAGACGCAATTTCAGGATTCTCTGGTCCGAGAGTCCGTTCTTTTATGAAAACCGCCCGCTTGAACAGGGGTTCAGCTTCCGCGGATTTGCCCTGCTCCCAGTACAGCGCTCCCAAGTTGTTCAGGGTGGTGGCTACGTCGGGATGGTCCGGACCCAGGTTTTTCTCGCGGAGGTCGAGGCACTGCCGGTAAGTTAGTTCCGCTTCCTCATATCGGCTCTGGTATGCGTACAATGCCGCCAAATTGTTTAGCGTAGAGGCCTTTTCGGTGGCTGCCGAGTCTCCGTCCTTTTCGCAGATTCCCAGGGCGCGCTTGAGAACCGGTTCCGCCTCACCGTACCTGGCCTCGCGAACGTAAAGCTGCGCCAGGTTGTTCAGTGACTTCGCCAATCGACGATCAAAAGGTCCGAAAGACTCAGCTTCTTTTTCCGCCTGCATCAACTGCAACTCGGCTTCGCGATATTGCGCTTGGCCATAAGCCTTCTGGGCCGCAATCATCGTGCTGTCCCAATGGCTCGTCTGCCCGAAGACCAGCCAGGGCGATAGTGCCAGACATAATGACCACAAGATGAGGTTTCGCATTCGACACTCCCCAAGACCGTTTGTTCTCGGGGGTGGTGACGTGGGGAAGCGGACGAGGTCAATTGGGGAGAACCGGGCTTCGGCTACTGCCCTCAGTCACTACTCAGGCGGCGTAAGCGTGGCGCAATGCTGGATTGGTCTCCATCACGCACCTGCGGGAAGGGCGGGCAAGTTACAGGCCAGCTAAGCCAATATTAAATCCTATGTGGATCAGCGGTAAGGTCAGGTATTTTGTCGCTATTATTGGGCCGGCGACTAGGTTGGCTGGGCTACTTTGGGAGTACACGGCAAAAAAGTCCGCCGCACTTCTTCCTCAGGACACGCGGCGTACGCTGGGGATTGGCGGTTTATCCACAATCCTCCCCGCGAAAGCTGGCTGCTTTGGCGCTTCAAAAGCGGATCCGAACCTCCGCCCTCGGCGATCATGGGCTGAAAACCGGCGGCATCTAGGATGATCTGCCCCGTCTCGGGATCCAGAATCCCTACCGGCCACGACGCACCACGCGTCCCGGCTTCGCCCCGGTGTGCTCGCCCGCCCGGATCACCTCGACTCCGTTCACCAGCACCTCTGAAACACCTGTGGCGTATTGCAGAGGCTTCTCGAAGGTAGCGTGGTCCTGGATCGTTGCAGGATCGAAGACCACCACGTCGGCGAAATAACCCTCGCGCAGCAGGCCGCGGCGCTCAATGCCCAGATTGGAGGCGGGAAGCGAGGTCATCTTGCGCACGGCCTCTTCCACCGGCAGGAGTTTCTCATCACGGACGTAACGGGCGTAGACCCGGGCGAAGTTTCCGAAGGCGCGAGGGTGTGCGCTCGCTTTGAGGAAGACCCCATCATTTCCCATCGAATCGGCGTCGGAAGCGAAGCTTACCCAGGGCAAAACAATCTGGTGCCGGATGTTGTCCTCCTGCATCAGAAAGTACACGGTGCCGACCCGCGAATCGTCCTCAATCACCAGGTCCATCGCGGCATCCTCGGGCGAAATATGGCGCATGCGCGCCACCTCGCCCAAAGTCTTCCCGGTCAGCGGCTTCAGTTTCTCATTCTTGAAGGCGATGAGAAGAACTTTGTCCGGTGATCCCGTGGCTAGGTAGAGGTTATCCCACTTCTCGGCGGGCGAGCGCATCTCCCGCTTCACGCGCGCACGAATGGCCGGATCCTGAAGGCGTTTCCGCCAGGCCTCCAGCCCACCCTCCTGGACCCACGGGGGCATGGATGCGTCGAGACCCGTGGCGCCGGCGGTGTAAGTGTACATGTCGGCGGTGATCTTCAGGCCCTCGGCGCGAGCGTCTTCGATCTTTTTCATTATTTGGGGAAGGTTGCCCCAGTTCTTCTCGCCGGACACTTTCAGGTGGTAGATCTCCGCGGGTATTTTCGCCTGGCGCGCGATGGTGATCAACTCGTCGATGGCCTCAAGTTCGTGATCGCCTTCATTGCGCATGTGCGAGATGTAGATGCCGTGGTATTGCGCGGCGACCTCGGCCAGCGCGATCAGCTCATCGGTCTTGGCGTAGACGCCGGGCTGGTAGATTAAAGCCGAAGCGACTCCCAGCGCGCCGTCCTCCATGGCCTTGGCGGTCAGAGCGCGCATCTGATCGAGTTCGGCCGCGGTCGGCGCACGATTCGCACGGCCGAGCACATTGACGCGGGGAGTGGCCGCCCCAATAAACGAGGCGATGTTGGTGGAAATTCCACGGTGGGCAAGTGTCTCAAGCCCTTCCGCCAGCGTGTGCCAGGTGACGTCGTAATGGAAAGCGGCTTCTTGTTCCGCATACTCGGCGCGCATGGCATCGTTCAGCGGGCCCATGGATTCGCCTTCGCCGAAAATCTCCAGCGTGACGCCCTGACGGATGTCGCTCTCGGAGCGGCCGTCGATAAACAGACTGGTTTCCCCGCTCATCATGTTGATGAAGCCTGGCGCAATCACTTGACCGTGGACATCGAGATCGGTCCGCCCGCGAGCGCCTGCGAGGTCACCGATCTTGGCGATGGTGTCTCCGTTGATGGCAATTCCGCCAGGGACACACGGCGCGCCGGTGCCATCGCAAATCACACCATTTCGAAGGACAATGTCGAATTGCGGCGCGCGCCCGCAGGCGGCGAGGAAAAGCGCCCCGACTAAAATCAATAGGGTTTTCGTCATTCCACGTGCAACGTGGGATCCCCAATTGGTTTGCATGATGTTCGAATCTAGCAGGGCTTCGGCAAGAGCGCCACGGCAATTCGCAGCAGTGTTTTTCATATTTCAGACTCGGTCGCAGGGGCTCACTCTCTCCTTTCTGTTTATCGAGGCAGAGCGAAGGCGAACAGCGTGGCGCCCGAAGGGATCGCCACATACTGCCTGCCGTCGAGCCGGTAGGTGATCGCAGTGGAGTAAATGGCGGCGCCGAGTTGTACGTGCCAGAGGTCGTGGCCAGTGCGCGCATTGAGGGCGAAGAAGTTGCCGTCCGCGTCACTCGCGAAGACAACGCCGCCGGCGGTGGAAAGGGCGCCTCCCCAGGGCGTGCTGAAATACTTGAACTCCCATTGCTTCTCTCCCGTCAGCGGGTTGAGAGCAGTGAGCGCGCCCGAGGGTCTTTCGCTGGGCGCGGGAACATAGATGCTTCCCAGAAAGTCGTGCCCCGGACGGTATTTCTGGCTAGCCCCCGTGAAGACATCGCACTCGGTTGACGTGGCCACGTAGAACAGCTTGGTTTCAGGATCGTACGAAGGAGAAGACCAATTGGTCATGCCGAGCGCGCCGGGGCATACCGTGGTTCCGGTCGCGTTGGGCACGGCCGCAGGGTCGGCCACCGGCTTGCCATCCGGTCCGATGGACTTGGCCCAGGTCACATGCCCATACGGCTTGGCGGAGAGAAACTGCCCGGTGGTGCGGTCAAGGACGTAAAGAAAGCCGTTGCGGTTGGCCTGCACCAGCAGCTTGCGCGGTTCGCCGTTCCAGTCGGTATCGATCAGCACCGGGACTTGCGTCGCATCGTAGACGTGAAGATCATGCGGAGTGAATTGAAAATACCATTTCAACTTTCCGGTGTCGGCATCGAGCGCCAACATGGAATTGCTGTAGAGATTGTTGCCGCCTCGTTCGCCGCCGAGTTTTTGGCCACTCCGGTGAGGCGCTGGCCGTCCGCCTGGACCACAGTGACGGCGTCATAAACCAGCGGAACGCCGTAATGGTTATTCGGATCGCTCATCCCGTCGCTCAGGTCTTTGTCGGGCTCGCGGATAGAGTCGATGAGGTACGACACGGAGCGCGCCGCGCCGACGCGCGACAAATCGGGACCCAGCAAACCACCGCTGCCGTTGGCCATGTGGCAACCCGAGCACCCTCCTCGGCCCCAGAAGATTTTCTCGCCCTCGGCACGATTGCCGGAAACCACGGGCCGCGCCGGAGGACTGAGCGAACGCAGATAGGAGATGATGGCCCAGGTCTCCGAGTCTTCAAAGCTGTTGGCTGGCATCTCGGTGCCCGGCACTCCCTGAGAGATGGTGCGGAAAATCGCTTCGTCACTCCCGCCGTGAGTCCAGCGCCCCGAGGAGAGGTCGGGTCCCTTGCCCCCGCCTTTGGCGTTGAGGCCGTGGCAGGGGGAACAATTGGCACGGAACAGAGAAGCACCTTCTCGGATCGCCGCAGGTTTTCCAGCGAGTGGGTTCGTGACGGTCCCTGCCTCGCCCGCTGCTCGAACAGCAGCGCCCACGCCCAGAAGAAGGACCGCCATCGCGAAGAGCGGAAGTCGCGTAAACGCACGTTGAACCCAAACCAGAATGCCCAAGGCAAATCCTCCTGTCACTTGCTCCGGTTATGACTTTCCCTCGGCGCCGCATTGCGCGTAGGCCCAAACCGATTCGGACGCTCTATGGCTTTGCTAATGCGGATTTTCGGAGTGCGGCGACTCGTCGCCGCTTTCCCTCGCCGCGACCCGTCGCGGCGAGGCCTCGAGTTTGTATATTTTGAGGCGAAGAATTCATTCCCGCGCGCTCGAAAAGTGACAGAAAGGCTGGCGGTTTCTGCAAAATTCTGCAAAATACAGGTGCGTTTGTATAAAATGTCCGAATCTAATACATAAATGTCCGACTCTTTTCCGGGCACATTGTCCGAGATTTGTTTGTTTTCATACACATTCCGGCTTCGAACGTATTTTTTTAACATCTTTTTTTCGTGTTTTTCGCCCCCGGCGCAACTTTTCCCCTCCGCCACGGTGATCGAACCTTTCCCGCCTCGGATAATCTGTCCTGCGTTTTCGCCTCCGATTGGGACATCCGTCTGCTCCATCTCGCCGTGATTTATTGTGAGTGGGTTTATTTTCAGTAAGTTGTCAGGTTTGGCAGGCGAAGAATCGGTTTTCTCGTCCTTTGTTTTCAGAAAGTTCTCAGGTTAGGGCAGATTGTCCGAGCAGGATAACTTGGAACGAAAGTCGCTCTGCCCGTTGTACAATCCGTCTCCCAGCACTCCTGTTCACCAAAGAGCTTTCCTCCGACTCGCCGGTTTCGCCGAGGGCACAACCGGCCTAGACTCCCACTGTAGATTCTAGTATAAATAAAGGTTCTTGTCAAGAGAATTCTTAAGCGTGCCAAAAAAAGGCCCTTCGGCCACCGCTTGCGGATGGATTCAATCCCGCCGGTCGACAAGAGGAATTTCACCTTTCACAACCAGCGCCACCGCAGGGTGCGCTCCGGAAAGTAACCGCCTTCCCCATGATACGGACTGGGCCGTTGGCGACCACTGCGAGGAGCACACCCACGGTTTCGCGACTTGAACGACGAGGTGGATCCGAAGATCTGCCCCCAGTCTTGGCCCTCCACCGCTGCCCAACTTACCAGTGAGCGCGCGGACGCATGCACAGGAGTGGATGCATGCGCCACCCACGAAACCACGGTCAATCCATATATCGAATTGAGGGTGGCTTCATGCTTCAGGGCCGACGCGGAACTCCCCTGATCTCAACCACCCTTTCGCGGTCACAGCGTATTGATTTCTTAAATAATTAGGAGTATCTTACCGGCTGCTCGACAGATAAAAGGAAGAATCTTGCCTGTAAGCGCGGAAGATGAGTATGACCGCGAACAAACTGTGAACGTTCTTGAACACAGTGGGAGGGATACATGGCTAAGAAGAACCGCATTTTTATCAGCTTTGCGGTCGAGGATAAATGGGCGCGCGAGTACCTTGTCGGACAAGCGAAAAACGACAAAAGCCCGTTTGACTTCGTAAACATGTCCATAAATGAACCATTTGACTCGCAATGGATGACACTATGCCGCTCCCGCATTAAGGGATGTGACGGAATGATCGCCCTCGTCAGCAAGAACACCAAGAACGCGACTGGCGCGTTGTGGGAGATTAAGACTGCTAAGGAAGAAGGGGTGCGTGTCAGGGGCGTGTACACGACAACAGATGACCGTCCCGCAACCCTGCCATCTGAACTCAGCGGTGTGCGGGTGGTCGGATGGACATGGGCAAACATTAAGGCCTTTCTGGACAGTCTTTGAGCACGTTCAAGGTGGGTGCGCATGTCTAAACGCGGTCTTATCGTCGGCATCGACCATTATGATCACGTCAGCGGTCTGACCGGCTGTGTAGCGGACGCGATGGCGATGGAATCGGTGCTGTCCCGTAATGGCGACGGAAGTATCAATTACGAGTGTAGAATTTTGGTAAGCCCTGGTCCCGCACCTATCGCGAAAGCGTTCTTACGTAGCCAATGGCGGGAGCTGTTTCATGACTTCAGGGATGATGTCCTGTTCTATTTCTCCGGACACGGGACTCCGACCGAGGTCGGCGGCTATCTAGTGACCCAAGATGGTACCCTCGACGATCCAGGGCTACCAATGAACGATGTGGTTACGATGGCGAACAACTCGCCAGCGCGGACCGTTCTTCTTATCCTCGACTGCTGTTTCAGCGGTTCAACCGGCAATCCGGCGAGTTTGCAGAGTGGCGATCTTGAAGACCGCGCCCTTTTGCGTGAGGGCGTCACGATTTTGGCTGCCTCCCGTCCAACACAGGTCTCGATGGAGCTCGGCGGACATGGCGTATTCACGAATCTAGTACTTGGGGCATTAAGGGGCGGCGCAGCTGACGTTCGGGGCCGGGTATCAGCCGCATCGATCTACGCATACGCTGAAGCTGCCCTCGGAGCGTGGCAACAGCGCCCTTTATACAAATCTCATGCCGCACACCTTGAGCCAGTTCGGGTTTGCGAGCCCAAGGTTCCGGATACACTTCTCCGAGAGCTTACAACGTACTTTCCGTGTCCGGACCATGAATACCAGCTCGACATGACCTACGAGGAAACTAATCAAGGAGCGGCTATCCCGGAGCGTGTGGACACGTTCAAGAAGTTTAAGCAGCTACAAATTGCCGGCCTACTTCGGCCGAAAGTTGGCAATGATCTGTACTGGTCTGCCGAGCGATCAGGGCATGTTCTGCTCACCGAACTTGGAAAGTTTTATCTTCAACTTGTAAGGCAAGGACGGATCTGAGGCATGAACGTTGGCGTCACGGGTCATCAAGAGCGGAGCGGCATTCGGTGGTCCTGGGTGCAGCGTGCAATTCGGATCGAGCTGAGCAATGCCGGATATGTGCAGAAGGCTCTTTCCTCGCTTGCAGCGGGAAGCGACCAAGTCTTCGCTCAAGTCGCGATAACGTTGGGCATCCCTGTCGTTGCTGTCCTGCCTCTTGAAGGCTATGAACGGTTTTTCAATGGGCCTACCCTTGCCAACTACCGACGGCTGCTGCGACGGTGTGAAGTGATGCAGCTTACGTGGAAGGGCGATCCAGAGAGAGCGTTCTTTGAAGCGGGCAAGTTCATCGTGGACAATTGCGATATGTTATTTGCTGTATGGGACGGAGCGAGGGCAGAAGGTCTGGGTGGAACGGGTGATGTTGTCAGCTACGCGAATCGCAAACACCGGCCTGTGGTTCACATCGACCCTTTTAAGAAAGCTGTATTGCGGTGAAATTCTGCGGGTGGTTCGCCGGTTAGTACTACCCTCGTTGGTTGCTGGAACAGAGCGGACCGACAGGTGCTTTGCCAATTTCGGGTGCAGGTAGCCGCGGTCAACTTGCCATTTGAATTGACCGTGGGTCCGTAACAACAAAAACGCCCACGGTCTGAGAACCGCTCACCGTGGCTGCCCGCCCATATCGCGAAGCGTGCGCCAACAGGCGATGGGAGGAAACCGATGTCAGAAAGAAATCAGACACCAGGGGCAGAACAGAAGCCACCTGAGAAAGCTCGGGGTAAGAGTGCTCCGCTCGGTGGGCACTCGGGGAAGGGAGCCCCGTGGACTTTCCCCAAGAATACCTTGGAGGAAGCCATCAAGGTATCGAAGGCGGTGGAGGAGAAAAACGCCGGGAATCCGATGCACGCAGGTGATCTCGCGAAAGCTCTCGGGTACCGTCAGTCAAGTGATTGGCGGTTCCTGGACCTAGTGAGGTCGGCGAACTTGTACGGACTGGTTACCGGGTCGGGGAAAACTGCAAAAATCAGCGTTGAAAAACTCGGGCAGGACATAGTCGCTCCGAGCTCCCCCCAGCAACGACAAGAAGCATTGTTCGCCGCCTTTCACAAGGTTCCGGAGTTCGGTGAGGTTGAAAGATTCTATGGGGGGAAACGAATCCCTGAAGATGAGTTCTTCACCAATACACTCACCCGTGACTTTAAGATTCCGCGTGACAGGGTCGATCGCTTCGCTGAGATATTCCTTGCCAATCTTAAGTTCTTGCGCGCTTTCAATGCAGGACCCGCCGCAGTCGGAGAGGCCGCGCTTGCCGGGCCTGCCGCGCCGGAGGGCGAGCCCACCGAGGGTGCCGGGCTCGTGCGTACTGTCCCGCGAGAGCCTAGAGTCCGGGAGTTCCTAGATACGTGTTTTGTGATGATGCCGTTCGGCTCATGGTCCGACAAGTACTACCAAGAAATATATGTGCCAGCTATAAAGGAGGCGGGGTATGAACCGGTTCGTGCCGATGAACTGTTCACAACCGGCAGTGTAATGGAACAGGTGTGGGATCAAATCTCAAAAGCGAAAGTCCTCCTCGCGGACCTGACAGACAAGAATCCGAACGTTTTCTATGAGCTCGGCCTAGCCCACGCTGCCCGAAAGCCTGTCATCTTTTCCTCGGCAAGGGTTGAGGACGTTCCGTTTGATCTTCGACACCTCAGGGTCATCATATACGACACACGAGAGCCTGAGTGGGCGGCGACGCTTCGGAAGTACGTTACCGACTATCTGAAGAATGCTAGCAAAGAGCCCGAGAAGTCGATCCCTCACCCTTTCCGGGGGGTGCCCGAAGACTGACCGTGACTGCCGCCTTCTAACGGGCTGCTCTGGGCGCACTTTGACGGGGAGGTCTAACGGCGCAAATGATCGAGAGCCGAGAGCCCTTGGGGTGCCCTAGATATGATCATGGACGGATAGATCCCAGGCGAACCGTTGCGCAGCCTCCTGCGAGGTCCAATTTTGCCCGGCCAGAAGCTACACAGGCTAGAGGCGACGGGGCGCACGTTTGGTTTTGGCATTAATTTTCTTTTCAATTGGCAAATCATTTGGTATAAGAGGATCTATGTCTACATTTCATCCTTCAGTTCTCGAGATGTACCTACCCGTGGTGAATTCCAGAGCCAGGGCGCGGTTTGCGAAGGACTTGCTACGTAGCACCCCCCGAGAGCAGCGTAGGGGTTTCTTCGCCGTCGTGGATAACAACCGCTTCAAGTTGCTCCGTGCATTTGACGTGATCGTTGCAGATGACGGGACCGCCATTGAGAATCTCCATCTTTATCCATTGATATGCAAACTTTCCAACGGAGAGCCGGATTGCCGACCGCTTTACTTTTCGTGGGCATCGCAATGGCTGCGCACCTACTTTGAAAAGCAGCGGGCTCGTTTTCTCTACCTCGGCACTGTCCGAGGCTTGGCTCATGTAGCTACCATCTACTCCGATGAGTACGACCGCTTCCACCAGCCGCCGGCTGACTGTTACTGTCCGCAATGCCAGAGGCCCTACTCGATGGCTGATGTGGGCGACGGCGCTTCGTCCTTATGCGACTTAGATCACTTTCCGATTCAATGTCTATGAGGGTGAAAACCCGTGCCTGGTCCTAGAGTTTTTGTGAGCTCCACGTACTATGACCTCAGAGAAGTCCGGGCGTCACTTGAGCAGTTCATAACGTCCTTGGGTTTTCTGCCGGTGCTCCACGAGCGTGGTGCCGTACCAATTATCCCCGGCACCGACGTGGAGGAGTCTTGCCGTATCGAGATTCAAAACGCGGACATGGTCGTCTTGATCATCGGGGGGCGGTATGGCTCGCCTGGACCCGGAGCCCTACCCGCAGGGGGTTCGATGATTTACGACAGCGTCACCCGTAGCGAATTTCGAACCGCAGCTGAACGCGAAATACCCATATGGGTTTTCATAGAGAATGCAGTTTGGCACGACTGGGAGAACTTTGATCGCAACCGGAAGGCGATCGACTTCAGCTTTGCCCATACTGTGGACCGGCAGGTATTCGCGTTTATTGACGAAATTCGGGTCTTCAAAAACAAGTCGATCCGACAGTTCGAACATTCCTCCGAAATTGCGGTATGGCTCCGTGCACAGTGGGCAGGCGTCTTTGCGAAGCTCTTTCACGAGGCTGCTGAGGGGCGACGGCTTGGTCGTTTGGAAGCTCAGGTGGCGCGACTGGACGCAGTTGTGGCAACTCTGACGGACCAACTTGATTTGGTCATGGCGCGCATGGCGGGAAACACCGACACAGACGCGGTTCGTAAGGAACGCCTCCTGCTAAGGAACCAACGCGAACTCCGCGCAAAGCTCTTAGAAAGCGATGCTATTAAAAGTATTCTCGGAATAACGGAGATGTCGGTTGAAGCCCTCCTCCACAGCCTTGGGCCTGCCCCGCAATTGGATGATGTGGTTGGACTTTACGCCCAGAAACTTACCTTCGCACCGGATGAGATGGACAGGTTTAAGCGGGACTTGGAAGAAGCTCTGGCGATCGTCAAGAAGCTCAATTTCGCCGCTCCAGAGCCTGAGTACAATGGTGTGCCGCCCGCACAGTCAGGGGGCAGCTAGGGTAGGGGAGCGCGTTACTCGCGCGTGTCGTCACCATCATATGCATGTCATAGTCCCCAACACCTAACAACCCTGGCCGAAAATGCCTATTCCGCTCAATGGAGGCTCACCAAAGAGAGCGAGCCTCGATTCTTGGCGATAACGGCCTACCCCGACAAGTGCGCTAAGCCCCTGTAGGATTACGGAATCTGTCATTGGACTACCCGCGAAGAATGCCACTGGTTAGGGCATGCCCGCTTAACTCCAAAATTGTAAGCAAGCCGACAGCTATCTCGCGCAGCGGGCGGCTATGTCGGGGTACCCCCCCGCAGACAGAGGCGCTCACATCGCGAATTGAGGCCATTTCACAGGCTGTTTAAGAAGGGTTGCAGGATTTTCCCTGGGCGGGGTTGGTGAAGGCATCGGACTGATCTTCGCCGGGGCGCGGCTCGAGACATCGAAAATCCTTTTCGATCAGTATCGATAGGCTTGAGGCGCTATTGATCTGTTGCGAATGTTCTATTCCGACTTGCTCGGAGTTCGCCCACTTGTGACCTAGTTCCTCCGGCACGGTAACCTTAATTTCGCCGTCGGCGAGGCGGGCGGTGATTTCCTTTATGTCAGGGGAGGTGGCCACCGAGTACGTCAAGTGGCTTTCGGGTGATGCGGAAAACCGAATTGATTCAGAAATACGACCGCTCTTCACCAACTGGGCAACTTCACTTTCGCCCAGGCGCAGGCGAAGCGAATTGCCGCGAATTCGCAGCTTCATCGTTCATACCTTTCCGGAGGGGATATGCGCGGGTGTCCGAGGTTCTGCTCGCGCCCGGGGTCAGCCGAGCCTCAGGCTGCTTTTGCGAACCGCAATGCCACCGAGTTCATGCAATAGCGCAAGCCGGTAGGCTTTGGACCATCGTCGAAAACGTGCCCAAGATGAGCTGCGCACCTGCGGCACGATACGGCCGTCCGCGTCATCCCCAAGCTGATGTCGGTTGACTCGACGACGTTTTCCTTGGCAATCGGCGCCCAGAAGCTGGGCCAACCGGTGCCGGACTCGAATTTCGTTTCCGAACTGAAGAGTGCCGTTTCACAACAGATGCAGCGGAACACCCCCTTTTCGTGCACGTTCAGGTTTTCTCCCGTGAAGGGGCGCTCGGTTCCGGCGTGCCGGGTCACCTCAAAGGAAGCAGGAGACAATTGCTCTTTCCATTCGGCCTCGGTTTTTTGGATCATGGGAACCACCACCACTCCCGTCCGTTCGCCCCCATCGGTGAACTCAACAATCTTCACGTGCTTCGGCGGCCCCTTGGGCGCGGCTTCGACGGGAGCGGATTCGACTTGCTCATTACTCCACGCGGCAAGCCCGGCTAACGCCGCGCCAGCCGCCACGAGAAACCCTCTGCGCCCAACGGTGCGAGGCTCGCCATCATTTCTTCCTTTCGATCCAAACATAGGCACCTCCGCCGTCCGTCATCACCCAAATGTAAATGCGAACGCCGGCACGCAAGGATCATGAAACACGTAGAAGTATCCATTACTCGCGGCACTGCACTCCCCGTTCGGGTGACACCTACTTGGGTCCGTAGCAGTGCTCTTTGCTACAGCGCAGCATGCGTTTGACTGTGGCGGCGGTCCAGGTATTGTCCCAGTGCCGGCCGTCGGCGGCTTCGCACACGGCTTCGGAGAGCTTGACCACCTGCTTTTGAATGGCGACATCGTCAATGTGTGACAGGTCGTCCTCCAGTTGCTTCAGGAACTCGCGCAGCAAAGCCATATCCCAGGCCAGGGCGGCTTTGGTGGTGTTCAGTTTACTGGCAAGCGCGGCGATCTGGTAGACGTCGTCGCAAAACCATGCCTTGCCGGCCTTGCCCGACAGCTTGTTCAGCAGGTCCTGGATGAGCGCGGAGTTGTCCTTGATGTTGTTGAGGGTATTCTCGAGCGTGTGAGTCTCTTCGCCAGCTTTGATGGGCCGGTTGAGCACCAGGTCCGGGTTCGTGCCGCCGTATACCGCCCGCCCGGCCACTTCGCGGCCCTTCTCGAGGGCTTTGGGGGCCGCCTCTTTAGCCATATCCTCAAGCCTCTTACCGATAATTTCGACCACAACCGGGCCGGCCACGGCCACGGCCCAGAAGCCGGTGATGGCGGCAAGGGTTGTTCCCAAGGCTGCCGCCGCCATAGTCGTGGCTTTGTCCCGGGCGGCTCCGGCGGCCATATCGGCGAGGTAGGCGGTGGTCGCGCCGCCGAGCCAAGTGGTGCTGGCCGCGCCGAACCATTCCGACCAACTCCTCTTGGTTCCTACTGTGGCTGCGGCGCTTTCTACTAACTTTTCGCTTCGCGCGGCGGCGTTTCCTGATCGTGCGGCGTCATTAGGGTTTGGCATTGGCCCTCCGGTAGTCGGGAATTGTCTGCGTGATTGCCCTGGGACGGGATTGTACTACATTCTACTAGGCGGCGAAGCCCTTCTTGGCTTGGGGGCCGGCAGCCGCCGGTGCTATCCACGTGCCCTGGTCGGCTTGCCGTGGAGTCGTTCGTAGGCGAGGCCGCTGCCTGGAGGGACTAGAATTGTCATCGCCAGGTGCCCATTTTCGTCAACACCGACAAATTGTCAGTGGCCACACGATGACCTAGGTAGGCTCTTACAACATTGATACCGTAACAAGATTGTCCACTGCCAAACTATTTATCACCTAAAACGACAGCAGACAATGAGGTTATCCTCCGACCGGCAGGCCCTGGGCCAGAACCATCCTGCGGGCGCAAGAGGTGAAGGGGTTTCAGATCAGTTTCAGGTTTGGGGACTTGAAATTGCTCTCTATCTCCCTCGGGGTTCTAAAATCAATTCGGAGAGAGGGGGAAGGGTAATTATGAAAGATGCGCCCAGGATTACGCAAAAATTGGCAAGGCAAGCCTTTGGAATTTTGTTGGAGTTGCGTGCGCGCGAAGATGCTCACACCCTATTAAATCAAGCCATCGCATTTCTGGGAATGCTGGCACGGGAGAAGGACACGAGTGCCCCTCCCATTATGCTGTCCGTTCGGGTGATGCAACTGCGGAAATCCTAGCATTTAGTTTCCCAAGGACACCGCGCCCTTGCCCGTGCAGGCGAAACTCCAGGGATCGCTGCACCTCGCCCCCATCAGCATAGGTTCCTCTTCCAGGGAGTGAGTCTTATAGGTTCCACCCACTGCGATAACGTTCCCGGAGGGGGCTGCCTACGACAGATCTAGTGACAACTATCGGGCTGGAGTTAAAGGCCTTCCCGACGGGAAGGCCTTCGAGTGGGCGGCTGCACACATGGAGGATGGGCATGCACATTTGCTCGCGATGGGCAAAAGTCAAACCCTTTGGCCCCGGTGCACACTTCACCATAGGCGCGGCGAGGGTAGAACTTTGGGCAATCTCCGGAATTTCCTCCCATCGAGGGAGGTTATCCTTGTGTAGTCGGAACTGCGCTGGGCACAGCCGCGGGAGCAACTTCCTGGCTCGCCTTGAGCTTGGCCATCTCGCGCTGAAGTTCGGTCGCAAGATCCTCAAGGATTCGTAGTTGCTCGGTCCGGCGCTGAACCAATGATTCCAGGCGTGTCACTTGACGCTGCAATTTGTGGTTCTCGCGGCGAAGATAGATGAAGCTTCCACCAGGGATTCCTACTGTCGCCCCGGCGTCTCCCGACTTCCCGAGTTCCCCGGGTTTGATATCGGGCAAAGGCGCAAGCCGCGACTGGGTATTTTTAATGAGCGTATCCAGATCTTTCCGCTCCGCTCCCGCTGGGCAAAGCTGCCGCAGGGCATTGAGCCGTGCCAGGTCGGGATTATTGCGTCCCCTTTCCCAGTGCTGGACCGCTCCTTTGGTGGCATTCAGCAACCGAGCCAAGCCCTCTTGGCTTACCTCGATGCGCTTTCGAACTCTGCGAATGACTTTCGCTGGCGTCATGTTGTCCATTTTGAAGCACCTCACTTTTGAGAAGTCTTTGACAAATTCGAATTCCAGGCTGCAGTTTTCCGGTGTGCTCGGGGGGGCGGGCCGAGGGTCCTCCCCGGTTCAGCCTCCGCCCTGCCGGCGCTCGCCCCCCTCGAGTGAGCGCCTCTCCCCTCCGATCCGTTGATCGGAGGAAGCCGTTTTTGAAAGGGTAACTTAACGTGTACGGTACTATAGATATAATAGTCCGAGGGCCGTTTCTGAACTCTCCGTCTGCCCGAGCCTCCACGATGTCCGCAGGACCCAATGTCTGCGGCTCCCAAGATGTGATCGGTTTGAGACGGCTTAGCGCCTTACCGGGATGGGGCTCCCTCGCGGTTTTGCCCCCCGCTTGCGCTACTGATCCCAATCCGAACAGGCCTTTCATACGCGTGGGCTACTCTCTTCGGGCAGTTTCTCGGCTAGGGTACTCGCCAAATTTCCCGTTTGACGCCGCCTATCATACCACGTCCTGCAAATCCGGGGGAACCACAAATCTATTTTTTTTCGCAAAGAGTCCTCAGGGCTCCCCGCCTCCCCTCCGGGCGCCAGGTCTGGCCGGGCGGGGCGCCTTCTTCCGTCCTGTAGCCCAGTGCCCGTCGCGTCTTCTCCGGCCTGGGAAGCACGGGCACACCGGCGACGAGGAGACTATTCCCACCATTCCGATCTCAATCGCGCGATCCAAGAAGAGGACTAACTACATGTCTAATGTTATATTTCCATTACCTCCACTGGCTAAAATTCTACCCCCCTCCTCCGAGCCCTGCGGCGCCCTTGCCACCCAGAGATGCCTGGCACCCGCCCCTGCTACCCCCGGGGAGTCAACCCCATCTGCGGTTCCCTTGCCGGCTAAACCGGCCTCCACCCCTCCGGCCCCCAGGCAGTCGGCGAGGTGCCCGGTTAAAGGCTGCGTCTTCCCCGCCCCCTTGGAAGGGCAAACCATGTGCCATTATCACGAGCTCCTGGAATCGGAAGGGGAGCTTTTTCAATCACATCAGCCATCGCACTTGCTGGCGCTGCACGCCCCTTTCGGCATTCCCGACACCGAGCCCGACGATTCGCGCTATAAGGATCGAGAACGGCAGGCTGCGGAGCGCGAAGCGTTCCTCCTGGACGATGCCGCCTAATCCTGCTCTCTTATTGCCCTCTGGCGCTCATAGGAGGTTGCTTGAAGGGGGGCTTCACAGACTGCGGAAAGACCACGAGTTTTTCCCCCGGCCCTTTAGTCGGCTCCGGGATGGCCGATTTGGGGTGACCCCCGAGGTTCTTCAGGCTCGTTTTGATCTCTGGAGGTGTTTGCACGCTCCCCAGAGGCACCTCGCCCTAGTCGACCTCGTCAGCAATGCCAAAACCGCGGAGTCATCTTGCCCACCTATGATCGTGGTGATAGAGTCCCGGCGGCTTTTACGGGTCTCCGGAATCAAGCTGTCGAGGAATGAATATGCGGCAGTGATTCCCGATGTGATTGGATGTTCGCCCGCCCGACGGACCAGGAGTATCTTCCATGCAGAGACGCGATGTTTTGAAGGTGCTTCCACTATCGATTGCCGGAATAACAGAACTTGTTGGCATGGGCCCGGAGGGTTCGGGGAACACGACGGATATGCAGAACAGCCGTCTTGTGGCCCAGGTTAGGTCCCATAACGGAACCCCGACACTTTTCCTCAACGGTGAGCCGGTCTTCGCGGGGATGTGCTGGGTCAGCACTCCCACGATAGAAGGTTGGCGGGATAGCGAACACGCCCGAGCTGTGGCCAAGGCAGGGATTCACATTTATTCCTTCGACGCGGGGAAAGATTTCGAGTGGGTTGAACCCAGGGTGGGGAGGTCCGACCCCTTCGATTTCTCCACGGTGGAAGCCCGCTACGGGAGGATTATCGACGTTGACCCGCAGGCTCGCTTTCATCTCCGTCTGCACTTCGAATTCCAGCCGGGCGACTGGTGGATGAAGGCTTACCCGGGGGAGTGCGAGATTGCGTCAGATGGCAGGCCGGTTGGCCAGTCCTTCGCTTCGGAAGTGTGGCGGAAGCAAGTGAACGAATTCCTCCGGGCCTTCGTTGCCCATCTCAACCGCACCGGCCTCATCAATCGGATCACGGCCTTTCAGCCCGGCGCCGGACACACGGGAGAATGGGTGAAGGGCGAGACTTCCATGTACTCCCTTTGCAGCGACTATGGCGAGCCGATGGGGCGGCATTTCCGCTCCTGGCTCCGTCACAATTATAACGATGACCTCGCAGAGCTCCGAGCCTCTTGGCATGATCCCGGGATCACATTCGAGGGGGCGGAGGTTCCCTCTGCGGTCGAACAACTTCAGGCCCGGCTCTACTCATTCCGCGATGCGGCCCGCGAACGCAACGTCATCGACTACTACCAAAGCCTTGCGGATCTGAGCGCTGACCTCGTCATCGATTTCTGCCGAACCGTGAAGGAGGCGACGCAAGGGACGAAGTTGGCAGGCGCCTTCTATGGCTACTTGATGGACATGACGTGGAATGGCGGGTTCTTCGACGAGAGGCCGGAAAGTGATTACTCCACCTATCAGCGCAGCGGTCATTTGGGACTGAGGCGGGTTCTTGCATCGCCTTACGTGGACTTCCTGGTGGGGCCTTATAGCTACGGGTTTCGTGGCATCGGGGGTGACGCACCCGCGATGCAACCCGCCGAGTCGGTCCATCTGCATGGCAAGCTCTGCATCATTGAAGACGATACACGAACGCATATCAACCGTGACCCCAACTTCGGCCACGTCAATTCACTTTCCGAAAGTGTCGCCATCTTGCAACGCAACTTCTCCCAGGTCGTCACCCATGGTCAGGGCATGTGGTGGCTGTTGGAATCCATCGATCCCGCCCGGGAACCGGCGTTTGCCCCCTGGCTCCTCAGCTTTCGGGAACTTGGCGACTTTCTCGTTCAAACGGATCGCACACCCGGCGCTGAAATCGCCGTTCTGTTGGATGACGAAAGTTTCCTTTATGAATCCCAACGAATCAACCTGGATCTCCCTTTGATTTTTCAACAGCGGCTTTGGGGTCTGCCGAGAACCGGCGCGCCTTTTGACGTTTACTTGTTGCAGGATTTCATCGAAGGGCGTTTGAAGCCCTATAAACTCTATGTTTTCCTCAATCCTGTGCACCTGGGCCGAAGCCGGCGGGAGGCCTTGAATTCTGAACTGCGCAAGGATGGTCGCGTGGCGTTGTGGATTTATGCGCCCGGATATCTTGAAGATGGGCCTTCCGTGGAACATATGCGGGATCTAACGGGATTCAAGTTTGCTATGGGGAACCAACCCTGGGGACCGCTTCTGCATATCGTCGATTTCACCCACCCCATCACAGCCGGCCTCCCGCAGGACCTTTCTTGGGGAACCAACAACAAACTGAGTCCGATCTTCTACCTTGATGACCCGGAGGCACGGGTGCTCGGGCAGGTCGTGTTTTCCAAGGGGAACTGCAAGCCTGGCATGGGCGTCAAGAGCTTTCCGCAATGGACTTCGATTTACGTTGCCGCTCCCAATCTGCCTGCTCCCGTGTTGCGTGGCATCGCGGGCTTCGCCGGGGTTCATTTGTACAACCGTGATGGCGACGTCTTGTACGCGGCACGGGATCTTCTGGCGATTCACACGGTCGCCGGTGGTGATCGAACCTTCCGCCTTCCGCGTCATGTGGAGGAAGTATACGACCTGTTTGGACGGAGTGTGGTGGCGCGGGATGCAAGCGAATTCCGCGTGACGCTTCGACCTGCCTCGACAACACTTTACTACACCGGAGGCGCGGCACTCCTCTCGAAGCTGAAGGTAGCAGACCACGAGTAACCCTTAGGCATTAGGTGCTGGCGAATGCCGCCCGACATCGGAAGCCCCGGATGGATTCCCCGTAACCCCGCGCGGTAAGCCGCATCCCCTCAACTTGTCCGCGGTTCTGATCGTGGACGTGAGATGCGTTGACAATGTTTCCTCATGAAGCAGGCTGATTCCGTATTACTGGGATACATGCCCAACTTCACCACAATATATTGTATTGCCTAGAGAAAGTATAATCGCCAAGGCAGCACCTTGGTACTGTAGACATATGTAGAAAGGAAAGGTAGTTTTGTAATTGCTCCTACATCCCTGGTTCCGGATTATCGCAATGGCTTGCGGGGTGGCCACAATGAAAGACGCATCAGTTCGGGGCTGACACATAGAGGGGAAGCGGTCTGTACCTATGGGCAGACAGGCAAACTCGATGGAACGCGGACTGGCCAGCATGTCCTGTTGCCCTCAGTGCGGGTTACAGCTACCCGAGGGGAGTTCGTTCTGTTATCAATGCGGAACCCAAGTTGGAGAAGGAGAGCTGGTTTCGCCGCGTCTCGAAGCAGATGCAACGCCTTCCGAGTTCGGGTTGGCGGGCACGGAAAAAATACCACGATTTACACCCCACGCGGCCGATGAGCCGACCTGCCGCTTCTGCAAAGGCCCGCTCGATCTCAGCGGGGAATTCTGTGAGCAGTGCGGAGCTCCCGTCAGTGAGGCCGCGCCTTCCCGATGGCTTAAACCCGCACCGGCTGCTCCTCCGGTTGTTTCCAAGGAGAGTTCACCACCTGTACTTTCCGTTGCAAGTCTCACCGGGCCGCCTGCTGCGAAGGTAACCTCGTCGCCAGTGGCGATGTCACCCGCGCCCTTGCCGACCGTGCCTCCTCGTCCCGCGGAAAAAGCCTTGAGGGCGCGACCACTGAACATCGCGCCTCCGCCCCGGCCGGTCCAGCCAAGATCGCCGGGCGGGAAGCCAAGCAAACCCGCCACGACCTTGCCCGCGCCTGCGCCCGCCCAGGCAACTTCCGCCCCGGCATTCGCGCCGAAGGCTCTGGCTATTGAACCCCCAAAAGTCACCGTCGGTCAGCTCCCGAAAACCGTGGTTGCACCTTTGCCCCAGACTGCCGCACCACGCAAAATTGCCGGGCCGCTGCCCGGAACAAACCCGATCGTTTCTGTACCATTGAGTGTGCCCGTGCGCGGGGAGGAAACTTCCCCTGCACAACCGAAAAAGCCCTTCCCCATTACCGTGCCTTCCGCTGCGAGTGTCACCGGGTCTGCTGCTGCGAAGGCACCCTCGTCCCCGCCCACGCTGTCATACGCGCCCTCGCCTTCCGTACTTCCTCGCGCCGAGGAGAAGGCCTCGAGGACGCTCTCACCCAACATCCCACCTCCCCCCCGGGCACACCAGTTAAGATCGCTGGACGGAAAGCCAGGCAGGGCCGCCACGAACATGCCGCCATCACCGCCCTCGCCCGCCCAGGAACTTTCGGCCCATGCGTTCGCGCCCAAGGCTTCGGCTGTTGAAGCCCCAACCGTTGTCGTTGGCCAGTTGGGGAAAACCGTGGCCGCATTGTTGCGCCAGAATGCCGCACTATGCGAAATTGCCGGACCGGTTCCCGCAACAGCCCCGACCGTTTCTGCGCCGCTCATTCTGCCCGTAGTCGGGGAGGCAGTATTCCCTGCGCAACCGAAAAAGCCCTTCCCCTTTGTTCTTGTCGGTGGAATCGCCGGCTTGCTGCTGGCCATTTGTATAATGGCAGGCTGGCATCTATTCCATCCGAAGGCGCAGAGCGCTCGAGTTGGGAATGTGGCGGCGCCGCAGGTACAAAGCCCCGCGCCCTCGGCGGTGATAGCAACTCCAGCCTTGGGGCCTGTCGACACTACCCCTCCGGCTTCCGAGCTGCCCGAAGAAAAACCACAAGTGCCTGCTCCCGCCAGGAAACCCCGCCGCGTGAAGGCCGTCACCGCGGCGAAGCCGGCGGCGGCTGCGCCCGCCCCGGATCCCAAGGCTGCGCAGCTTGTCAATCTTCAGAATCTCGCTCTCGAGGCCTGCGCCAAGGGAAACTATGCTGAGCCTCGGGACGCAAACGCGATCGCTTATTCGCAGCAGGCGCTGGCGCTCGATCCCTCGAGCGAGTACACACGGACGATTCTCGAAAACAGCATCAAGGGTGGAGAGTTCAAGGTCCGCCAGGCGATTTTGAGCAAGGACTTCCCGACCGCGCATCGACTCGCCGACGTGCTGGCGCAACTGCTGCCGGGGGAGAAGTCCGTCGCGGATTTAGAAGCTGATCTCGCCCGTACCGAGAAGGCGGAAGAGGAGTCACGGCGCGCAAGCCAGGTTCCAGCCGCCGTCCTCAGTTTCCGCGTCTACCACATGCACTCCGGCAGAGGGACCGGCGACAAAGGATCGTATTGCCGCGGCACGCTGAGTGTTGTTGCCGGGCGCCTAAAATACGTCGGCGAGACCGCCGTGGACGGGCAGGTCCATAGCTTCGACTTCGCGTGCTCAGAGGTTGAGGTCAAAAAGAATCTCCGCGTCGCTTTTTGGGAAAAGGGATTCCACGTTCGCACATCTTCCGGCAACATGACCTTTGTCCCGGAAGATGGGTCGGCTTCGAATATTCGCGCTCTGGCCTCCGCCTGCTCAGAATAGGACTGCGGGCCTGCCAAAGCCCGAGCTCGGTGGCCAGAGCGCAAGTCGGAAATGGCTCGACAAGCTGTGTAGAGTACCAAGGTGCATTCAGGGAGACACTTTAACAACCTTTTGTGAGATCCCGGCGGTTGAGGTGGATCCTTCTTTCGGCGCCAATTTGCACGCACCTTCGTATCCGCAATCGGGAAAATCGTATAGGAGGGTACTTATGGAAGGCAGGTTGACTCTTTCCTTACTCCAGGACCGGAGCGTTCAAATGGTATTCACGCCGAGTATTGGCGGCGCTGGAAATTCCAGTCCTGTGCGGGCGAAAGATACCGGGCAAGCATGGTCTGACCTGGTCACAAGGTTTGGTTTCTCCCTTCCCAATGCCAAAGCTCACATTGCTCAGCTTCAGCGCAATGGACATATCGATCTCGCTGTGAGTATCGATGGCAGGGTGGTCGCCAGCCTTTTTCAATCGCGTTGAATCGACAGCAATAAGCGGTCGCCCGCTTTCGCAGTCACACCAACGTGCATACGGGTTTGAATACTGCGGTAAGGTCGATATAAGCAGGCTTAGGGAAAGGGCACCATCCGAAAAGCAGTGTTTTGACCATCGAAATACGACGCACAAACCATTGGACTCGGCGCTGGCGAAGCATGCAGCAAGAAGCAGTATAGGTGCGTGGCGCCAAGGCTCGCGAAGTGTTTTCGAAACGCCCCTTCGACGTCTTTCTCGCTGCCGCCTTCCATGGCGATCCCGACGAGCTTCCTCATGGTTCCCCCTTCGAGTTCCTCACGGGTAATGCAGTCGATAATAATCGCGAGGCTCGAATCAGCCGCCATCCTTTTGAACTCGGCTAAATCCGGGCCTTCGCGATTCCCCAAAACCGCGCCCACCACCTCACACCGGCCGCCCGGGGCGAGGGCTTCGGACAGCCCGGCCATCAAGCGGCGCACAATCCCCAGCCCGTCGCCTCCGCCGTCCGCGAACCTCGGAAGCCGCACACCCGGAGCCGCCGGCATGAACGGGGGATTGCAGGAGATCACGTCGAAGCTTCGCCCTGCCACCGGCTCAAGAAGATCCCCGTTGATCAATTCCACTTTGTCCGACAGCTCATTCATGGCGGCGTTCACCCAGAACAGCTTCGCGGCGAGCGGCTCGATCTCAACCGCCGTAACATGTGCGGCGGTCCGGGCGCACACCAAGGCCTGCGTCCCGACGCCGGAACACAGATCCAGCACTCTCCCCCCCGCCCCTTCCAGCACGCGGCTGAGCTCAATCGAGTCATTTCCGTAGTAGAACTTAGCCGAGCGCGACACCTTTTCGCAGAACAGCCACAGCCCCACGTGGAACACCAGCCGGTACGCAGGCGCGACCTTCTCCCCAACCCGATTTACCAGGCCCAGGGCTTCGAGCGTCGAGAGCACTTCGTCCGGCACGCACGCTTCGACGTCGCGCCTTTCCACTTCCTGGCCCTCGCCGAACAGGCGCATCAAAACCTGGAACTTCTCGGCAACCTGCCGGGGTTCACTCCCCGCATCGCGGACCAACACTCGGTCGAGTCCCGCCTCCGCGAGCAGGTTCTTCCACTGGACCAGTGCGCTCACTTGTTCGCTTGTGAGCATCGTCAACTCAGCCTCGTCGGTGGTAGTACTGCAGTTTGATGCAGAGGCGGCTTTACGCCGCCATATGGTCCGTCAGGTGACGGGTAAACTCGCCGCTACATCATCAAACCGCAACATCAAACTGCGTCACTGCCTCGTCGTCAGCTTGCAAAATCAGAAGTTGTAACGAAACGTATTCAGAATAAGTCAAGTTTATCGACCCATTTTCCGATTGTCCACATCTACGCCGCCGAAGCCGTGCAGTGAAGTCAATCTCCCGAGTCGCGGGCAAACACTACCATCCCATTAGCGGGAATCACGACATTCGCCGAGGCGCTGAAGCCGTGTAGCGGCCCTCCCGACGCCCAAATTCCTCCTCCATTGCCCGCGACCATGGGATTGACCCAGTGGTCATAGACGTCGCTGTTGAAGACCTCCACCCACCGCCCGGAGAAAGGGAATCCAATCGCGTAGTTGTACCAGGTGGTTTCGGCGAGAGTGGCAACTACAATGACGTCATTCCCAGTGTCCAGCCAACGGTGAAACGCAATGACGCGGTTCTGGTCGTGGACGTGAAAGGCGTTGACATTGTCGCCGCGCAAAGCGGGTTGATTCCATCTGAGCCGGATCAGATCCTGCGTGAAGCGCAGATGATCCCCCAGGGATGTGTCAGAGCCGCTATTGATGCCGCCCCAATCGATAAGATTACCTGTCGCGGTGGGATCGCAGCTCCATTGCTGGTCTTCCAGAAATTCCTGCCCCATGAAGATCTGGGGGATTCCCGGCGCCGTCAGCAGCAGTCCGGTGGCGAAGCGCGAGCGGCTGCGGGCGTACCACGAACGCGAATTCGAGCCGTCGGCCAGCGCGGGAATACGCAGGTCTCGCCCCACCGCCACGAGATCGTGGTTCTCAACACATGGGACCGCCTGCCACCCATGCGCAAACCCCTGGGGGTAGAGATTTGCGGCGATCGAGTCAAAATCGACCGCAGCGCTCTGCCCGTAAGACGCTTGCTGAACGGCGGTGCGGACGGCGCTCCGCATTCCATCGTGTTGAACCACGTCAAAGCCCGTGCCGCCGCTCGCGGTGGGTGTGACGACCAAGGGAGCCGGTCGCGGATAGTTCTGGAATTCGTAAGGCCAATACTCGGCATTTTGCAGCAGCCGCGGCTTGACGTACCGAAGCGTGCTGGTGAGGTCGCAGCAAAAACTCCAGCCGGAATCTTCGTTCATCGCAAGGAGAGCGCTGATTTCGTCGTAGCGGAACCCATCGACGTGGAATTCATCGATATAGAATTGCGCGCTATTGATGATGAACTGGCGAACATCGTTATTCCAAAGGGCGAAGGAGAGGCCGCCCGCGAGGCCCATGTTGGTGAAGTAGAGACTTTGGTTGTTATCGCTGGTGTCGGCAGCGCGATCCCAAAAATAGAGGCTTTGATCGTCGCCCATAAATCCGCCCGCGTGGTTGTACACCACGTCGAAGGCCACCGCGATGCCGTAAAGGTGGCACAGGTCCACCATAACCTTTAGTTGCGCGGGCCCGGAAGCGATGTCCTGGATTCCCATGGGCGCCATGCCCTTGCTTGCGAGAAGGGTGTTGATGGTCGAGAGGTACCCGGCGAGAACTGCGGGGTCAGACATCACATAGGGAAAGTCTGGCGAGAAATAATCCGCGCCGTTATAGCCCATTGAGACATCGGTTTCCATTTCATCGATCGGCAGCGGCTGAAGCACGTTGACCCCGAGCGCCGCCAGGTACTCAATCTTCCCGATGACGTCGAGAAAGGTCGATGCCACGCCCGGGGTTCGGGGTGCGTAGGTTCCAACATGCAACTGATAGATGATCATGTTGGAAAAGTCCGGCGTCACAAAAGCCGAGTCGTGCCAGGGGTAGGCGGTCCCTGACCGGACGAGGCAGCTACAGGTTGGGAAGGGAGAATCCGCCGCCAATTCGCGCGCATACGGATCGCGTTTGTAACCACTCGATCCCGCGCCCACGACCCAGAAATGGTACGGGTCGCCGTCCCGGGCGTCGGGTATGAACCCCGTCCAGTAACCGTTGGAATCCTTCGCCATCAGCAAATCGTCGGTCTGGCCGGTCTGCGGAGTGCCTCCAAACGTGCCATTGAGGTAAACCGCAGTTGCTCGCGGCGCCCACACACGAAACGTCGCGCCGCCTCCGTTTACAAGATTTGCCCCCATGGGAGTTGTCGGCAGGATGTTGGCTTGCGAAATCATAACAAGTCCTCTCTGGCCCCCAGAAGTTGGATTTGAGGTCTTAAGCCGCGTGGAAATCGGAGCGAGAATATTGTATCCCAAAAAGACTTCACCACGGAGGCACAGAGATCACGGAGAGCAGGACTTCTGTTGGTGCGAATGGAAGTAACACCCAAGAATCGCGATTGAAACGAGCGGGAGACCGCAGAAAAGGCGTTCACCCTCACGGGATGTGTGTTATAGAGATTTTGCGAAGAAATCCAGACCCACACCCGGAGGGTGAACGATGGAA
>JBEKLF010000092.1:0-28757 GCA_050010335.1 Terriglobia bacterium
TTTCGCAAGCTGTTAGTGAGTTTTGAAAAGACCAAGGAAGGCTACGTCGCGCTGTTGGCCTTGGCCGCGGCCATGATTTGTTGGCGGCAAACAATTGTTATTTACGGATAAGCTCTAAGTCGCCCTTCTGTCCGAGCGCGAAGCCGAGGCCGCCGTGCGCCCCGTCATTGTTGGGGTTTAAGCGTATCGCTTCCCTTTCTTCGGAGACCATTCCATCCCAGTCGTCCTTGCCTCCAAGCGCGACGCCGAGAAGGGCGTGAGCCAGGTCATTATTCGGGTTTAAGCGTAGCGCTTCGCGTGCTGCGGAAGCCGCATCGTCCCACCTCTGCTGTTGACCCAGGACGCCAGCAAGGCTCGTATAGAGGTCGGCGTCCTGAAAGTCCAGCAGCAAGGCCGCGCGATATTCCTGCTCAGCCTCCGCATACTGCCGTTTCCGTTGGAGCTCTGCTCCGCGCGCCGCGTGTTGCCGAACCTCGACCTGCCGAGCCTGCGCCGCGGGATCAACGGTCGGGGGCTTCGTCACCTTTGCGCTCTTCAGCGCGCTAATTAGTTCCTCCTCGCCGCCAGCCAAACGGACTTCCTGAAGGTAGTCATCCGTGGGCTCAAAATCGATTCCGCGTTCCTGGACCAGCATGGCGACTCGGTGGCTCGGCACCCCGCCCGCCAGCAAGGCGAAAACCTGCACCTGATTCAGCGGCTTCTTCGCGCTTACGGGCTCGGGCGGCTTGGCGGCGCGCAGCGCCTTAAGAAATGACTCGCTCGCGCCTGCGGCCTTGAGGGTTTGGTAAAAATCCTCAGACGGGGCGAAATCAATCCCGCGCTGCTCGATCAGTTTGGCGCCCGACTCATCTCCGAATCCGTCGCGCACCATGCTTACGACCTGCTCCTGGGTAAAGGGCTTCTGTTGCGCCCATGCAGGTAGGGCAGAGACCAACGCAATCGTCAGTATTAGGAAAGTCAGCGTTTTGGGGAATCTCATTGCCACCTCGCGCGGCTCGCGTGGACTCGGAGAAATCCAGATTCTCCTCCAATGGTGGGGAATTGCTATCTTTACGACAGAGGCAGGGAGGAGGTGCCAGGTGTCAGGGTCTGGAGAGAAGGCTAAAGGGTAAAGTGTAAGGGATAAAGTATGGGCCGGCTACACTTTAACCTTCATCCCTTACCCTTTTCTTCTGCCTCTGATCCCTGACACCTGATACGTGACACCTTTTCCGCGCCTTCGCGGTGAGCCGGAAGTAGGCTCTGGTACTCGGCATTTTACTTGACAGAAGTATCGCCGTGGTATCCAACGGGGATTAACTTGAAAGCAGGCGTTGCCATGTCACTCGGTAAATCCTCTTCCCTCGCTTGTGGTTGTTCTTCCGCCCACCACCGTCAAGCACACATATGCAGCCGCTTGCATGCCCCATCCACTTGGCCGAATGCCGTTCGGCCGTGGAGTGCGCAAATTGAATTCTTTTTTTCCTACGTGCGAAGCCGGAATGTTACTGAAAACAAACCAAACCGGGAACGACATATGTAAGATGCTCCTGATGAATATATGAAAACAAAAGAGTTATCTAAAAATCCCGATGAGTCATTGAAAACGAACAAGATAGACCGATTTAGTGCCCCGGAAACAAGAGAAAAGTCAGTCCAGTAACTTTATATTACAAAGTACTTGACAACGCTTTTTGTCTGGAGTATACACACTCTCATGCCTTGTGCCGGACCCGTTCGCTCTCGTCGACTTCGACCTGCCCCGCTGCATGCGCACGCCATCGAGGACCTGCGCTTCATCCGCGAGACGATGGAGAACGCGGCCTCCTTCACGGCCGTCCCGGGATGGGGTGGAGTAGCGATGGGCGTGACGGCGCTTGCCACCGCGTGCGTGGCTCCCCGCCCCACCGGCTCCATGGCGTGGCTCGTCACCTGGCTCGCCGCGGCGTTGTGTGCTTTAGCCTTTGGCGCCCTGGGGATTTACTGGAAGGCACGGCGAGTAGGCACGCCCGTATTCACCCGACCCGCCCGCCAATTCCTTCTCAGCCTGCTTCCACCCCTGCTCGCGGGCGCAGTGATCTCCTACGCAATTTACTCAACGGCTTTGAGCCGCCTATTGCCCAGCGTCTGGCTGCTTCTTTATGGTGTGGGAGTGATGTCCGCGGGAACATTTTCTGTCCGCGTCGTCCCCATGATGGGGCTGTGTTTTATGCTCGCGGGAGTGGCGGCGATGTTCTGCCCGGCTGCCTGGGCCAACGCGGTGATGGCCGCGGGGTTTGGCGGACTGCACATTCTATTCGGAACGATCATCGCAAGGAGGTACGGTGGCTAGATTCAATCCCCTCAGCGGGCGGCGGCCGCTAGAGACCCGAAGAACCGCCCGCGTTACCCAAACGGAGCGCGGAGAGGCGCCCGCCACGGCGGAACTCGACCGCCTGATTCACGAGCGTATGCGCCTGGGAATCGTCAGCGCGCTCGCGGCAAACGAATCCCTCAGCTTCCACGATCTGAAGAAACTGCTCGCGACCACAGACGGCAACCTGAGCGTCCACGCGCGCAAACTCGAGGAAGCGAAGTACATCGAGTGCGAGAAGTACTTTGAGGGCCGGTTGCCCAAAACGGTCTATCGCCTCAGTCCCGCCGGACGGCATGCGCTGGAACGTTACCTGAATCAGATGGAAGCGCTCATTCAATCCATGCGCGGGCGCTAGGGGGCGCGGCGGAAAAAATTTTGTCTTTTAACTTTATGTTGCAAAGTACATTGCGGGAACATGCATGTTCTGGCGGGGGGCACACGATGACTCATGGCAATGGAAACCACTCGATAACTCTCAACCCATCGGCTCTGCACGTAGCGATCATTATGGACGGCAGCGGGCGCTGGGCGACGGCTCGCGGACTGCCGCGCGTGGAAGGTCACCGCGCCGGCAAAGCTGCGGTCCGGCGCACGGTGGCGGCGGCCCTCGATCTCGGCATTCTCGTGCTGACGCTCTTCACCTTCTCCACTGACAACTGGGACCGGCCGGAAACCGAGGTCGCGGAATTGATGCGCACCTTCGAGGGTTTCTTTAGTGTGGATGCCCTGGCCCTCGCCCCTTGCGGCGTCCGGGTGACGGTCATCGGGCGGCGCGACCGCTTGCCCGTTAGCCTGCGCCAGGCGATCGAGGAAGTTGAGTCGGCAAGTGCGGCGGGAGGGCAAATGCACGTCCGGCTCGCCATCGATTACTCCGGGCGGGAAGCGATCCTCCACGCGGCGCGCCTATTTCAACAAACAAGCGACGACTCCCGCGAGAACTTCACTCGCCTGCTGGCGGAAGGGGAATCTGCCGGCGATCCGGTACCCGATGTGGACCTGTTGATTCGGACGGGCGGCGAGCAGCGCCTGAGCAATTGCCCGCTCTGGGAGATTGCTTACGCCGAGTTGTATTTCACTCCGTGCCTGTGGCCGGACTTCGGCCCCGCCGACCTCGACGCCGCGATGCAGGAGTTTGGCACGCGCCACCGCCGCTTCGGGAGAGTCCCGGCCGTGATGGCCGAAACGGTAGCGAAATGACCTCGAAAGGCAGCGTTTTTTTGAGCCCGGTACATGCGCCAGTTTGATGCCGGGATGAATCTGTGGCCCATTCTGAACATCTAACAGGGGGCTGTTGCTTCACGAGTAGAATGCGGTTTTCCGCTTTTGGCATGTCGTGAAAGAAGCAGCACTGGGTGGTGGTTCAGTTCGATGTAGAGGCGGCTTTACGCCACCATGTGGCGAGGTAAACTCGCCGCTACAACATCATCAGGAGGATTGTTTATGGGCACAGACTTTCTCAATATCGCGGGTATTTTCAAAACCAACACCGGCCTGTTCAAGAAAACGATCGAAGGGGTCCCTACGGAAAAGTTCTTGGCAAGGCCGGGAGATGACTCCAACCACATGTTGTGGATTGCGGGACACGTGGTCGTTCATCGGGCCAAGGTCCTCAAGCTCTTGGGTCAAGAGTGGTCAGCTCCGTGGGAAGGGCTGTTCGCCCGCGGCGCCAAGTTGATGGATGCCGAGAAGTACCCGGGAATGGAAGAACTCGTCCAGGCCTGGGATGAAGTGTCGGGGAGGCTGGCGCCGTCTTTGGCCAATGCGTCCTCCGAGGCGCTGGCAGAACCGGTTGCAAAGGGAATCACCCTGGACGGGAAGATCAGTGGACAGATCGCATTCCTTGCCCTTCACGAAACCTACCACGTGGGTCAGATGGCCTACCTACGGAAGTGGTTGGGATGCGGGCAGGCGGTGGGATAGAGGGCATCTCCACGGTTCCAAGTTGGCGGGGAGGAGGACAGGTCTGTGCAACGACAGTGGTTCAGAGAATGGGGTTGGATTTATCGGCCCGTGGCGTGGCCCGGATGGTTCGCTGTGCTGCTCCCCGCGGTGTTTTGCGTTCAGGTTTTTGTCGCCGTGGACCGCCATTCCCACTCCGTGAGCGATACGTTCTACGGAATTTTTCCCTTTGTCGTTCCGGCCCTCGGCATACTCGTGTGGGTCGCCTCGAAGACGCCTTAGCGCCGAGCTGCAAGAAAGCTCGGTGCTATGTTAGGTCATCAACGTGTGATTCCTGTGCCGGATGAGGTGAAAAGCCTCCCGCAAAGGAGTTTGACCTTTGAATGCCACCGCGAAGTTGGAATTTTCGGCCCTAACTTTCGCAGTCACCTTGGGAGTTTTGGGCGATGCCCTCCTGCGATGCTTTCCGTGGGGGGTGAACTTCGCGCTCTGGGGCAGCCTGCTCGCGGTGGCCGTCTTTTTCCTGGGCCGGTCGAGTCGCCAAACTTTTGCCGGAGGGGGATTATGGCTTCTGCTGCCGATTGCGCTCTCCCCACTGGCCTTCCTCTGGCACGAATCTCCGCCGTTGAAGGCGCTCAACCTGCTGGCGCTGCTGACCGCCCTGTCGCTCGCCATGCTGCGTGCTTGTGGCGGGCGGCTGCGCTTGGCGAGTTTGATGCAATACGCTTTGGGCAGCCTGCTGGCAGGGCTCAATGCGGCTTTGGGAATGTTTCCCCTACTTCTTAAGGACCGTGAATGGACTAGCGCTTTCGGCGAGGGCCAGATTCGAAAGACAGTGGCCGTGCTGTTAGGCTTGGCCTTGGCGCTTCCCCCTCTGCTGCTTTTTGGCGGGCTTTTCATGGGCGCCGACGCGGTTTTCCGCAGCTTTGTCCTCCGCTTCCTGCGGGCCGTCCCCAGCCACGTGGTATTGATCGTGTTCATCACTTACTGCGCCGGCGGGTACCTGCGCGGATTGCTCTTTGGCAAGGAGCGGAGCCTTGATGCCGGGAAACGCCTCCTGCCGGTTTCCCTGGGCGCGATTGAAACGGGAGTGGTGATGGGCGCGATCGACTTGCTCTTCCTGGCGTTCGTGGCCGTGCAGGTGCGATATTTCTTCGGCGGGTCAACAGTGGTGCAGGCCACTACAGGATTGACTTATGCCGAGTACGCCCGGCGTGGATTTTTTGAACTGGTCACGGTAGCCGCGCTGGTTCTTCCCTTTTTGCTTTTTGTCCATTGGCTTTTGCGGCCTGACGAAGCCCAAGGGCAGCGCCTGTTTCGGTGGCTCGCGGGAGCGCAAATCGTGCTGCTTTTCGTCATCATGGCATCGGCGTTCGAGCGCATGAGGTTGTACCAGGCGGAATATGGGTTGAGCGAGCAGCGCCTCTACCCAACGGCCTTCATGGGCTGGCTTGCCGTGGTGTTCGTTTGGTTCAGCCTTACCGTCTTGCGAGGGCACCGTGAACGGTTTGCATTCGGAGCCATGGTGGCAGGTTTCCTGCTCATTGCGATTCTTCACCTGGTCAACCCCGACGTCTTGATTGCCCGCACCAACCTGGCGCGGGGCCGCGCGGGGCGCATTTTCGACGCTCGCTATGCTGCCAGTCTGAGCGCCGACGCGGCCCCCGAGCTGGTTGCCGGCCTGCCGGACCTCACCCCGCAGGACCGCTGCACGCTGGCAGCCCGCCTGCTCGAACGATGGTCGCCCCCTGAAAATCCCGACTGGCGATCCTGGAGCTATGCTCGCGCCCGAGCCTGGCAAGCCATTCGCGATAACGCCCCCGCCCTGCGCGCCGCCTGCGATGAAAACAAGAGGTGAGAATTCCCGCACCCTCGAAGGGCTTTCCCAGAACGTAGGCTGAGGGAATGGCCCTCGCTCCCGGGCCCCCGGCCAGCACCCGGCCTTCAAACCTGGAGATCTCCCGGACTGACCACCACCATATCGAACATCTCCCGCTCCAAACACGCAGCGGCATCACCGTAGGAAGAAAAGGCCCGGACCTCATAGCCGAGCTCGTCGAGGAGGTTGGAATAGTGCCGCAAATCTTTCGTGTCTTCGTCGACCAAAAGCAACTTACCTTTCAACGGTCTCGTGTGATGAGGGGGCTGCGGACCATGCGCGCATGGCCTTTCCATCAATCACCTCCACAAGCTCGAGTTTATCTGTAACCTTGATTGGACCCGTGCTTCTGGCTTGAACCAAGTAAACCGGACAGTGCGAAAATGGAGCTAGACGAACGGGGGAGAACGTAAAGCGTGGAAACAGAGAATTCCAGGAAGCTTTGGGAAGCCCGCCTCTCGGATCGGGGCGGATGGTTTGACACGCGGAAGAACGACAGGAGACGGCGATATCCTGGCAGGCTGCGCCAAAGGCGCGACCTCTTGGTGAGCCTCGGTCATTGCGCTTTCCTTGGAGGTGTGCGCGGCTGAGCTCGATTTGGTGACGTAAGGACGCCTGGCCCCCGTTGAGAGCGCCAGGGCACCCAAGAGCAAGATCCCTACAAAGCCGAGGACCTGCCGGGAATGACGAAGAAGGGCTCCGTAGCTACAGTGCTGATGAATTCCCATAGCTTGACTGAACAATCGGCACAACCCTCCGGACACTCTCTTGTGTGACCACAAGAGTCCTCATGCAGTCAGCAAAGACCCTGCAGGAATACTCACCTGCGAAAAACAATATGGCGGACTCCCGCTCCCGTGACCATTCCCTTCCACCAGTTTCTTGGACGCCATTCCTGTCCATGAAGATGCCTGGACGCCCGAAAGGAACGGATGGGCCTTCCTTAAAGCAAGGAAAGTGCGGGCAGATCCAACGCCGATTGACGCCGATAAGAACAACGTCAGCGATCGACCTCACAACGATCTCAAGATCTGATAAGGAGGCCGGCGGGTATGGGTCCCAGCGAAGGCGCTTGCCAATCTCAATTCCACACGACGACCGATTGATGAAACCCTACCACTTGGAGTAAGCTAAGGCATTCCGGGGGTGTAGCTCAGCCGGATAGAGCATCGGATTTCTAATCCGAGGGTCGGGGGTTCGAGTCCCTCCACCCCTGCCATGTTTTCAAGCAGTTCCGTTCGCCCGTTTTGAGAGACTGGCGAAATGGGTGGCGTACGTTGCGGACGGTACGTCCTTGAAGTAGCGAATTCTAAAAGAGGGTAGGCCCAAGATCGAGCCCCGGTCCTAAAACCCGTGGGCCGAGGGTCGCAGTCTCTCTAAACCGCTTATACCAATGTGATTCCGTCATTCTGTCTCGAACTTCATTGCGTGGCGCCGACCCTTTAGTTGATCCCTCCAAACCGTTCCACGGAATGATCACCAATGGATCAACGATCTGACCATGAAACTGATTCAAGTCTTGGCGGTTCTGAGGCCGTTGAGGTCAATCTGCTTGCAGCACCAATCGAGGGCGCGCCGCGCAAGATTCCTCCCAAGCCTCAGGGTGCATCCCGGCGCTTCAGACATGCTCGGCTGCGGGGGCGGACCTTCCAATACTCTCTGGGCCAAGAGGATGTCGAGGCATTTAAGCGGCCATCTGCTGCGAGGGGTGAAGATAGCCAACCAATGTCATGTGCTTGTCACGAAGTGGCTCTTGACCGCCTTGAATCGCCGCCCCCACGCAAACAGGTTGTAAAGCCACGCCGGGGTAAACTTGGTTGCAATCTTCGCCCGACGAGGGTTGACCTTGCGCCGCAGTTACTTAGCCAGTTGCTTGGGGAGGAAGAGGTGCTCAGCGACCAGAGGACGCTGCGGCCGCAGCCTGGTCACGATGAACCTCAGGGCACCCAGCCATTAATCGAACAGTGTCAGGAGCACGTTGGGCAGGCAATCGAATCTCGGCATCAACGAGACAATCGCACTCCCCGGTTGTCGTTGTAACTGAAGGCCGTAAACAGAGGCGTACGGATCTATCGCGGACGACGGCCGCGTAATCGTGGATTACCAGAAAGCCCCATGTTTAAACCTTGAGGTTCAAATGAACGCGGGCCTGATCGACTATTGTGGTTTCTTGATTGCTCAGGAAGAGATTTGGATATCAAGGCTCTGCTGCACGATTCCCAGCCGCGGTGCTGCGATGTCCGGCAACCTAATGCACCCCCCTGCAGTATGATGAAACGCCGGGGTACAAAACTGGCTTGAAGAGGACGGGTTTAAACACATGAAAGACGCACCGATGAAGCCCACACGCCGGGGTTTTCTAAGGATGGCAGCGCTTGGGGGAGGCCTCCCAGCTATTGCCCGGGGCAGTGAGCAACAGAATATCGGCCTCACCCACGAGCCGAAAATTCCCGCGACCGCTCACCCTCCCACCGCCCTGGCGGCTTCAACCGGCAAGGCTGAACAGCAACTTAACCGCGCCGCACTGGCCAGCGCCGTGTCCGCAGCTTGCGATTGGATTACGGGTGTGGCCCAAGTGAAGATGGACTCGCTTTCCAGCGAACACAATTCGCACAAACTGGAGCACCGCCATTGGCGCGGCGCACTGCGCGGTGAATATCGCGCCTCTACGCACCAGTGGGATTTCTTTTGCCCCGTGTGGCATACGGGACAAGCCGTCAAGGCGCTGGTCTGGGCGGCGCAGGCACTCAACCGTCCGGACTTGCTGGATGCCGCACGGCTTTCCGCAGGGTTCATCGGGGCGGACCGCATTACGGATCAATCCAGCCCGCACTATGGCCTGATCTTTGCCTTCGAAGATTTCGGCGACAAGGTCAGCACGTCTGCCGTGCTCGAATCTTTGGACGGCCTTTTTTTGCTTTCCGATGCCACCGGCGACGGGCGCTACGCAGAGTTGGCACAGAGTTCGGTAGCGTACGAAGCGCGTCACTCCTACCTGGGCGACGGGCTGTTTCGCGACCGATTTGACGTCAAAAATTTGACGCCTGTGCCACTCCCCGCTGACGCGGACAAGCCCGGCCGCCCGCTCAATGATGACGCCATTTTCCTCAAAGCTGCGGCGCGGGGCGGCAAGCCCGAACTTCACACGATCTTCTATGAAGTCGCCGAACGCCTTCTGCGCGAGGAAGATCCCCCAGGGAACTGGATCGGCTTTGGGCCATGCAACGCGGCCACCGGGATGATTCACCCCCGCCAAGCGTACTGGTGGGGGCTCCCGATGATCGACGCCTTTCGCGATAGCCGCGATCCTCGATATCTTGCCTGCGCTCGCCGGGCGGGCCAGTGGTATCAAAACGCTATGCGCCTCGACGGCGGCCTGTTCCGCGGCACCCGTCGCGACTTTAAGACCGATTCCTTCAGCCATGCCACCAGTGGAGTCGCCTGCGCTGTCATTTTGTGGGAGGAACTCTGGAAGGAAACCCACGACGAAACGTGGCTCGCATCGATACGAACCGGCATGAACTTCTGCTTGTCGATGCAGCTTCGCAATGTCCTTGATCCCAATCTGCAAGGCGCCGTCATCGAGGGGGTGGAAGCCCCCGACGGTTCGGACGCCTCCCCGTACTATTTGCGCGAAATCGTCACCATTTTCTTCGTCCAAGCGGCATCTCGCGTGCTTATCAATAGGATCCCCGCGTAGGATGCTCTCGGACGTTCAGGCCCCCGGCGCGGTGCACCCTTTATCAACTCGATCCGGAACGTGGGAGAATTTCATTCATGAAAACGTCATCGATTGAGCCCATCCGCTATTTGAGCCGCGATGAGATGGACTTGATTCACCAGGCCGCGCTGCGCATTCTCGAACGCACGGGGATGTGGGTCGATCACGCCAAGGCATTGGAATATCTGCGCGACGCGGGTTGCCGCGTGGACATGGATCGCCGCATTGCGAAATTTCCCGGCGATGTGGTGGAGGGCGCCATAGCCCGCATGCGTCGCAATTTTGCCGATCCCAACCGCTGGCCCAATCGGATGTCGGTCCGATATTCGCAGGTTCGCTTTGACGCGCAGCCCTTCCGCATCCATGACGATTTCACCGTCAGCGCCGGCGGGTTCTGCGTTTTCATTTGGGATGGGGAGAACCCTCGGCGCCAAGCCACCTTGCAGGATGTCCGCCAGTCGCTCAGGCTGGCCGACAAGCTCGATCAGATTGCCTACACCGGCCTGCCGGTCTCCGCCCAAGATGTTCCAGTGGAGATTCGGCCCGTGGTAATGGCGGCGGAACTGGTAAAGGCCACGCGCAAATACGGGGGCATCGAGACCTTCCAGCGCCGGGATGTGGGTTACGTCACCCGCATCGGTGAAATTGTTGCCGGCGGTCGCGAGGCACACCGGCGCGATCCGATCCTGGTGGGCTATGCCGAGGCGCGAACACCGCTGTGCATTGATGCGGTGATGGCTGATGTGATGCTGGCCCATCTGGAACTGGGGCTTCCCCAGAGTCTCGATACGATGCCCAATGGCGGCGCCACAGCCCCGGTGACCGCGGCAGGGGTTCTCGCGGTGGGACTGGCGGAAACGCTGGGAGGTCTGGTGTTCGGATATGCGGTGGATCCAAACGCCACCATGACTATCGATCTGACTCCGGGCTACTGCGACATGCGCTCGATGCACTTCGGTTACGCGGGCCCGGAGCGCATGCCGTTGCTTTCCGCCCGCGTACAGCTTGTCTCCGAGTATTACGGCTGCCCTTCCGGCGTCCATGGCGGCAAAACCGATGCGTGCGTGCCGGGAATCCAGGTGGGTGTGGAGAAAGCGATGACAATGTACATCGCGGTTATGTCCGGCGCCATCGGTTTCGGCACCGTGGGTCATTTGGAGAACGCCGTGACTTTCTCGCCGCAGCAACTGGTAATTGACAACGAAATTGCGCGCTACATCCGGCACGCCATCCGGGGTATCGAGGTCAATGAGGAAACGCTGGCGCTCGACGTGGTCGAGGCGGCAGGAATCAACGGCCACACCTACGATCACCCGCACACCGTATCGAATTTCCGCGACGTGGAATTGCTTTCGCCGTTCTTCGATGCGAAGTCGTGGGGGGTGGGCGATAGCCTGGACCGCGAACGGTTTGAGAAGCGTGCCGCCGCCAAAGTGCGTGAATTGATGGCGGCGGAGACCGAACCCGTACTGACAGCCGATCAAGAGGCCGCGATTGACGAGGTGGTGAAAGAAGCCTCGATGGACCTCGCGGCCTAGAGCGCTGGGACCGCGGGCATCCTGCCCGCTCTGGTACGGGCGTCTCGTCCGCAGTGGCACGGGCATCTTGCCCGTCGGTCCCGGCGCCCAGAACCTGGCACCTGACACCAACCGCTCTCCCTCCTCTACCGTCCGCGGACTGCCGTCTCCTGTCCTCACTTTATCGCGCAAACGATGCATTTTCGGCCAAGAAGCCCGACAGATTGCTGTGGATTAGCGTGAGATTGGTGCATTTTCGTGCGAGAAGCCGAATTTGTCACTAGACATTTTGTCCCGTTGCCTTTGTTTTCATACACATCCCCGGAGGTTCCTTCATTTTTGACATCTTTTTGGGTCAGACCTCGTTTCTGACCTTGATTAGCACCTCCGTGGGCCGCCACAATGGGGGCACTTCGAAAATCGGCAATCGAAGATCGAAAATCGGCAATGGTACATCCGCCGCAGACTGGAATCTTCCGTCGGTTCGGAGCTGATAGCCGACAGCCCACAGTTGGTGGTGAACCACGTTCAGGGGTCACCTCTTCGCCTACTGCCCACTGCCTACCGCCCACTGCCCGCCCCCAAACCCAAGCCTCGGATTTTCGTCGCTCGCATCCTGACGCCGGAATTTTGCCCTCCTGACTTCGTAGCTTGGACGGGCTCGGCAGCGAGAAAAAGGGAGACTTGTGGCGCGGACATCACTGCACCTCGCAGTAACACATGGTTATTGTATCATCATGTACTATGAAAGTCAAGAGAAATCTACCAGTGTTAGAGGCTACAAAATGTCGCTGGCGGGAAGCATTCGTAGCGCGGACCTGTTTTGTAGGTCCGCGGCTTTTCGTTGTCGATTGGGGACGAACCGCGGACCCACCGAACAGGTCCGCGCTACGGAACTCGGACCTTGCGAACCCTCATGCGGAATCCCCAGCTTGTAGAAAAGTAGACAACAATGAATGCTCACCTGCCGCCGAGGTCACTTACCACTACAAGGCCTGTGGTAATGGCACTGAATGCAAGTTTTGGGAAGCCCCTCCGAGTAGGTCAGCGGAAGCGTGTCAGAAGCATACCACTGTCGCGGCTGAAATGTGCCCAGTTCCACGACGTGGCCGCTTGTGGCCTTCTGGCACGTGGCGTCCCACGCCATGTTGCCGACTTTAGCGCAAAGCAGGTCGAGGATGTCTCGCAGCGTCTGGTGCTCGAAATCAGCTTCGATCAGCCCTGGGGGCGGGTGGGAGAGCCCGGACCAGCTTCCGCCGCCCCCCGGGTAGGGCACCCACGCCTTCGGGTCCTTGGAAACAATGTCCACCTCCCACCGGAGTTGCTCGATCAGGCCGTTCCACCCGTCTTTGAGTCTGAACACCGGAATGACCATATTGAGGCAATCAGAGGGATCGAGGTCTGCGCCCTTTGGAAATACCTCAATGATGCCCAAGCGCTCGCGATATTCATATCGCGAGTCCTGCGACATGATCTCGTCAAGAATGTCCTTAACCGTTTGGTTTTTGGCACCGATCTCAACCGGGATGATCTTGTCGTCGGGCCGATCGGGAATCGACTCCAGCGAGATCGGTACCTCGGCGTGCCAAGCAAACATTCTCACGGCCTCGGTGAGGTCACCCGGTACGGTGACGGGAACGTGATGTCTCCCTTCGCGCCAGTTCTTGCCGAGGAAAATGAATTGGCAGACTCGCTTTTGGAGATAGCCTTGATGGCTTTCCGCGCCCAGGCATGCACCGGAGATGATAATCAGTAGAATTATAGTGGCGCGGGCGCGCGCGATGTTTAGCATAGTGGATCTGACCTCAATTGTCGGTCACGGTAATCGTACTGGCCGAAGCGCTGACGTGCCATCCGGTATGTGGCGGCACTAGCGTACTATAGCAGTTCGTGGCTGACATCCCCACGCAGTTTTTGCCAGGAACTTGCCTCTGCTGTCCACGTGCTGTGTTTGGGGCAACCGAGAATGTCTGATTGGCTTGGAAAGTACAGTTACTGGAATTATAACACCCAATACAAATCTCGTCAGGGAACCCTAAATCGCCATTATTACTCCCATCATAAATTACCCCTTGGGAACAGTTAGATGGTCCGGCGGTGAAGGGCTCGTTCAGTACCCACCATTCACGGAATGGAATCCATCCGTACTGGTCCAACCCCTTGTAAGACCGGAACCTATCCTTAAAGCCGGTTCCTGAACATGATTGGGTTGTGTCGTTTGTCAACGCCGCATATTGGGTGAAGCGTGTCCGCGCGAGCGTTTGAGCCTTAATGGTCCTCTCCTGGTCATTGCAGCACCCGCCGCTGTAAGTCCAGAAGGTATCGGTGGACTGCGCCCGGATATTTGTTCCGCCCGGGGCGACACCCGTTACCTTGCCGTCCGCATCCACGCTGGCTGTGGCCGGATTATCAGAACTCCACATCCCGTAATCGCAGTGGACTTCCTCCGACCACTGGTATGTCGAGCATTGGTTCTCGTAACTGGCCCCCCCATAGGCTTCCGTGATGTCGCTGAGTGGGACGTCAACAATCTGAGGGGGACAACCCCCTGTGGGGCAAATCTTTAGGGCCTTAAAGTACGGTTCGCAAATGCAAATGCTGCAATCATAGTTGCTGACCAAGCCCCGATGCTGCTGCAACACTACCAGCCTCCCCATTACCGGAACGTTGTCGTGCCGTATCCAGATGATACTGCCATCACTGGCACTGGGAGGGATATTGCTTCTTCTGAAGTCGGGCTTCTGTTCGTCGCGCAACTTGCGCAGATCGACCGCTCGCGTCTCGCGGGGCATTAGTTTGAAGCGGGAGAAATAGTAGTGAACGCCGCTAGCAACCACCTCGACAGCAATGCGAGCAAGTGTAGCAGACCTCTGCCGTGTGAGGTCCGCGGCTCTTCACGCCCGCAAGCCAAGGGTTCGTTCAAGGTTATGACAGATAAGGTGGCCGAGCGGTTGGATGCGGACATCATCCTGCCCGCATCCTCGGGGATGCCGGAACACACGGGCAGGCCGACGCGCCTCAACGGGCTCACCGGGCGAGGTAGGTGGTAGGTCGTAGGTGGTAGATGGCGGGAATTCCGGGTAGTGGTGCAGTTTGACGTGGGGGCGGCTTTACGCCGCCATATGGCGAGGTAAACTCGCCGCTACAACATCAAACTGCACCACTGCCGAATTCTGGGTAAGTTTAGACCTTTTCGCCACCGGCAGGAGTGCCGGTGCCACCCGCTCCCGCCGAGGCGGGCAGGATGCCCCCGGTCCCATGGCAGCTTTTGGATGGGGCAGGCGCGCGAAGGCTAAACTACGTCGAGTTCTTTACGGAAGAAGTCCAAGCTCGCTTGAGCATCTTGGTCGAGCGAGCCCTTCCCTTCAATCGAGATTCCCCCGTGATAGCCGATATCCTTCAATAACTGAAAGAAGCGCAGGTATTCAGGATCTTCCAGCGGGCTCTTTGGCCAGCGGCGGCCTTGGGGATTTGCGAAGTGGAAGTGAACGATTTCGTTGCGCGCCTGAGAGATGATGTCCGGGTCTTCGTTCTCTCGGCGGAGATGGTAGTAATCGACAATCATTCGTACATTCGAGTGATTGACGTCGCGCACCAGGCGGAGCGCCTCGGCAGCAGTATTGATGATGTTCGATTCCGGATGGCTCAAGGGTTCAATCGCAATTACCAATTGATTGGGGCGCGCCGCGTCGCCGGCCATACGCAGGAACCGCACGATCTCGGCCCAGGCACGGTCGCGCGAATATCCGTCGGGTACGTTACGAGAACTGGCGCTGCCCCACACGATGATTTCACCGCCGAGCTCGCGGCATCTGGGGAGACAAGTATCGAGATAGGCTTCAAGGGCCGGCGGTGACACACCCGGACCCACTACCCGCAGCGAGCGGATGAAACTGTTAAAGCTGCGGCAGCGCAGACGCGAGGCGAGAACGCGAGACTTGAAGGCGTTGAACTCAGCCTCGGTCATGGCGGAAACTTCGGCTACTGGCGGCTCAAGATAGTCAAAACCGTAGCGCTCGACCTGGTTGAGATCAGACGGGCGGGCACACACACCCACCTGAATGCGATCGCTCGAGCTGAAGGTGCATTCCCCTCTCGCCGCAAGCGCTGAAACTGCGAGGGTGCGGAGGAATGCGCGTCTTGAGAGCATGGAAGCTAACCGGATGTTCTTTGGATGAGAGGCGGTGACTCAATAACCACCTCTTTAAGGAACGATGATGTTCTACCGTTGGCAGAGCAGCCCGCAAGCGACGCCACGGCGGCGGCACCCAGCACTCCTGCCGAGTATCCCAGACGCGAGGCGTGCACTTGCAGATGACGCTCGGGCCACACGGTGACGCGTTTCGCCAACTCTTCCGTGAGAAATCTCACCAGGAGATCGTTATCCTGCGCGAGCCCGCCGGCCAGAATCAACATCTCCGGGTCGAGGAGGTTCACGATGGAAGCGCACCCGACCGCGAGATATCTGGCAAGGGCTTTAATGGCACACGTGGCAGTCTGCTCTCCCGCTTGGGCCGCAGCAATGATTTCTTCACAGTTGGTGAAATTCCCGTTGGCGGCGTAGCGCATGAGGGCTGAGGCGTTCGCATATAATTCCAGGCACCCTGACTTGCCGCACGTGCAGGGCGCGCCTCCGGGCACAACCGGCATATGACCCAGAGCATTGGCAAAGAAATGGCGGCCCCGATTGAGCCGGCCGCCGATATAACAGCCGCCTCCCACCCCCGTACCCAAGGTAATACAGACAAAATCCGTGGCGTTCTTTGCCGCCCCAAAGTGCTTTTCAGCAACCGCCAATGCGTTCGCGTCGTTCTCAACCGCGACCGGCAGTCCAGACACCTCGCGCAGGTATGCGCCCGGATTCGCCCCCGTCCAGCCGGGAAGGTTTTCCGTGGCGTAGACGACTTCGCCGGATGCCGGATCGACCCAGCCCGCCGTGGCCAGACCAATTGCCTCCGGTTCAAGCCCCCGCCCCTGTGCTTCCTCGCGGCAGGTGGAGACGCACTGCTCCAAATGCTTCAGCAGGGCCTTGCGCCCGTCATTCCAGGGAGTCGCCGTCACCGACTGCGATAGCAATTCCCCCCGGCCGGTGACGAGTCCGGATTTGGTATTGGTTGCGCCGAGGTCGATGCCAATGAAAGTGTGGTGGGGATCATGGAGGTGGCGCCAACCCTCAATGGCGGAGACAAACCTCTGGGTGATTATCTCGGGCCGGGTGATGGCGGTTCCTATGATGATCGCGAAAGCGCCGGCATCAAGCGCGGCGCGAATCTCACGGGGCGCCCGGATGTGACCCTCGGCAATGACCGGCACGTTGACGGTACGCACCAACTCGGCGATAAAAGACGGCTCAAACTCCACCACGTGGCTGGTTTCTAAAGTGTACCCGCGGAGCGTGGACAGAACCGCGTCCGCCCCTGCTTCCGCCGATTGTGCCGCTTCCTCAACCGTAGCAATATCGGCAAGGACGGGAACCCCGAGGTCCTTTCTAATTCTCCGAAGCCGATCGAGCGCTCCATACCTTTGGCCGCGGGCGGTGCAATCGAGCGCAATTAAATCTGCCCCCGCTTCCACTAATTCCCGAGCGCCTTCGAGAGAGGGTGTGATGAGAATCTCTCCATCGTCTTGCCTGACCTTGCAGATTCCCACGATCGGGACGCGCACAGCCTTTCGAATCGCGCGAATGTCCTCCAGCCCCTCGGCGCGAATTCCGCGCGCGCCACCTTCCACGGCGGCTTGGGCGAACCGCGCCATCGCGGCCGGTTCTCGGAAGGGACTGGTCTCGGAAGCCTGGCACGATACGATCAGGTTTCTGCAGATTTCAGAGGGTAACTTACTTGGCGATTTCATACAGCCCCCATGCCCGGTAAGGAAACACGCGAATAACTACCTCCGGCGACTCCGTTACGTGGAATCATAAAATTAGAACCCAGGAGTCAGAACAGAGCGGCCTACCTCATGACTCCTTCATTGTGCCTTGCCTCTGCGCGTGGAGCCAGTTTACGTAGGCCGTGTAGAGATTGGTTGACTCCGGAGACCCGCAAAAAGCCGCAGAACCAGGTTCGTTCATCATTCCCTGGTATTGGTATACCAGGATCTTATCAACCCAAGGCGAGACAGCACCCAACTGGCGGAGGACACGTTCAAAAGAGGCAGGAAGCAACGCGCTGGCATAGACGCCCGCCCCAAGCTCGAAACCCTCCATGATCTTAGCAAGGGAGGGTGAAAGAGTCTCCGACTGCCGGATGACGCGATCTAAGAAAGTGGGGGGCGGCAGGCTTTTCTTAAGGGCCCCCTCAAACTCGAAGATCTCTACATCCGCCCAGATCGCCGCTCTCTGCGCGCGGTCATGCGCCTTCTTCAGCCCTTCGTAATAGGCTGGTGTCTCTTCCACCCGCGACTTGCGGACCCCAACCTCGTCTTGGTAAGCGATAATGTCCACATCCAGGGCCGCCAACTGCCGCACATATTCATCGTCGGGGACGGCGAACCGCGTTCCATAAGGGGCGATCAGGATGCGGGCTTTCGGTGTCAACTGGCGCGCCAGCCGCGAAGAAGTATTGACGTATTGAATGTACTGCTTTGTGAAGCGTGGAATGATCTCAATCTCATCTGGCCAGTACCAACCGTAGAAGCTTCGGTGGTGGCTGTAAAGCCGGGTGATCTCCGCGATTGCCTGCAGCCGCTTCTTGGCGGCCACGGGATCTGAGATGGTATTGGGGCTTTCCCAATCACCGTAGAAACCAGCGCCAATAAAGAACTTGACGCCGTACTTGTCTGCCGCCGAGAGAACTGCTTCCAATGGGTCGGCACAGGCCAAGGGCCACCCGGAAGAAATTCTCGTGGGGACAAAGGACCGGTAGTAGAGCCCGGTTCCCATGAGCACCAGGTATTCCATCCCCACCTGGGCGATTTCCTTGATCTTCGCATCCCACTGCTGGCCGGTGAAGCGGGCACAAGTGGAATTCCAATCGACCCCTTCAACGGTAGAGGGATGCTGAAATTCAAACCAACTTCCTGAAATCGGCTTGATGGGGGTGGATGGCGATGCTGAATTCGCACTCTGCGGAGAAGCCGCCAGCATCGCAGCACCCGCGCCCAAGACCGCAAGAAAATCCCGCCGGTTAAGTTCTGGCATCGGAAATGGTCCCCTTCGCGCCAGGAGGGAAGCAAGCCGGGTATCGTCTCCGGGTTGGCTCCCCTCCGGGCTGAATGCGATGAAAAAGAGGCGGGTCGTAGCCGCGGCCCGCCCGATCATTTCAGGGCTGAAGGGCCCTAGAATTGGACCTTCAATCCAAATTGAATGAGCCGGGGATCGCGCGCGCTGTTGATGGCGCCGAAGGCCGGCCCGGAAGCGAGAGAGGTGTTGATTCCACTGAAGGAAGCGTGGTTGAACGCGTTGAGGAATTCCGCCCGGAACTGGAGATTGACATTCTCATGGAGCTTGGTGTTTTTTCCGAGCGAAATATCCCAGTTGTTCGTACCCGGCCCATGCAGGATCCCGTAAGCGGAATTGCCGAACGTCAAGACCGCCGGATTGGTGAAAGCGGCCGTGTTGAAGTACTCCGCCACGGTCTTCGGCCCGGAGACACTCACGCCGGGGACGCGGTCCGCGCGTTCCGAACCGGCACCCGCCACTCCGGAGAAGGCCGCCGTGGCATAAATCGAGTAGGCATTCCCGGAATCAAACGAGGTAATACCGGACAGCACCCAGCCGTCCAGAATCCTGCCCTGGGGGCCCTTCATGCCTTTGGCGAAAGGAAGTTCCCAAACGTAGTTGAAGGTCAGCATCTGGGGCCGGTCATACGTTGCCAAGCCCCGTTCCGCCGAGAGGTTGTAGCTATTCTGGGGCGAGGCCGCGTCGTTGTCTGCGTCAGAGAGGGTCTTGGAGAAGGTATAGGCGGCCTGGAAAGACATGCCCTTCGAGAACCGGCGGTTCAGGGACACTTGCAAGCTATTGTAGTTGGAGACCGCGCTGGGCTCGAAGTAGGTCATGCCTCCGAAGCCCTGGTAGGGCAGCAGATTAATGCCCCCCGCATTGCCTTCTTCCACGTCCAGGTTCGGGGTTGTGGCTTGATTCAAATTGCGGGTCCGCAACAAGTGGGTTCCTTTGCTCCCCACATAGCTCACGTCGAGGACGGTATCGCGCATGATTTCCTGCTGAACGCCCAGCGACCACTGCTGATTGTAGGGAACACCAAAATGGGGAGCGATGTTGCTGAGCCCCACCACGCTCTCACCGTTCAAGGCGCCCGCCGCGGGATTCGAGAGTTCGGTCAGCGTAACCGCCTCCTGGTAGTTGAAAGGCGGGGTGTTCTTCATCCAGAGGGTGTAGGGAGCCCAGCGGTCATAGTACATGCCGTAGCCGCCGCGCAGCGAGGTCTTTTGATTGTGGAAAACGTCCCAGGCGAAGCCCAGACGAGGAGCAATATTATCCTTGCTGGGTGCGTAAATGGCCTCGCCGTAGGGCGACTTGATCGCGCCCGGCTGGCTCAGGTAGGTGCTCGCCGCGTTGGTGGCGATGTAGATCCCGTTCAAGTAGTTCCAGTTCGCCGGTGAGATGATGGCGCCCCAAGTGTCCACCGTGGGAGCGGCGGCCGCGTTGTAATACTGCGGGACGAAGTTGGCGAGCACGCCGTGTTCGTCATGTTCCGGCGTGTAGAGACTGTAGCGCACGCCGTAATTCAAGGTAAGGTGGGGCGTCACTTTGAAGGTATCCTGCGCATAAGCCTCGAAGTCCCAGTAACGCAGGATCATGTGCGGCTTGGTGGGGTCCTCGGAATAACTGCCCGCCACACCTAACAACATATCGGCCACTGCGTCTCCCGGCACCGCCCCTATGTCGTTGGGATTCTGCGTGCCGATCCCAGTAAACTGGAAGGTCCCGTTCTGGTTGTCCGGAACGTTGTCTTCCCCCTTGCCCTGGCGCGTGAGCAATCCGCCAAACTTGATATTGTGCTTGCCCTTGACCCAGGAAAGGTTATCCGTGAATTTCGAGTAGAAATAAGTGTTCCGGAAGGGCCACTCGACGGTGATACTGGCATAGTTGCCGGTATAGAGATACAGCGACGGGATGCGATCCTCGGCATTCCCCGCGGCGTTGGTCGGGAACAAATAGGGGATGTTGAGCCCCGCCGCCCGGCTGCGGGAGGCGTAGGTCTCTTCGATGCGGATGAGGTTGTGGTCGTAGCTGTATTGGAATTCGTTGATCAAGGAAGGCGAGAAAGTGTAAGTCAGATTCAGCCCCGCGTTCTGAAGGGGTTCCTGCTCGTAGCTGCCGGCCTCGTTAGGAATGGCATTGTCATGCCATATATCATAGGGCGATGAGATGGTGTCATTGTCCTGCGTGTAGCGGCCCCAGATGGTGAGTTTCTCCGTCGGCTTGTAATCGAGGCGGAAAAGTTCTTCCCGCGTCCTGGTGACGTCCGGATTTGAGGAGGAGTAGTTGTAGCCCGGAATCTGGACCGCGGGATTGGGAGCGGGCCAGAAGGTATTCAGTAACAAGGTGGCGTTGGGATCGATACAACTGGGATCGACCGTGCTCACCCCGCCCGCCGAGGCCACACAGGGCGCGCCGCCGGGGGTGGTCTTGCCCATACGGTTGGTCAGGGTCTCATTAAAGGTGCCGCCCTTTTCCGCCGCCGTGGGGACGTAGGTCAAAGCTGTCCCGCCGCTCTGGATGATGCGGCGAAATTCCTGCGACCAGAAGAAGAAGAGCTTGTCCTTCTTGAGGGGCCCGCCGAAGGTGTACCCGAAATTATTGTAGCGGTTCTCGGGCCGGGCGGTGCCGGGCATCTCGGCCCCGGTGGTCGGGTCCGACTCGTTATAGGCAAAAAAGTTGCGGGCGTCCAGCTTGTCGTTGCGCAGAAATTCAAAAGCGCTGCCGTGGAGTTGATTGGTGCCGGACCTGGTAATCAGGTTGACTGTGGCGCCGGCGCTGCGGCCCGTGTCCGCGCTGTAGGAAGCTCGTTCCACGCGGAACTCGGCCAGGGCGTCCAGGTTGGGAGTCACCATGTTGTTGCCATTGTAGACGTCGATGTTATTGACGCCGTCAATCAGGTAATTGTTCTGGTTCTCGCGCATGCCGTTGACGGAAACGGACGCCATGGAGAGTGAGGCGAAACCCGGCTCGCTCACGATATCTGAACTCACGCCCGGCTCCAGCGTCAGCATCTGGATGAACTGCCGGGTGCTGAGGGGAAGTTGCTGTGTCTGCGTGCCGGACACCGTATTGCCGAGATCGGAGTTCTCGGTCGCTACCGGCGTGGCGTTAGACTCCACCGTCACTTCCTGCGTGACCGGCCCAACTTTGAGCGTCCAAGTCGGCACGAACCGTTTCGCTGGCGCTCAGAGTGACCCCTGTCCGCACTGTTTTGGTGAAACCGTGGACCTCGGCCGCGATCTGGTATGTGCCCACCGGGAGAAACGAAAACCTGTATTCACCTGAGCCGGTGGTCACCGTGTCCCAGGTAAAGTGTGTATTTAGGTTCTGCGCGGTAATCTTGGCTCCCGGGACGATGGCTCCCGTGGAGTCGTATACTGCGCCAGTGATGGTACCCGTGCTCTGTTGCGCCCACGCGCCACCAGGCATCATCAGCAGGCCCATAATTGCGACAAGCCACTTCAGCTTCATAGGTCTCTCCTTTCGATGATGTACACGTAACTACGGACAGCGATCGGACTGACCGAATACTCCCCTGCTACGTCACTGACTAGATGGCGGATGAAACCCTTACGAGCGAAGGCAGCGGAAGACGTGCCCTTGCGGACTCCGCTGCCAGTAGAATCCATCACCGCTCCAATGGTGCTGGATGTGTCCTGCGTCCGAACTCTAAGCAGGGCAAGAAACAATAGGCTCGCAAGGAGAATCAGCGTCCCTCTCACTCATGAGCATCCTCCATTGATGTCTATTGATCGACTTGCACACGTTGTTCGCCTAAAGGAAAAATTGTGTAGTCGCTGCTTGCACCTGGGAAACAAGCCAAACCGCAATCATAGCTAGATAAGCAATTATGATTCCACCATTCCGATTGCTTTTTAGAACCACAAGTGACGGAAATAATTGGAGAATTCGAAATTTCCCAGACGGGAAAACTATGAAGTTTTATACCTATATAGTTTCGTATATATTGTAAGTTGTAGCCGCGCCGGGAAAGACGACAATATGTCAGGCGCAATTCCTGGAATCGCCGCAGTTTAATCGCTTGCGTGCAAGGGCACCAAGGCAACGATCCGCAATACTTAAAGGTCGTCGCGACGCCCAGGCATTTTGCCGCCCACAGCGGACCCGAACCGGAGCGGCACCGCTTCAACGCCCAGGTGGATGAGCGCGATCTGCGCGAAACTTATCTGCCAGCCTTTGAAGCCTGCCTTCGCTCAAGAATGATCATCACCTCCTGCTCTTGAGAAAGGCACTGAAATCAATTGCCGTCGTGGGCCCCAATGCCAATGACGTCAAGGCGCTCCTGGGCAACTACTTTGGAACGCCATCGCTGGCCATCACTCCCGTGGTGGGAATCCGGCAGAAGGTGTCCCCGCTAACCAAGGTCATCTACGCGAAAGGCTGCGAACCGGTTGAACCCCCGACCATCGCCACGGCTTTGGACGAAGCGGTTCGAGCCGCCAAATCCGCCGATGTGGTGGCGGTGGCGCTGGGGCTGTCGGGGGACCTCGAGAATGAGCAGTTCGAAATCGATATGGATGGCTTTTATTGGGGGGATCGCACCAACCTCGATCTTCCCCGCGCGCAGGAAGAACTGCTCGAAGCCGTAGTGGCGACCGGCAAGCCCACGGTCCTCCTCCTCTTGAATGGCGGTCCCGTTACCACCGCCTGGGCCAGCGCACACGCGGGGGCGATCGTCGAGGCCTGGTACCCCGGAGAGGAAGGAGGCACGGCGATCGCGGATGTCTTGTTCGGCGATTACAATCCCGGCGGAAGACTGCCGCTCAGCATCTACAAATCCGTCGCTCGAGAAGGATTCGCCCTGCTATTTCAACCGGCTCTTTCGCAACAACGGGGGATGGAAATTCACCGAAGTGACCGAGGAGGCCGGCGCCAGCGGGTCCGGCTATTCCATGGGCGCTGCGGCGGCGGATTGCGACAACGACGTCCACGTGGACCTTTTCGTGACGGGGGTTTTCAAGAACACGTTTTACCACAACCTTGGCAATGGCAAGTTCGAAGATGTGACGATGTTCCAAGCCTCGCAGTACAAGCAGACCAACACGATCTTCGCCGACCTGGGAGACGGAACCTTTGCGGACGCCACGCCCGGCGCCGGCGCAGATTTCCAACAGGCCAATGCGCATCGCGGCGCGGCCTTCACCGGGATTTTTGGGATCGGCCAGAAGGAGTTCCCGATAGATGGGGATAGCTTGGTCGAATTTCCCCGCCGTCATCAATTCATGCCCCTGCTGAGACTTTTGAGCAAGGTCATTGGTCTCGGCAGGAGCAGCCGGAATAGCGCCGAGCCACTAGCACACCAAGAGGCCCGCCATCCTCATTGCCCACTCCCTTTGATTCATCGCACACCGCACATAACGAGGGTGCGGCCCACACAGTGTCTTGACATCCCAATTCTCACACGATATTACTTATAATGTATCCTAGATGACTAGAAAGGGTGCTTCATGCCCAACACAATTCCCGCCGCCGCTCCCGATGAGGTCGAAGTACCGGACCTGAGCCTTGAACGCGGCAGCTACGTTCCCTACTACCGCCAGATTCGCGACCAAGTAGAGGCCATGATCAAGGCGGGCAAGCTGAAGCCTGGCCAGGTGATTTTTTCCGAGGGCGCCTGCGCAACCAAGCTCGGCGTGAGCAAGATGACGGTGCGGCAAGCCTTTCAAGCGCTCCGTTCCGAGGGCTTGCTGATTATCGAGAAGGGCAAGCGGCCCATGATCAGCACCGGACGGATCCAGAAAGATTTTCAGAAACTGCGCGGCTTCACCGCGGAGATGACCCGGCGCGGGCTTAAGCCGTCCTCCAAGGTTCTTCAATTCGAGCGAGCAGCGCCGGATGCGGCGACGGCAAACCTGCTTCGCCTCTGGCGCAACGATGAAGTTTACCGCATTCGGCGCCTGCGGTATGCGGATAAGGAAATCGTGGGTCTCGAAACCATTCTCCTGCCCGCCCGAATGTTTCCCGATCTCGCCAAACAGGACTTGGAGAATCAATCCCTTTATGCCCTCATGGAAACGCGTTACGCGATTGCCGTGGAATGGTCCGAGGAAGAACTGGAGGCAATCCCGGCAGAAAAGGAAGACGCTAAACTGCTCCAGATTTTGCCAGGCTTTCCTCTTTTTTCCATGCGGCGGATCGTCTACGCCAAGGATGGGATACCCGTCGAATACGGGCACTCCCTGTTCCGGGGGGATCGCTACACCGCCAGCGTGATTTCGCACCGATAATATCGTAGCGCGGACGTGGTTTGTAGGTCCGCGGCTTTTCCTTGCCCTCGGGGACAAGCCGCGGACCTACAAACCAGGTCCGCGCTACCCCCTCCGAATTCAGCTTACGCTGCCTGACCAACCCAGAATTCCTATCGAGCCCAACAGGATTGCCACGCCCACCAACATCCAACGGCGTGCTGAGGTCGGAGCGAGTTTCCATTCCCCCGCCAGGAACCCACAGACGTTGGCGGTCAACAGGCCGGCGGTCAAACTGATCGGCCATCCGATGGCCGGGCCTAATTTCCCGAGTTTAGGCGCGGCCGAGCCGTAAACAAAAATGCTGCCGCCCCACAAGAGGCCCATAAGAATCGCCAGTCCGAAAAAGGGCGTGACCCCCGGCCGCAGAAAATTGGACCAGCTCCGATTCTTGCGGAACAGGTACCCGCAGAAACCAAGGTTAGTAACGGCCCCGCTCACCAGGACGAGCAGCCAGATGACATTCGACCCCGCGAAAGGGCCATTTCCCATCCGCACAGCGCTGGCGATGATTCCCTGCGAAAGGCTGTAACCGATATTGAACAGGGCGGAAAGCAAGCCGGATCCGGAACAGAGGAGAAGCCCGGCCCACAGGGGGCGCGCCGCGCCGACCATTTCGCGTGGGGCCTTTTCATGTTGCTTTTCGCTCCGCTCGCGAAGAATTCCCGCATAACCGCAACATCCAATGCCCGCCATGGCCACGACCGTGCCAAGCATAATGAATTCCCCCTGCGGCTGCCGCAGACGCTCCGGCGCGAGAATCAGAATAGGCAGGAAAGACCCCAGGGAGGCGCTGATGGCCAGCACCAGTGTGTTTGCCATCGAGATGCCGAGCGCGCTCACTCCTTGCCCGAACATCACTGCGCCGAATCCCCACATGAACCCGGTGGCGATGGCAATAAGCTCAGCGCGCGTGGGCGCGGCGGAGAGGACGGCGAGGGGATGAGAGACCGTGGTGAATAATATCGCCACCGGCATAACCAGGCACGCAACTGTTATGAAGACCGTCCACACGTTCTCCCACGACCACCGCCCCAGGTAGCGCATGGGCAGCGTGAAAGTTCCATTCATGAGGCCCGAGATGACCGCGAGCGAGATCCCCCAGGCTACGATTGAATTGTCCATGCCGTTCCTTCCCGCAAACGCGACGGGGCCTTACTGCTCCAGTACGTTGACCTCGCGAATTTCCCCTCCCGCGCGGGGCACGCGAAGAGTCTTGATTTCCAAAGGCCGGAACGTCCCCGTCCAGCGCCGGTTCACGAGGCCGAGGTCGAGAGTGGCAGTGGTGGCCCTGCCCTCGGTCTCATAGCAACGCACGATGATATCTTCTCTGTCCTCGGCCTTTTTTACGGCGGAGACCACAACGTTCGGTACGTCGACAGAAAGGAAGGAAGCCGCGGCGGGCCGGCTGCCCGGGTGAATTCCCTGATAGAGAATTGGGGCAGGGGCGGTAAATTCCTCCGCCATGCGCACGATTCCCGCTTCCCGCCACCCGCCCGCGTGGGGCACCAGGAGCATCCGAAAAGTCTGGCGGCCCTGGTCTTGCCATAAGTATTCACCATCAGGTTTCAAGTCGCGCTCAAATTGCGCATAGACCGGGCTGCGCACAATGGAGATGCGAAGGTCGCTGCCTTTGACACTGTACCCATATTTCGCGTCGTTGATGACCGCCAGGCCGTACTGGGTTCCGCCTCGCTCGCCGCTCACGTCGATCCAGCGCTGGCCCGGATCTTCGTTCCCCTGCGCTTTCCGCACCTTATAACCGTAAGCAATTTCATAAGTGGGCTGCGGGTTCTGTATGTCCACCGGGAAGGAAAACTTCAGGATCTTCAGGTGCTCGTGCCAGTCCAGTGCGACGCGCGCCTCGATAGTTCGGGCCCCCGCATAAAGTACCCAGTCCGTTTCCAGAGAAGATGCGCCAAAACGCGAACGCACCCGGATGGTGGCGCGCAACGGCCCATTCTCCAGCACGCGGTAATGGGCTTGGTCAAAGGCACCGACCTCCTTGGTGTAGGCTTTCACGTCGTGGCTCCAGGTGTCGCTGGGATCGTCCAGCACCACGGCGCGGCCCCTTCCGGTACCAAACACCTCGGCTCTCGCGTCCTTATCATAAATCGAATAGGTGCCGTCATCGGCGAAACGGATGCGGAGGTGTTCGTTCTCGAGTTCGTTCCCCTGGGCGTGAACCTTTGACTCCGGCGCGGCGGCGGGAGTGACCTTTCGCAACTGAAATTGCCGGTATCCGAAGGCCGGGACGGGCGCGCGGAACACCAGGCGCTTCCGGTCGTCAATCGTGGTGGTGGCCTGCGTCCATTGATGAGTGATTCCGCGCCCCTGATCATCCACGAGGGAGGAATTCGTTTGGATGGATTGGGATTCCGGGGTTGCCCCTGAGGTCCATTCCCATCCCAATTCGTACTCGACGTTCAGGTTGGCATCCCACGCGTGGGGGTTGAAGACCACCACATACTCCGAATTCGAGTCAAGGGTGGGAATCTGCCAAGCGATTCTTTCCGCGGCGCGGTACATGGCTTGCGTGCCCACTTCGATGGCGTATCCGTGCGCCTGCCGTGCCATCTCGTAGTGCGCGGGAAGGGCGCTCCCCGCCAGGCTATCGTGGAATTGCATCAGCAGTACTTTTTTCCACGCCGAAGTGAATTCACCCTGGGGATAATCCGACCCCGCCACCACCGAGCCGAGTGTGGCAAACTTCTCGCCCGTCACCAGCGCCGCTTCCGCTGCCCGGTTGTTTTTCTTTACTTCCGAGAGGGCGGTGTAACAGCCCACGGAATGGTGTTGCAAATCGTCGGCGACAACCGGGAGGTTGGGAAGGGCCTTGACCTCACTAAAGTATTTGTCAGGCGTGCTGAAGACCATCGTCGGCGCGCCCGCCTCCTTGCGGGCCGCGAGGATGGATTGAATATTGATTTTGGTCGGGCCGCCCCCGTGGTCGCCCGCGCCGTAAAAAGCCATCAAGTCTTTGGTCGGCTCCGGCAAGTCCGTTACAATCCGATGCACGCGATGCATGATGGGGCCGTCGTAATCACCATAAGCGATGGGAATGTGATAGGCGAGGATGCGTGTGCCGTCCGCCCCCTCCCACCAGAAAAGGTCAGAGGGAAGAGTCTTTTCCTGCGGCTGCGGGCGCATGAAAATGTAGGCCCGAAGCCCTTGCAATTTGAGAATTTGGGGCAGCGTGCCGGGGTGGCCGAAGGAATCGGGATTGAATCCAATTTCCACCTTGCGGCCGAATAATTGCTGGAAAAGGCGCTGGCCATAGAGCCCCTGCCGGACGAGGGCTTCGCCATTCGGGATGTTCACGTCCGGCTCGATCCACCACCCTCCCACCACCGCCCAACGTCCCTCTTCGACGCGCTGACGGATTTCATCGATCAACTTTGGATCCGTAGCCGCAACCCATTCGTAAAATTGCGCGGAACTAGCGGTGAAGGTGAACTCGGGATCCTCTTTCATGCGCTCCAGGGCTGATCGAAAGGCGCTGACCACCGCAGACATGCCCTCGGGCCACGTCCAGAGCCACACCGCGTCAATGTGCGAATTCCCGATCATGTGGAATCGGTACTGCGCGGCCTTCGGCGGCCACGACTCCGGCGGAGTCGAATTCGATGATTGCGCCGCGGCCCCCGCCGCCAACAATCCTATGGTGGGAATAATCAAAGCTAGCAGCATCCTGCGGACGCCCTGCGCCTTCATAACATTTTCCTTTCCCAGGAATCTCACGGTCCGGCATCCAAAATCCACGAGCTGCCGATCGGTTCGTGGGCAATTCATATTGACTATAGATACCTAGGTGTGTATATATGTCTGCCGACCGTTTGTCAAGCCGAATGGATCAACCCAAATCCGCACGTAAGAGAGGGAGCGGCGGCGGGGGTGCGGTTTTCTGGCCGCAACTGGGCCGGGGGGTTGGTTTGAGCAAGGAGGATAGGGACGCCGGTAGGCTCGGGAGTCGAAGTG
>JBEKLF010000093.1:0-28429 GCA_050010335.1 Terriglobia bacterium
CCGGCTCGCGGCCAACCGTTCCAGCTCTTGCCGATCCTCCGGACCACAACTAACTGCGGGCGCAGTTCTTGGCATGCGCCCTTTATATCATATATCGCTTATCAGTGCAACTAAGCACTAGCTTAAAGTTCTAGCGTTGTCAAGAAAAATATTTACCGCATGAGACTGGGCGAGGGCTGCCTGCACGTCCTTATTCCTGTCGCGCCCCGCGGAGCGCCGCCGTTGCGGTTTTCGCGCGTACAAGCTACATTGGAGGAACCAGTCGCCTCGGGCCTTTCGAGGGACTGGCACAGGAATCCATCCATGGCTTTTCCCGAAGCGCTTCTGCATCCAGCCGTTCCGATGACGCTGTTTGAGGTGGTTCCTCCTGCCGCGGCGAAACCCGAGGCTATGGAATCCTCCCTGCACGAACTCCAACCCTTGCGAGGCCGCGTGGATGCCATCAACATTCCAGAGATCCACGACGAGGACCGTCCGGGCGAGCGCACCAGCAAATTCATCGAGCGGGTTGAACCCCGCATTCTCGGCTTGCGCATCAAACGCGAACTGGGAATTGACGTGGTGATCAATCGCGTCACCGTTCACGACCCTGAACCCGAGCGCTGGTTCCGCGAAACCCTGGGGCCATGGGACATCCCCAATTGGGTTCTCGTGGGGGGCGAGTCGAAGGAGATACAATATCCCGGCCCAAGCCCCGCGGAGGCCGCCCAGATGGTGAAATCGCTGGGTCTAGGCGCCACGCTGGGTGGAATCACGATTCCGAGCCGCGTCAACGAGCCGGAACGCATTCGCAAAAAGCACGCTCAGGGGGTGGAGTTTTTCACCTCGCAAGTTATGTTTGACTCGAACGATCTGGTGTGGCTCGTTCAACGGCTCAACGGCGTCGATGCGCGCATCTTCCTGAGCTTTGCCCCCGTCAGCACCCGCCGCGATTTGGAGTTTCTCCGCTGGCTCGGCGTGGACATCCCTCGCGACCTTGACCGCTTCCTGATTGGGTCAGAGCAAGGTGGCGCCGCCGCTGCCGAGACGTGTCTTGAGCGTTCTATCAACCTAGCCCAACGGATTCTGATGGACGTGTTTGATAATCTGCCTCCCGACCCGCCTCCCATCGGTTTGAATATCGAGCACATCACCCGCCGGAACTTTGCGCCCGCAATCACCATGCTGGATCGGCTCGGGAATCTGTACGTCAGCCTCGTGGCGGCCCGGGCGCATGTTTGGGAATAAGGATTTAGGATTCAGGATTTAGGATTCAGGGAACAGCATCCGGCGTACATCCTCGAAGGGAGCAGGTTCATGCAAGGACATAAGGAGTCGCTGGTGTGGCAGAAAGCCATGGATTTGGTGTCGGTAATTTATCGGCTTACCCGAGCATTCCCCAAGGAAGAAATGTACGGGTTAACGGGTCAAATTCGAAGGGCCGCCGTTTCGATTCCTTCGAACATTGCGGAAGGTCACACCTTGAAGCAAACTCTTCCGTATCTGCGACATTTGGCTATCGCCAGCGGCTCGCTTGCGGAGGTCCAAAAGCAACTGGAGATCGCAGACCGCCTGGGATACCTCAGGCCTGAGAACACAAAGGTTTTGGGCCAAGCTGACGAGGTCGGCAGGATGCTGGCGGGATTGCGCAGGAGCCTCAAGGCGTGAGCTTGAATTCGCGACGCTCATTCGTGTGCCTAAATCCTAAATCCTGAATCCTAAATCCTCGTCTGACGTAGAATGCCGTTGTGGACCCCAAGCCCTCCTCAACCCAATCCACTCCGCGCCCCCGCCGCGCGAACCTGGTAGAAATCGCCGTGATGGCGGCCATTCGCAATACCCTCACTTACCTGGTTCCGGATTCGCTCACCATTCAGCCCGGCCAGCGCGTGCAGGTTCCGCTCGCGACGCGCAAAGCCACAGGGATCGTGCTGCGCTCGGGCAGCACCCTTCCGCCGGGCATTCAAGCCCGCCCCATTTTGCGCGTGCTCGATGATGAACCGGTTCTCAGCATGGAATTGCTGGATCTGGGACTTTGGATTGCCGACTATTACGTAGCACCCATTGGCGAGGTTTTTCGGGCCATGCTGCCTTTGCGCTCATCCACTCGGCGCGCGCGCACGGTCCGACTGAGCGCGGTGGGGCAGCAGAGACTCCAGGAAATCAATCAGGCGTCAGAAGAACCAGCCACCCCCGAGGGCGATCTCCTCAATTACCTTGCCATGCGCGGGAGCGCTTCGGTGCAGGTGCTCCGCCAGAGGTTCTCCGAAGCATTCTTGCAGGCATTGAAGGAAAAGTGGGTCGTCGTTGAGGAAGTCGAACGCGAGCGTACCCAACGGCAAGTTTACACGGTCCGGGTAGCGGGCCCGGTGCCGGAAAAACCGCTGCGCTTATCGCCGGTGGCAAAAAGAATTCTAGAGGCGCTGGGAGCCGAAGGCACAGCGGCAGACCATCGCGAACTTCTTCAAACCGCTCGCGCGGATCTTGCCGCCCTTAAGAGGCTGAGTGCCTCGGGCTTGATCGAACTTGAGCCTTCCAAGGCCGAACGCCGTTCGGCCCTACAAACGCAAGAATCCTTCCCACCTGACGACGCCTGGGTGGAAGCGGATTCATCCCTTGTCCTGACATCCGCGCAAAGCACGGTGCTCAACGACCTCACAAAGCAACTGGAGTCGGGACAATTTCAGACGGTACTCCTCCACGGGGTGACCGGCAGCGGTAAGACAGAAGTTTATTTACGGTTAATTGCCCGCTGCCTCGAAATCGGCCGCACCGCTCTCGCGCTGGTACCTGAGATTGCCCTCACTCCCTCCGTGCAGGCCCAGTTCTTGGCCCGATTCGGGCCGAAGGTGGCGCTTCTGCACAGCGCCTTATCCGAAAACGAGCGGCACGAAGAATGGTGGCGAATTCGCCACGACGAAGCTCAAGTGGTGCTGGGAACGCGCTCGGCGATTTTCGCCCCCCTCGCGAACCTGGGATTGGTGATCATCGATGAGGAGCACGACACCAGTTATAAACAGGAGGAGACGCCGCGCTATCACGGACGCGACGTCGCCGTCGTGCGCGCGCGGCTGGCCGGAGCGCTTGCCGTGCTCGGGTCTGCAACTCCGTCGCTCGAGTCTTACTGGAACGCGCGCGAGGGGAAATACCGCCTGGCGCTGCTTCCCGAGCGCGTGGAAGGCCGAAAGCTGGCGGACGTGGAAATCGTCGACATGCGCCAGGAATTTCGCGAAACCCACACCCAGATTCCCGTGTCCCGCCGCCTGCACCAGGAGATCGAGGCACAGATCTCGAGCCAAAAGCAAACCATGATCCTCTTGAATCGCCGGGGTTACTCATGGTTCCTCTTGTGCCGCAGTTGCGGCCAGACCCAGCGCTGCGTGAACTGTTCGATTTCACTAACCTATCATCGCCGCGAGCATCGCTTAATTTGTCATTACTGTGGTTATTCCGCGCCCGTGCCCTCACGTTGCCCGAATTGCGATAGCGAGCATCTTCATTACGTGGGGGAGGGAACGGAAAAGGTGGAAAAGAAATTTGCGGAGCTCTTTCCGGGCGCCCGCGTGGCGCGCCTGGACCGCGATGTGGCGCGCCGGCAGGGCCAGTTTCAGCGCATCCTGGACGACTTCCGGCGAGGCAAGATCGACCTCCTGGTGGGCACGCAACTGATTGCCAAAGGCCACGATTTTCCCGGTGTAACGCTGGTGGGAGTGGTTTCCGCGGATATCGGCCTGGGGCTGCCGGATTTTCGTTCCGCGGAGCGGACCTTTCAACTGCTCACCCAGGCGGCGGGGCGTGCGGGGCGTGGCGAGAGTCCCGGGCGTGTGCTTGTCCAAACGTTTTTTCCCGATCATTACGCCATTCGCATGGCGGCAGAGCAGAACTACGAAGCATTCTTTGATAAGGAAATGCTTTTTCGGCGCATGATGCATTACCCGCCGGTCACCGCGCTTGCCAACGTCATCGCCCAGGGCTCGAAACTCGAACAAGCCGCTCAGGTGGCGAAGCATGTGGGCGATTTCCTGATCCCGCTGGAGAAAAGTACGGAAGACCTGAAAATTCTGGGCCCTACCCCCGCGCCTTTGGCAAAATTGGAAGGGCGCTTCCGCATCCAGTTTTTGATGAAGTGCACTTCTCGCGCCCACCTTAGCAACATCCTGCAACGCCTGGCTGATTACACCGACCAGCAAGGCATCCCCCAGCGCTCGCTGATGATCGACATGGACCCCGCCAACATCATGTAGCAGTCCGCAATCAAGAGCTTTCTGTTATTGCCCGCCGGAAAACCTTTAAATATACTGGCGCGCGACATGCACTTGAAGCTTCCGGTCGAGGCCAAGCATCCGGTCGGAAGGGGAAACTCATAATGATGGGACGGCGCTCTTTCCTTCTGTTTTGCCTGCTGGCGGCGTTTGCGGTTGACCTGCCTGCTAGGGCAGCAGACGGAGCCACTGCGAATTCCAAAATTATGCTCAAAGAGGGCTGGAGCATACAGTCCTCCGCCCAGTTGGAAGTGAAGGGCGAAAGCCTTTCAACGCCTCAATTCACCCCGAAGGGTTGGTACCATGCTTCGGTTCCGACCACGGTTCTGGGCGCCCTCATCGAGAACAAAGTTTATCCGGACCCCTACTTCGGAATGAATCTTCGGGCGATCCCCGGGACGACCTATCCGATCGGGGGCAACTTCTCGAACTTCCCCATGCCGCGGGAAAGCCCGTTCCGTGTACCGTGGTGGTATCGGAAAGAGTTTCATCTGCCCCCTGTCTGCCGGGAAAAGACAGTCTGGCTGCATCTGGACGGCATCAACTTCCGCGCCAATGTCTGGCTGAACGGGAAGCTGATCGGAGACGCCAAAGATGTCGCTGGCTCCTTTCGCTTCTTTGAATTCAATGTTAGCGGCGTAGTTAAACCCGGCGAGGCGAATGTGCTGGCGGTGGAAGTGTTTCCTCCCCAACCCGACGACCTTGCCATCACCTGGGTCGACGTTAATCCCTCGCCTGCCGACAAGGACATGGGCCTTTGGCAGGATGTCTACCTGACGACGAGTGGGCCTGTGGCGCTGCGTTGTCCCCAGGTCGTCTCGCGCCTTGACCTGCCTTCACTCGAGAAAGCCCATTTAACGGTAACGGCGCTGCTTCACAACACATCTCAGGCGGAAGTGAAGGGAGTCCTGAGAGGTGAAATCGAAAAGGTTTCTTTCCAGCAAGGGGTCTCGCTGCAACCCCAAGAGACAAGGCTCATTACCTTCACGCCGGAAAATTTCCCTCAGCTCAACATTCCGCATCCACGCGTTTGGTGGCCGTGGCAACTTGGCAAGGCCGAACTCTACACCTTGCAAATCGCGTACGAATCGAAGGGGAGGGTGTCGGACTCGCAACAAGTGGACTTCGGGATTCGCGAAGTCAGTTCGGAAATTACCAACCAGGGTCACCGGGTGTTCATGGTCAACGGCAAGCGCCTGCTGGTGCGGGGCGCAGGATGGTGGTCCGCCATGTTCCTGCGCTCTTCGCCGGAAAGGCAGGAGGCCGAACTCCGCTATTTCCGCGACATGCACTTGAACGTACTCCGCATGGACGGCAAGTTTGAGAACGACAACTTCCTCGACCTCGCGGATCGTTACGGCCTGCTGCTGATGCCAGGCTGGTGTTGCTGCGATCACTGGGAGAGGTGGGAGGCCTGGAAGGAGGAAGACTACAGAATCTCGGTGGAATCGCTGCGCGATCGCATTCGCTGGTTCCGTAACCATCCGAGCATTCTGAGCTGGCTGAATGGAGACGATAACCCGCCCCCGGAGAAGGTCGCGCAACTCTACCTCAACGTCCTCAAGGAAGAAAACTGGCCGAATCCCTACCTGGCCTCGGCCACGGAAAAGCCGGCCGCCGTTACCGGTCCTACCGGCCTGAATATGACAGGCCCTTACGAATGGGTTCCGCCGGTGTATTGGCTGACCGATACGAAACACGGCGGCGCCTTTGGGTTCATCACCGAAACCAGCCCGGGCCCGGCGATTCCGCCGATGGCGAGCCTGCGCAAGTTCATTCCTCCGGAGCATCTCTGGCCAATCGATGAGTTCTGGAACTATCACGCGGGAGGAGGCGAGTTCAAGGACATCAAGGTGTATACGCAGGCCCTCAATGCCCGTTATGGCAAGGCCCAAAGTGTAGAAGATTTCGTTATGAAGGGGCAGGCTATGGACTACGACGGCCAGCGCGCCATGTACGAGGCCTACGGCCGCAACAAGTACACAGCCACCGGCATCCTCCAGGAGATGCTGAATAGCTCCTGGCCGTCGCTGATCTGGGTCCTCTACGATTATTATCTGCGTCCGGCGGGCGGCTACTTCGGTTCCAAGAAAGGCCTGGAACCCATCCACATCCAGTATTCTTACGACGATCGGTCCATTGCCGTGGTGAATTCGCTTTATCACGAATTCAAAAACCTCAAAGCCACCGCTCGCGTCTACAATTTCGATCTTACCGAGGTGTTCTCAAAAGAATCGACACTCGACGTCCCCGCGGACGGGGTGGTTCGCGCTCTTGCAATTCCCGAAATTCCCGGCCTGACCACTACCTACTTCGTGAGCCTGGCGCTCGCTGACGCTGCGGGAAAGAGATTGAGCACAAACTTCTACTGGCTTTCAACCAAGCCCGACGTGCTCGATGAGGATAAGACCGAATGGTTTTACACACCGACCAAATCCTTTGCCGATTTGACCGCTCTCCAGGGCTTGCCACCGGTGGATCTTAAACTCGCAGCAAGCTCAGATGAAAAAGGCTCCGAGGGGATTACCCGCGTCATGGTTGAGAACCCCACTCGGGACCTTGCCTTTATGGTTCACTTGGAGGTCAACAAGGGACAGGGCGGCGAAGAGATTCTGCCGATTCTCTGGGAGGACAATTACTTTTCACTCCTTCCCGGTGAAAGGCGTGAGGTCACGGCCACATACAAGACGAGCGAACTCGCACGCGCCGCGCCGGTAGTCCATGTTGATGGGTGGAACATCCGGGCGAAGTCACAGTAGCCGCCGGGGAATGAAAGCAACGCTTCCAACCCGTGTGCCGCAACAAGTGGCGGGCGCCCCACAGGCAGCCCTCGCCCCACTGCCTAATGAAAGGAAAATGGTGTGGGAAGAAACGTGAGAATGAGTATAAGCGCTGCAACGGCGGCGAGAAACTTTCTTTCCGGCCCGAGGGGTTCCACCGGCTCGATAACTCTGGGGTGGCGAAGGCCCAGAAAAAACAGAATCACGGCCCAGGCGATCCAACCGTACCAGCAGAAGTATCCCAGTGGCAGCAAGACCAGGAAAAAGCCTCGCGAGATATTCCGGCATCTATCGCCCAGAACCGCATAGAGAATATGCCCGCCGTCGAGTTGCCCCACCGGGAGCAGGTTTAAGGCGGTGGCGAAGAGCCCCACCCAGGCGGCGCAACCCACGGGATGAAGAATAATCTCAGCCGGATTGATCCCGTTTCGGAAGAGCCTGGCGAGGAGGATCACGGCCAGAGGATTACCGAGTGAGATGGAATCCGGCGAGGTTGAAGGCATGGCGCCTTTGGTAAGAAAGATCGCCAGAATTAGGGCGGGGATGGCGAGGACAAAGCCCGCGATCGGTCCCGAGATCCCCACATCAAAAAGCTCGCGACGGTTCACAATGGGAGACTTAATCCGAATAAAGGCGCCGAGTGTTCCAATCAACGTCGGCGCGGGAATGAAGTAAGGATAAGTGGCGTGAATTCCGTAATGACGGCAGGTAAAATAATGGCCGAGCTCGTGGGCAAGCAAAATACTCAGCAGAGTGAAGGAAAAGGGCACCCCCAGAACCAGCATTTCCGGGTGACGCCACAATTCGCGAAAGTACGCGAGGGAAACGTCCCAGTCAAAAACCGGAAGAGTCTGAGCGTAGTTGAGCTCAATGTGCGTGCCCACGATCAAAGTGGTCACGACCGTAAGCAGGAAAAGCCCGAGATGAAATGCCAGGGAGTTGTACCACCGCTTGCGGGGCCTCAGGGGCCAACGAACAGGGACCCACCCCGGAGTGAACCAAGGTGTCTCGTTGACCTGCGGCTGGCTGATCCGCCCGAATTGGGATTCATCGCCCATACACAAGTGGGGAAGAATCCTATTCTCGCCCGCTCCTGGCCGCCTGTAAAGACCACTGACAAGTGACCGATGACATCGGGCACATGCCGAAGTGTTTGCTTGTCACTCGCCACTCACCACTCGTCATTACACTTAGGAGAGTGATTGCAGTTCCTTACCGGGCTTGAAGCGCACAGCCTTGCCGGGTGGGATGCTGACTTCTGCCCCCGTTCGGGGGTTCCGCCCGATGCCGGTCTTCCGAGGTTTCACATTGAAAACACCGAAGCCACGCAATTCAATGCGGTCGCCCTGCGTCAGGGCTTTCTTCATGGATTCGAACACGGTCTCTACAGCCATCTCAGCTTTAGTCTTGGTGATGCTCGTGCGGTTGACGACCTCATTGATGATGTCTAGCTTTATCACGCAAACCTCCTGAAAAGACAGGCTTTAATCCTAAGAATAGAGAGAAGCATTGTCAAGAATTTTCTCCTCGACTATCATTCTTTTCTTTTTGCTTGCAGAACGGGAACGATTCTGTGGTTTGATGCCACGGCCGCGCGCCCGCACTTTACATGAGGTGAGACCCAATGCCGGTTAAGAATGATCGCTGGATTCGTAAGATGGCCACCGAGCACGATATGATTCATCCCTTTGAGGAGAAACAAGTTCGGGAGGGAGTAATCTCCTACGGGCTCTCGTCTTACGGGTACGATCTGCGCGTCGCCGATGAGTTCAAGATCTTCACCAACGTCAACTCGACGATCGTCGATCCGAAACAGTTTGACGCACGCTCTTTCGTCGAATTCCGGGGGCCAACATGCATTGTTCCGCCCAATTCCTTTGCCCTCGCCCGCTCGGTGGAATACTTTAAGATCCCGCGGAGTGTACTAACTATCTGTCTGGGTAAATCGACTTATGCCCGCTGCGGTATTATCGTAAATGTGACGCCGCTTGAGCCGGAGTGGGAAGGGTTCGTAACTCTAGAAATCTCCAATACCACCCCCCTCCCGGCGCGCGTCTACTCCCACGAGGGCCTTTGCCAAATCATTTTTCTCGAATCGGATGAGTTGTGCGAGACCTCTTACAAAGACAAGAAGGGCAAATACCAGGCCCAGCAAGGCATCGTGTTGCCCAAGGTCTGAAAAGGCAGTGGTTAGTGGATAGTGGCTAGTCACGAGCCAGGAACAACTGGTAACTATCTATATGATGCGGTTCGCTTGGATATTGCTCGGCACCTGTCTGCTCCTAGTGCCTGCGGGCGTGAGGGCAGGCGGCCAGACTGGCGGTTCGCCGGCTCCCTCACCGCAAGCCGCCCCGGCGACTCCTGCACCGAGCCAGGTCCAGCCTGCTTTACCGCCGCCGCCCGCGACATACACCCTTACGCCGGAGCGTCGCGCCCAGGCCATCGCCTATTCACGTTCACGCTATATCCTCTATTTCGTGGGAACGCTGCTCTCCCTCGGCATTTACCTTCTCCTCTGGCGCGTCCGCATTGCAGTCGCCTTTCGCGAATGGGCGTGCCGGGTTTCGGGGCGCCACTTGGTTCAGTGTTTGATCTTCGTGCCGTTGTTTGTGGCGGCGGCAAGCCTGCTGAATCTCCCTCTGGAGTTTTACTCCGGTTATGTTCTTGAGCACCGGTTCTGTCTCTCGACCCAAGGGCTCGCATCCTGGTTTTGCGATTGGGGAAAGGGTATGCTGCTCGTCGCGGTGTTGGGCGTCATTGTGGCCTGGATTTTCTATGCCGTCGTCCGCCGCAGTCCGCGCCGTTGGTGGTTCTATTTCTGGTTGGCGACGATTCCTCTCATTTTGGCATTCATTTTCATTGAGCCCTACGTCATCGAGCCTCTGTTCTACAAATTCACTCCTCTCGAGACAACCCATCCTGCCCTGGTCGAGCAGATTGAAGCCATGCTAAAACATGCCGGCCTTTCGATACCCCCCGACCATATCTTTGAGATGGACGCGAGTTCCCGGACCAAAGCGGTGAACGCCTATGTATCCGGGCTGGGCTCGAGCAAACGCGTCGTGGTGTGGGACACAACCCTCAAGACCATGGGGCCGGATGAGTTGTTGTTGGTTCTCGGACATGAAACCGGCCACTATGCCCTTTATCACATTCCCAAGGAATTCGCTCTCGATGAAGCCGTAGCGCTCCTGTTGTTCCTCACGGGATTCGTCGCCGTAAATCGGCTGGTGGAGAGGGCCGGCCCGCGCACCGGCGTCGAGGGGATCGGAGATTTGGCCTCACTCCCCCTCGTGCTCGTAGTCCTCACCCTGCTGGTGTTCCTGTCGGATCCCGCTGTGAACGGCATCTCGCGCTACTTTGAACATCAAGCTGACCAGTTCGGCCTGGAAGTGGCGTATGGCATCGTTCCGGACCCGAATGCAGCCGAGGTCCGTGCTTTTCAAATTCTGGGGGAAGAGGATTTGTCTGACCCTGAACCCAGTCCTTTCATCAAATTCTGGCTTTACACCCACCCGCCGCTCGACGACCGCATCCGCTTCGCGGTCACGTACAAGCCGTGGGCGGAAGGGAAACCCCTTGAATTGCTGCCGCACCGGCAATGAAACACTCCCGCATTTTCCCAGCAAGATCACTGGTATGCCCTCGCTTTTACCTTTGCAGTGGGTCAATTTGGAGTAGAGGCGGCATTACGCCGCCATTTGGTACGTCAGCTGAGGGTAAACTCGCCGCTGCAACATCAAATCGACCCGCTAACTATTCCCTGCACTTCAATAAATTGCTTTTACGGCGTGCCGTGCTTAAAATCATGCTTTCCATTCTTCTTGCATCGCTCCGAGGTACGAGCGAAAGGAGTACACTGTTTCGATGAGCCGACTTCCCCTTCGATACTTCGCCCTGCTAGGTCTGGTGGCTACGGTTCTGGCAACGGTGCCCTTGCTCATCGCGCAAGGCCCCACTCAGCCCGCAGTGCGGGACAAGATTATCCGCTATGTGCGCGGACGGTTTAATATTGCTGAATCGGTCAAGATCACCATGACCGATCTTCGCGAAACCGCCTATCCGGAATTCCTCGAGACCACGGTGACGCTCGATGACGGTAAGGATAAGCGCACGCAACCTCTTTTCATTTCCAAGGACATGCGCTACATGATTGAGGGGAACATCTTCAATCTTGGTGGCGACCCCCGCGAGGAAATTATCCGGCTGATGTCACTCCAGGACCAGCCGGTGGAAGGCCCCGCGAACGCCCCGGTCACGCTGGTTGAGTACTCCGACCTCCAGTGCCCGATTTGCGCGCACATGCAGGAAGAATTGGAGACAGACATCATCCCTAAACACGGCGACAAGCTGCGCGTGGTGTTTAAGGAATTTCCGCTTGTCAGCATCCATGATTGGGCGCTCACTGGAGCCATCGCCGCACAATGCGTCTATCAGATCGATCCTTCCGCGTACGTTCCCTTTCGCTCCACGGTTTATAAGAACCAAGAAAGCCTTTCCGCCGAGCACGCCCGCGACATTCTGCTGCACCTCGGCGCGGAGGTTGGGGTTGATAACCCGAAGCTTGCTGCCTGTATCGACTCCCGGGACTCGCTCTCCCGCGTCGAAGCGAATATACACGAAGCGGAGGCTCTCGGGATCGCCTCAACTCCCACCAGTTTTATCAATGGGAGGATTATCGTGGGCGCCCCGGTCTCCACCGATTTTGACAAGCTCATTGACCAAGGCATGCATGACCCCAAGTAACAACATGCTTTGATCGATCCCGCGCAAAATCTTCGCCGTCATCAGCGGCAAACACTCCGCAGAACTTTGTTCTTCCTCGCGTGTTTGCAATGCTGGAGGGGCGACGAGTTGTTAACTTTGTTAAACGCGAGCGGCAACTTGTTAACTCTTGTTAAATATGCACTGTGGCGGTGATTTAGAGTAACGGACCGGGTGTATACTGCGTCCAAACAAGGGGACAGGAGGAACCTGAGTATGCGGCGGAGAATAGCAATTGGGACATTAGGGCTTATGGTTTTGCTGGCGGCGGCGATTGTTGGTTGGGCCGAGGATGGCGCCCCACAGGGGGCCGATCCGGGTCAAGGCCAGCATCAGATGGGCGGCGGCCAGAATAGATTTGACGGAGGCGGCCCGGGCCAGTTCGGCAGGCAAGGACGTGAGGGCGGACGGGAAGGGCAGCGGATGGGATGGCAACGCGGCGGCCGGCACGGATTTGGTGGCGGCGACCACCTTATGCGCATGGCGGAAGATCCCCGCGTACGCCAATACCTTGGTCTGACGGACGAGCAGGTTGGACGCCTGCACAAGATCGGCATCGATGCGGAAAAAGCTTCGGTCCAGACGCGCGCGGATATGCAACTGCGCCACATTGAACTCCGCGAACTGCTGCGGGCTGATAATCCTGATCACGACGCGATCATGCGGAAGCTCGATGAGGTGAACGCCGTGCAAGGAAAGATGCAGAAGCAGGGGGTGGAGACTTTGCTCGCCGCACGTAGCGTGCTCACGCCGGAACAGTTAAAGAAGATCAAGACCTTTATGGAGGATCGCGGTGGCGGCCTCGGTCGCGGACCCATGATGGAGAGGCGTGGCGGCATGGGGCGTCCTCCCGGCCATCCGGGCGGTCCTGGCGGCGCTCCGGGTGGGCCAACCCCAAAACCACCCGAGCAGTAAGGAATCCAGGCGTTGAGTGCCGCTGGTAGTCTGGCTCCTTCGCACCACCGGCGACTTCACGATTCCGTTGTAGTACGTAATGGTTCAGCTCAGTTATTAGAGCGGCGGGATCCCTGTCACGATGATTTGTGTGCCGGGGATCATCGCCGTTTTTCCTTCCAGGGATGCGGCGCTCATCAATCGCCGCTGAGGTACCCTTTGCCGAGACTTGCAAGTCTTCCACTTTGCACGCTGATTCCCTAAGACATATAATTGCTTGCTTAGGCTTGGGGGCCTGGGATTCACCGTATCAGTCCGCCTGGGACTAAAAGGCCGGCGGAGCGGCGTGCGTGACGAGCCAAGATTGGGGAGCCGCGATTTCGGCGGGGCTTAAGCCCGGCCCTTACGGCAATTTCCCAAATAAACCTCAGCGTGGTGAGAAATCTGGGACAGGAGATCCTTGAGCATAGGCGAGAACCAATCCGTCAGCCCAGGTACGCTGGTTGAAACTCCGGCCGGGGCCGAACCCCGTTCGGCCATACCGGGCACGGCAAAATTCCCAGATGGTCGGGCTGGGTCGCAAGATGCCACGGCCGGAGCCAAGGCATTCGGCGCCGCGCGGGCAAGCTCGCTGGGTGAGGAGATCGTTGTCCGCGGGGCGCGCGTCCACAACCTGAAGAATATCGACTTCACGATTCCGCACAACAAAATCACCGTGGTCACGGGGCTTTCGGGCTCGGGGAAATCCAGCCTAGCGTTTGACACGCTTTATGCCGAAGGCCAACGCCGTTACGTGGAATCGCTTTCGGCTTACGCGCGGCAGTTTTTGGAGCGCATGGAGAAGCCGGACGTCGACGAGATTGCCGGCATCGCCCCGCCCGTGGCCATTCGTCAAAAAAACACCACGCGCAATCCGCGCTCGACCGTGGCGACGGCCACCGAGATCTATGATTACGTGCGCCTGCTTTTTGCGCGCATCGGCACGACTCTGTGCTACCGCTGCGGCCAAGTCGTAGCGCGGGACCACGTTGACGCTGTCGCGGAAAGCGTCCTGAAGGGGGAGCCCGGCCGCCGATTTTATGTGCTCTTTCAGGTGAACCCGGCGCTCGGTGTAGCGCCGGGCCTTAGCCCGGCATATGCCGCCCTAGAGGACGGCGCTACAATGGCATCTGCCGCCCTGAAGGGCGGCGCTACACCGGCAGCGAACCGCGGCGGTAGTGCGAAGCGCAAACGCCAGGCTGCCGGTGAAAGTACGAACGCATCGCCCCGAGCGGTGGGACCCGCCCCCCCCGGTGACGATTTGAAGCCCAGGCTCTTCGCCCTTCGCCAACGGGGTTACAACCGCTTATACCAGCAGGGCCGAGTTTTTGAATTCTCCACGCCGGAGTCCTTGCTCGACGTGGATTTCGCGCAGCCGGTTTACATTCTGGTGGACCGTCTGGCAGTGGCGGCGGACATTCGGCAGCGCATCATCGATTCGGTGGAGCTTTGCTACCGCGAGTCCGGCGAAGCGATCCTGGAATTCGTTCCGCCCGATGCGTCGACGCCTCCCGAGCGTTGGGTCTTCAATGAGCGCTTCGAGTGCAAGACCTGCAAAATCACTTATCAGGACCCCGAGCCGAGCCTGTTCTCGTTCAACAACCCTTACGGGGCCTGCCCCCGGTGCCAGGGATTCGGGAATACCATTGATTTCGATCTCGACTTGGTGATCCCCGACAAGAACAAGCCCTTGAGCGAGGGTGCTGTGGAGCCCTGGACCAAGCCCCGTTACCGCGTGTTGCAGAATGAAATGCGCCGCGCCGCGCGCGCGCAGGGAGTTCCACTCGACGTTCCTTATTACAAGCTGGAATCTGAGCAACGCCGCTGGCTCGTGGAGGGCGACGGCAAGTTTGGGGGAATCCGCGGGTTTTTCGAGTACCTGGAGCGGAAAAAGTACAAACTTCACGTGCGGGTATTCCTCAGCCGTTATCGTGGCTACACTCTGTGTCCGGAGTGCCACGGGGGACGCCTGCGCCGCGAAGCGTTGAACGTGCGCATCCAGCAGAAGAACATTACCGAGGTCTGCCGCCTGTCCATTCAAGACGCCTACCGTTTTTTCAATGAGCTGCGCCTTACGCCGTCGCAGCAGACGATTGCGGAGAAGATTCTGGAAGAAATCCGTTTCCGCTTGAAGTACCTCTACCGCGTCGGGCTGGAATATCTGACGCTGGACCGGCTGGCCTCCACGCTCTCCGGGGGCGAATCGCAGCGCATTCAATTAGCCACGGCGCTGGGCTCCAACCTTGTCGGGGCGCTATATGTTCTGGATGAGCCATCCATTGGTCTGCACCCTCGCGACACTGGCCGCCTGATTGAGATTATGAAGACCCTGCGCGATTTGGGGAACACGGTGCTGGTGGTGGAGCACGATCCGGAGATGATGCGTGAGGCCGACAGATTGCTGGACCTCGGACCCGGGGCCGGCGAGCACGGAGGCCGAATTATTTATTCCGGCAACATGGAGGGGATGCTCGCTGACCCGCACTCGCTGACGGGGCGGTACCTTTCGGGAGAACTGCAAATCCCCCTTCCTGAGGAGCGGCGCAAGCCTGGCAATGCCTGGTTGAAGATTCGCGGCGCGCGCCAGCATAATTTGAAATCCATTGACGTGGAAATTCCTCTGGGGCTCATGGTGTGCGTCAGCGGCGTATCCGGATCAGGGAAGTCCACCCTGGTTCACGATGTGCTCTTCAACGCCCTCATCTCGAGACGCGGCCTGCCGGCGGCCCGCGCCGAGTATGAACGCATTGAAGGCGATCAGCAGCTTGCCGAAATTGTACTTGTCGATCAATCGCCGCTGGGGCGCACGCCGCGCTCCAATCCCGTCACCTATATCAAGGCTTTTGACGCCATTCGCGACGTCTTCGCCTCTACTCCGGAAGCTCGCAGGCGCGGATACACGCCGGGTTATTTTTCCTTCAACATTCCCGGGGGACGTTGCGAGACCTGCCAGGGCGACGGCACGATAACCATGGAAATGCAATTTCTCGCCGACGTGGAGCTGGTTTGCGAGGAGTGCCGCGGGCGCCGCTTTAAGCCCGGCATTTTGGAGATCCACTACAAAGGCAAAAACATTTACGACGTCTTGCAGATGACGGTGAAGGAAGCCTTGGCCTTCTTTTCGAGCGTCCCCAAGTTGACCGGCAAGATCCGCGTGCTGGAGGAAGTTGGGCTGGGGTATCTGCGCCTGGGACAATCGGCCACAACACTTTCCGGCGGCGAGGCCCAACGCGTGCGCCTGGCCGCCCACTTGGGGCATCGCGCCAGCGAGAGCTCCCTTTTCATTTTCGATGAGCCCACTACGGGCCTCCACTTTGATGACATCAGCAAACTGCTGACGGCTTTTCGCCGCCTGATTGAAACCGGCGCCACCGTTTTGATCATCGAACATAATATGGACGTCTTAAAGACGGCGGATTGGATCATTGATCTCGGGCCCGAGGGTGGCGATTCCGGGGGATACGTCGTTGCGGCGGGCACACCCGAAAGTCTGGTGAAAAACAGGCTCTCGTTGACGGGAAAGTTTCTGGCGAAATATCTTCCCAATTCCAAACCGCCGCACGGTGTGATGAAAACGAAGAATTGATGCCATGCGATCTTCCAAGGGGCACCTACCCTCGCTGGCGATAGCCGCTGTCTGGTTGGCCTTGCTGATCTCCGGTGAGGGGGTAGCGCGTGCCCCCGGCCGGCAGCCCGGCGCGAGTCCATCTCCCCTGCCTGCTTCCAGTGAAGAGAAGGAGGCACCACTCTCGCAGGAACAAACCCTCAGGATGCTTCAGGCGGGCGTTCCCTCCCGGCAGATCGAGGAATTCGCGCACAAGGATGGCGTCGATTTCAAGGTGGACACTGCTCTGGAACGCGACTTGCGCCATGCGGGAGCCACCGAGAGTCTTATTCAGTTGCTCAAGAAATTGGGCAATTCGCCCGCCCCCGCGCAGCCCTCTGCCGCGGCCGGCTCGGCCGAATCTTCCGCGTTACTGCGCGCGGCGGAGGCTGCGCTTGCGCGGAAAGATTACGCCGAGGCAGCGAAACAGTCGAACGCGTACGTCGCGAAGCACCCTGACATGCCGGAAGCCTGGTTCAACCTGGGTTATGCCTACACCGGTCTGCACGAGCCGGATGAAGCGGTCAAGGCCTACCAGAAAACATTAGAGCTTGCACCCGATCTTTTTGCTGCCCGGCTGAATCTGGGGATTCTGCTGGTGGAGCAGAAGCAGCCCCAGGCGGCACTGGAACATTTGCAGAAGGCCACGACGCTTAAACCGGAGCATGTCCGCGCGCACCTGTATTACGCGCGAGCACTCGTCCAAACCGGCCAGCCGGATGCCTCCCGGAAAGAGTTTCAGGAGGTTGCCCGCCTCGACCCACGCCTGGCCATTGCGCCTTATGAACTGGGCCAACTCGAACTCCAGCAGAAACACCCGGCGGAGGCGCTCGCCGCTTTCGAGCAGGCCCTGGCTTTGGATACGGCACTGGTACAGGCGGACCTGGGAGCGGCCCTGGCCGCCGAGGCGCTGAACGACACCGCGCAGGCGGCTGCGCACTTCCAGAAATACCTGGCATCGAGGCCGGATGACGTGGAGACGCAATTCCACCTGGCAGGGCTTTACTTGCAGCAAAAGCAAAACGAGAAAGCCCGCGACACTTTGGAAAGCATCTACCGGGCCAAGCCGGACGTGCCCGGTCTTACCGCGGCTTTGGGTGATGTCAATGCGCGCTTGAAAAAACTCCCCGAAGCGGAAAAGTACTATCACCTGGCGATAACCGCGCAGCCGGGTGTCGTGGATCTCCATCGTGCTCTTGGGCAAATCCTGCTGGACGAAGAGAAATATCCAGAGGCCGAGGGCGAGTTTCGGGCTGCCCTGAAAATGGACCCGCACAATCGCGACGCCGCCATCGGGCTGGCATCCAGCCTTGACCTTCAAAAGCGATATCCGGAGGCGATCCCGATTCTCGAATTGTTGGCGAAAGACCCGGCTGCAACCCCTTATACGTTTTTCGTTTTGGCTACCTGTTACGATCACCTCAAGGCGCGCAAGGAAGCCCTAGCCAATTACGAACGCTTCCTGAAGCTTTCCCACGGCGAAAATCCGGATCAGGAATGGCAGGCCACCCAGCGGGCAAAGCTTCTCAGCCGGGAGCTTTCAAAATAGCTATAATCTGAAGTTATGGCGCGGGAACGCTGGACAGTCTTGCCGGTCTGGTTGGCCGTACTGGGGGTTTTGTTACTCGGCGCGTGCGCCATGGCACGCGAGAATGAAGAGCAGTTGCTACAAAGGATGGCGGCCGAGCAGAACCCCGTCAAGAAGGCGAAGATCGAAATCAAGCTCGCCAACCTGCGACTCACCGAGGTTCAGGACGCCTACTCGCGGGGACAGATTGATGCGGGCGCAAAGCTTCTTGGCACGTTTGTCGAGACCATAAGAACCTCCTGGAAATTGCTTCAGGATTCCGGGCACAAGGCGTCGAAACAACCGGAGGGCTTCCGAGAGTTGGAGATTTCCCTCCGCGAAAATGTGCGTACACTGCAAGATTTGGGGCGGAGGGTAAGTTACTTTGACCGCAGCCCCTTGGAGGATGCCGCCCAGGAGATGGACCAGATGCGGGGCGAGGTTCTCCACGAACTGTTCCCCGGGAAGCCGCCCGTCACGCGCAAAGATTCGCCCCCTCCGAATACGACCACGAGCCCGGGGCCGCCCCCGGGAGTGCGGTGATTGCCCTATGCGCGCCTTGATGACATCCGTTCTGTTGTTCGCTGTTTCCCTGACCGTCGCGTGGGGGGCGGACAAAGGTGATTACCTCAGCGACGACGAGGTGGACCAGTTGCGCGACGCGCAGGAGCCTTCAAAGCGTATCGAAGTGTATTTGTCGTTCGCGCAAGTCCGCCTGACGCGGTTTGACGATTACCGTAGCCGGCCAGCAAGCCCGGACTACGATATTCCCGGTTACCTCGATACCCAGCTCGACCAGTATATTCGCATCACCGACGCCCTGAAGGACTGCATCGAGGATCACTTCGACCGTCACGACGACATGCGCGCCGGTCTGAAGGCGTTCATTGAGACGGGCACCCACCAACTCGAACAATTGCGGCATGTTGAACAATCAACGGACCCCTATGCCGCCGGTTATCGCAAATCGCTCGGCGACGCCATTGACGATTTCACCGACGCGCTCGACGGCGCCAGCAAAGCGCTTTCGGAGCAAACCAAGAAGTTCGGCGAACTGAAGCGGACGGAAATAGCCGATGCCCGGACCGCTAAAGAGCGCGAGAAGCAGGAAAAGAAGGACACTCGGGGAGAAGAGAAGCTGCGAAAGAAAGAGCATGAGAAAGGACCTCCCACCGATAAGGATGAGGACTGAAGGGCAGTGGCCAGTGGCGAGTGGTTAGTGGTTAGCAACTGCGAACCAAACACTAGCTACTAACCACTATCAACTAACCACTGCAACTATGGAGCAACCGGAACAACTAACCCTACCACTCGGACCTCCACCCGACCTCACTGAAGTCTTCCGCAGGGTGTTTTCCCGCCTGCGTATCAAGTCGCCGGTGGTCAGCATTGGGGCGAAGTTCCATCCCTTTGCAGGATTGCGTAGCACCATCAGCGTGCGCAACGGCGCGGTGAAAGCGCGCGTGTCGGACGTGCTGGCTGAGGCTTCGCCACTGGTTCTCGAAGCCTTGGCGGAAATCCTCTTGGCGCGAATCTTCCGACGCCGCCCTTCGCGCGAGGCACGGGAGTGTTATCTTGCCTACACCTTCCGGTCGGCGATTCGCAGCCGCATCGACGCGGCGCGCCGTGAACGCGGCTCCAAGCGGCTTTTGCCGGCGCTCGGCTCTCATCATGATCTGGAAGAAATTTTCCACAGCTTGAACCATCGCTTTTTCCAAGGTCAAATCCCGTTGCCCCGCCTGGGCTGGAGCCACCAGAACTCGCGCCGGGTACTGGGCCATTACGATTCCGGCCACACGGCGATCATCGTCAGCCGCAAGCTCGATTCCGCTTCGGTTCCACGCTACGTGGTAGAATACGTCGTTTTTCACGAAATGCTTCACATCCGGTTTCCAGTTGAACGGCGCGGCCAGCGGAGAGTGATTCACTCGCGGGATTTCCGCGAGGCCGAGAAAAAGTTCCCTCATTATGAAGTAGCCTGCCGGCAAATCAAGCACCTTTGCGCCTGACGTCCGGTTCCGGATAGCACTTCAAGGAGGAAAACCCTATGCCACGCGGATTCACCTCTGTATCCCTTGCGGCTGCCGCATTGCTTCTCAGCTTGCTCCCGGCGCGCTCCGCCCCCGCCGCGGACGATCTTACCGTCGCGTCGCCCGACGGCAAGGTCGTGATTTCCTTCGCCCTCAAGTCCAATCCTCAACCCTATCTCCCGGGTGAGCGCGCCTACTATCGCGTCAGTTACGCGGGTGTGCCGGTGCTCGCGGACTCTCCACTAGGCCTGGATTTCGCGGGCGCTCCTCCGCTCGACCATGACTTTGAAATTACCGCGACTGACCCCCAATCTCGTGACGACAAGTGGACGAACAACCTTGGGCCGGTGCTCGAGGTCCCCGACCATTACAACCAACTCCGGATTTCGCTGCGCGAAAAGCAGGCGCCTGGCCGCAGGGTGGACTTGGTTTTCCGCGCCTACAATGAAGGCGCGGCGTTTCGGTATATCCTTCCTCAGCAGAGCGCCATGGAGAAGTTCACCCTCATGGCGGAGAACACGGGGTTCTATTTCGCTCACGACGCGTACGCCTTTGCCTTAAACATGGGCCGCTTCAACACCAGCAACGAGGGCGAATATCCCCGGACTCATCTGAATATGATCAAGCCTGAATCCATCATCAATTTGCCGATGTGTGTGGAGATTTCCGGCGGCCCGTGGGTGGGACTCCTGGAAGCCGATCTTACCGACTATGCCGGGATGTCTGTGGGAGGCGTTGCGGGATTTGCCCACGCCCTGGTGAGCAAACTTTCCCCTGGCCCCGATCGCGCGGACGAACTGGTGACAGGTTTCACACCCAAGCCTACGCCCTGGCGTGTGCTCTTGATAAGCGATCGCCCCGGCGGCCTGATCGAATCGAGCTATCTCATCCTCGACCTCAGCCCGCCCTCGGCCATTGGCGACACTTCCTGGATCGTGCCCGGCAAGGCGGCGTGGGATTGGTGGTCCGGCGATTATGATGTGAACGTCAACTTCCACCCGGGAATGAACACTGCCACCATGGAGCACTACATCGATTTCGCCTCCGAGCATCACCTTGAGTACATGCTTGTGGACGCGGGCTGGTACCCCTCGAAAGAGTACACGGATTTGGGAAATATTCTGACCTACGTCCCGGAGGTGAATGTTCCGGAGATCATCGCCTACGGAAAGCAAAAGGGCGTGAAGGTGCTATTGTGGCTTTACTGGGGAGCGATCGATCGGCAGATGGATGCGGCGCTGGACCTTTACGCCAAGTGGGGCGCCGCGGGCATCAAGGTTGACTTCATGAATCGCGACGATCAGGAGATGGTGAACTTCTACGAGCGCCTGGCCCGCAAGACCGCCGAGCATCACATGGTCCTGGATTATCACGGAGCGTACAAGCCGACCGGTCTGCGCCGGACCTATCCCAACCTCCTGACCCGTGAGGGCATCATGGGCCTGGAATACAACAAGTGGAGCTCCAGAGTGACGCCTGAACACGACGTCACCATCCCCTTCACCCGCATGCTCGCCGGGCCCATGGACTACACACCAGGCTGCTTCAACAACGCTACTCGCGAGCAGTTCAAGTCCCGGAACCTCGACCCGATGTGCCAGGGAACCCGGGCGCATCAGTTGGCGATGTACGTGGTTTTCGAAAGCCCGCTCGTGATGCTTTCGGATTACCCCGAAATCTACGACCACAACCCGGGGATGGAATTCCTCGATAAGGTTCCCACCGTTTGGGACGAAACCACGGTTGTAAACGGTGAACCCTCCAAGTACATCACCATCGCACGCCGTCACGGCAGCGACTGGTTCCTGGGAGCCATGACCAACTGGGACGCACGCGACCTGGAAATTCCGCTCAGTTTCCTGGGCGCGGGCGAATTCGAAGCGCAGATTTTTGCCGATGGCGCAGATGCGGATAAAATCGCGACCAGCGTGGCCATCAGCAAGAAGACTGTGAAGGCAGGAGACAAGCTCGCACTTCACCTCGCCCCCGGCGGTGGGGCCGGGGTGATCTTCACTTCAAGGTGAAGTGCTCGGCCCTCAGTAGCCGCGGCCGCATCAGCGCTTAGTGATGTCCTTTATCCGAATGGGAAGGAGCTGGTTTGCTTTGCTCCTTCGCCGGATGGGGGATACTTTCCTTATCCTTCATAGGACCGGCGGGCTTTCCCGCCCGCAGGTTATCCATCTGCTGCGGCTCTAGCGGACGTCCGGGATGCGACGAATAGGCGTCCTGCCGCGCGGCATAGGGAGCATTCGTCGGGGCCGGGGGATTACGCGAGTACATCTTCGGGAACGGCGTGGTGGGAGGCCCACCGGTGCGAACCGCCTCGCGGGGTGCGGAGGCAGGAGTTCGCATACTTGACGGCGGTGCATATGCAGGAGTTCGCGGGCCCGTGGCCGCTCCGGGTGACGTAGGCCTCGGGGCTCCAAACCTTGCCGCCGGAACCGGTGGCGCCGCTACGGCCCTTGCTCCGAATACCGCCCGGGAGGTGGGGTTAACCTCCGGGTGAGGGATGACGTTCGCGTGGGCAAGCTGTTCCGGGGCCACATGCACCATGCCCCGCGCCACCGGCTGGCCACCGCGGAACACGTCCCCGGAAACCGCAGTGACGGCAACTTCACGATTCACAAAGTGAATGTTCGTTACATTCGTCACGTTGACGACGTTGACCTGATGAATGTATGTCGGTCCGTAGTGATACCAGGGCGTATAGGGCTCCCGCGGTCCGAGGGGAAACCAAGCCTGAACACCCACGCCAATCCCTATGCCAAAGCCCGGTCCGCCGACAAAGGCCACTAAAGCCGGAGCATACACCGGCCGTACCACGACAGGCCCGGGGACCCAGGCCCAAATCGGTCCAATATGCGCCCAGCGGCCATAATGGAAAGGCGCATAGCCCCAAGGCTCCGCTTCCACCCACGTCCAGCCCCAGGGTTCGACAAAAGCCCAATATCCGTTCCGATAGGGCACCCAGTCCGGGGGCACATTGGCCGGATACCATACCTGGCCATAGCCAGGTTCCTCGGACCAGCGCCCGTAGGTGTCAAGGTCCTCACCACCGGGAACGGCAGGGCCCACCGACCGGACCGAAGCGGAATGTTCAATGCGTTGATCGCGTCCCCCGCACCAACGATCGAAGTCGTCCGCCGAGGGGAGGGAGAGGTTCGAAGCCATTACCGGGCCTGTGCCCGTCAACTGTACAGCCTCGCCGCTGTGCAGGGTTTTCGAAAGGTCCCCAGCGCTGATTTGAAGGGTGCCGGCATTCACGGTGACTTGGGTGGAGTTGCCATCGGGAGCGGTGTCCACTCGATAGGAGCCCGCGGCTTGCAGGATTAACGCGCCGTTGGGAGTATCAATCTCCACGGAATTGTTTTCCGGCAACTGATAAACGGTCACCCGGACGGTACCCTGACCAACTCCCAGTTGCATGAGTTGGTCATTCAAATTGGCCAGCGTCACGTCCGTGGCCTGAGAAAGGCGCACGGCAAAAGGACCCACTTCCAGCTCGGCGCGAGCGCCCTTGTCAGCGTAAATACGGTCCCCGGTGGTGACCGGGCGATTCAAAGAAGCCTCGCTCCAATCAGTTTCGCCCGAAGGCTGAAAAGTTACCTTCCCCTGGATGATGCTCAGTCGGGCAACCCGTCCGGGAGGATCCCCCTGGTCCGCGCAAGCTATTGAGGCAAAAAGACCTGCCAGCAAAAATGGTAGCAACAGCATCAAACTCCGTCGCCATTTCGTCGTTTTCATAGTGGCTCCTAGTACCCCCGCTTGGATTCGAATTCTACCCCGCCGTGTTGCCAATGTCCCTATGGTATATTTAGCCCCGTCACCCGCAAAACATACTGAGCGTCAATCCTTTACAGTCTTTACAAGCGCGTATCTGGTTTGCAGGTCCACGACTGTTCCTTGGATGATTTCCAACGAGTGTAACCGAAAATCGGCGATCAGCAATCGCAAATCACCAATGATCTTAAAGGTCTTTCCCCTGCGTGGTCAGCACGAGTTTGCCGTGTTTTACCCCTCGCAAGCTCAGAATCCGGTCCGCGAGGTGGCTCACCTCGGAACTGCGCCCCCGCATGATGATCACTTCCAGGCAATTGTGGTGATCCAAGTGGACGTGCGTGGCGGCCAGCACTTGGCCTTCGGCGTGGTGCTGCGCCTCAATCAGCCGTTCTGCGAGCTTGGGGCGGTGGTGGTCGTATACCATGGTTACGGTTCCCACCACGATGCGGTTTTCCTCCACGTCCTCGGCCACGGCGTAATCCCTTACCAAGTCGCGAATGGCTTCCGAGCGATTCTTGTAGCCCTTCTTATGAATAACCCGGTCAAACCTCTCGAGCAGATCGCTTTCCAGCGAAATACCGGTTCTGACCAAGTGAGCCATGAATCTGCCTCCTGACCATCGAGAGATAACCGCGCTGCATAATACGGTAGCACGATTTTGACAATCGTGTTATCGTTTCTGTTCAATCCCTCGGGTGGGAATTCCTTAAGGCACCCCTCACGCTTGCTGTCGAGGCCGGGCGTCGCGAAAGGGAGTATAACCGATTTCCCCGGACCTCCATCATCGCCCAAACCTCGCGCGGCCATGCTTGCCGGTCTTGCATCTCGCGTGCTTGATCACCATAGCGACGGCGACTGTCTTTGCCGCCGACCCCGCCGGGCGAATCTCCGGCCGGGTCAAGGACCCCCAGGGCGCCACAGTACCGTATGCCCAGATTAGGGTCAGCGACTGGGGCGACACTACCGCGTGCCAAACGATCTCCGACGCACAGGGATACTTCCTCTGCCCTTCGATCGGTGCGGGCGAGTTCAGTGTAACTGCCACGGCACCGGGATTCAGTCCGGTTACAATAGCTATCCGTGTGGACGCCGGGACGCGTGTCGAGGCCAATTTGCAGTTTCGCGAACTGGCCTCGCAAAAGCAAGCGATCACCGTCAGCGCGGACGTGACGCAGGTCGATGTCCTTTCGCCTGATCCCGCCGAGAAGGTTTTCGCCAGCGAGGACTTGATGGACGCGAATCCGGGGCGGCCGGGCGCGCCGATTTCGATTCCCGGCTACCCCATCGAGACTGCGTCGAGCGGCATCAAGGCTCCCCAATACTTTGCCCCGGGCGTCGCGGGCGACCACGGCGAGCCCATCGCGCAGTTCGTTCAGGTGGGCAGATACCTAGTACCCAACAACCTGTCGGCGAACGCGCACGGCAACGGCTACTCCGATCCGAACATTTTCATCGCCAACGTGATCGAGAGCGTCGAGGTAGACGGCGGTGCGTTCAACGTGCGCGAGGGCAATCACGCCTTGAACCTTGCCACCACCTATTCCCTGCGCTCGCACCTCGATCCATTTTTCACCTTGACCGGGGACCAACGGGACATCACCGGCACGGCGGGCCTGAGCCCTTCGCCGTACTCGTGGATAGCGATGGAAGCCTCGTACGGCAATGGATTCTTGGACCGGCTGGAGCACCGCAAGCAGTTCAAGATCAATGGCGGACGGGTCTTCTATCTGGGAGACCACACCCTGACTCTGTTCGGAATCGGATACTACGGATTCTCCTACGTGGCGGGGCTTCGCCCGATGTACGGATTCAATTCCGTAGATGCGGCCGACGGCTGGACGGAGTACCCGGATACGGTCGATCCCCGGCAGAAGGACCAGACGCACACTGCGCTCGTGGCGTTGAACGATGTGTGGAGACTGGGCGACAACCAGGAGCTTCAGCTCTCCGGGTTCTTCCGCACCTACAATCTCTCCCTTTACTCCGACTTTGGGGTTGGGCTGACCCGCCAGAGCGAATTCCGCACCGTGACCGGCGGCAGCGCGGCGTATAAGAAGAAGTTCTCGAAAAACCTCACGCTGCTGGCCGGCACGGACTACGAGCGCGAGGCGCCCCGGCGCGACGATCTGGACCATTACAACTTCTTCAACTCTGCCAACCCGGCGTATTACGGACCTTTCATCAAGGTGGATGGAAACAACGTAACCATCGCTCCGGTAACTCCCTACATTGCCGGGGAGGGCGAGTTGAGCAGGTATTTTCGCTACTACCTGGGTTGGCGGCGCGACGAGATTAGCATCGACAACCAGGACCTTGTGACTCCTGCCAACTCCTGGAATAGATTGGTGGGATTGAATTCGCCGAAAGCGACGATCACGTTCTTCCCGGAGCAATCCTGGTACGTCCCTCAGGTGGCGTTCAGCTTCGGCAAATCGTTCTTCACGGAAGATCCCAGAACCGGAATGGCCACAGGACAGGACACTCCAACCGGCGCTCCGGCAGCCGTTGACCCGGTGGAGACGGCGCGCTCGTATCAGTTGGTCGCGAGCAAGTCCTTCCACAAGACCAATCTGAAGCTGACACTGGGACGCGAGACGCAAACCGCCGAGTACGGCAAAATCGACCCCGACGACGGGCTGCAATTCGATCTGGGGCCGGGCCGCATCCGCTATCTGGCGGCCACGCTGCGCCAGAGCTTCCGCTATGGATCGCTTCAGGCGACTTTTGAGCAGGCCGATGCGCGCGATCTGGACACCGGCCAGGTTACGCCCGAGGCTCCGAGATTGGTCGGCGATCTCTCCTGGACGTATCAAAAGCTTCCCTTTCATTTGCAGGCGAAAGGCGAATTCGAGTACGTGGGTAGGAAGGTCGTTGGGAATGGATGTGATGAGAGCAACCCTAATGACCTGACCTTCTACTGCTTCGGCGTGCCGAACAAAGAACTCCGGCTGGCGCTGGCTCGGCCATTTCTTGAGGGAAGAATCAACGTCGGGCTCAACATGATGATTGCCAGCGGCTACACCGGGCAAACTACGGAAGACTTCGCGACAGACTATAAACCCGGGTACGTAGGTCCTTTGCCGGTTCCCGAGAACCCCATTGCCGAGGTCGTTGGTGTGCGAATACCTTCGTACGCAAGCGTCAGCTTTACCTACAGGTTTGGCCACTAAGGCGGCGCTGTGACCACTTCGGCTAAGGCAATCGGGGGATCTGGTGATCGGGAGATCGGGAGATCTGGTCAAATTGGACCTCCGCTGCTCATTCGGGTCGCGTGACGCGCCATTCTTGTTTGTCAATAACTATCTTTGTTATCATCAACATCGTGGCATACCTACTGTAGGTGCTTTATTATCATGAACATCGTGGGATAAGCCAGGACTGACATTTTTTCTCCATGTGTTTTCAATAACATCGTGGGACTAGCCTTCATTTTTAATTTCCCTTTTCCCTGTTGCTTCGCCGCGGAGGATTCAATAACTCATTTAGTGTCAGTAATATAGGTTTTCAGAGGTTTCCGTCATTTGCCATTAACCCCTTTTATTTCTGAAACATCGTGGGTAGCGGGCGTTCCCTGAGTCTGGGCCCCTTGCGCCATGGCCGTCCCGGCCATGCCCCTTCAGGGGCAAGATGCCCGTGGCACTTCGCTCGTGGCCATACTGGCCTTGACCTTCCCAGGTGGGGGCACGATAAGTTGGGGTGGGCTTCCCGTGCCTCCCGCAGGCGTAGCCCGACGAATCGTTTACTCCAGCGAAGCGCAATCTCGCAAGAACCGGCACACTTCGTCTCGATAAGCGCGCTATTGCTGCATTTGCGGGCAGGAAGCCTGTCAGATTGTTGTCAATCGGCGCTCGATTCGTGCATTTTCGTGAAAAGAGCCGGTTTTTTGCCGGGCATTTTGTCATACTCTCCTTTGTTTTCATACACATCCCCGGAGGTTCCTTCATTTTTAACACCTTTTGGGGTTGAGCCCCCTTGTCTCGGAATTTGAGGTCGCATCCACGAGCCGTCCCAACCGGCACTGGCCGGAATCCTCCCGAGGGTGGCACGCAGGTTCTGGAGACGGGAGAAGAGCGCGGAATTCGGGTTTCCTTCCCAGTTCGGGGTTTGCCTGTTTTCCCCAGCACCCAGTCCCCAGTACCCAGTCCCGCCCCCCCGGTACCTTCTCCCCCTGCGCGATTTCACGCCAAAAACTGACCTGTATACTGTAGCCTAGCATCTTGGCGGCCAAAGTCGGGCGGCAGGCCTGCCAATTTCCTGCCGGTAGGAAATTCGGGCCGATTTATTTTCGCAATTTCCGGTGCATGGGCATTCTGCCCGCGTACTCTGGGCGGGAGCGGCCCGCTCCCGCCGCATGTGACAGAGGGGGCAGGATGCCCGTGCTCCGGCGGGCGAGCCGCACATGCTAGGTCCGCTTTTTTCACTGTTGGCTCGCACACCAAAGTAGCGTCCTAAATGTGTCTTGGGTATTCTTTGGGGAAAACTCATTTTATAGTCGGTCGCAGGCGGCAGGATGTGAGATGCCTGCCGTCTACTGACCTTGTGGTTCCTGATTGCTAATCAGCCGCTTTGCCTTCCTGGCGATTAATCCCAGCCAATCCTCGAAACCCGCATATACATCCGCGCATAATTAAAGGGACATAGGTTGCCCCTGTATGGCATACTTCTCGCCGGAGGAGTAGCCATGGTTCCTCGCCTGCTGCGGTTGCATCCCTTGACCTATCGCCGGTTGA
>JBEKLF010000094.1:0-28008 GCA_050010335.1 Terriglobia bacterium
GCCGGATTTTGACTGGGAGTCGGTACCGGGTTCCTGCCAAATCAACCGTAATTTCTTTCCCGGTCTGGACCCCGAGCTGTAACGCGTCGTCCGGATTCAGCGCCACGTATGCTTGCGGCGCCAGTTCCAGGACGGCTGGCGCCGAACGGCTCAACTCCTCCGAGCCGAAGATGTGATGAAGTGGTACGAGCAACCATTCTCCCGTTCTGGGCTCAAACGCCGGCGGAACGATCATGAAATAGGATCCGTTGTTCGGTTGAGCAGGTTCCACCAGCCGCACTCCAGCGTCGCCGCCGCGTAACGGCCCATTGACCTCCTCTTGATACTTCAGCGTTGCCTGAATGGAATTCCAGCCTCCGGACCAGAAAAAAGGAGTTACCGCGGCCGGCGCCTGAGCCGGGTAGCCTTCCATGGTGAACGAAAGCGGAGTATCAGGGTCATCGGGAGGTCTGGGTTCGCTAACGTTGATGTTCGCCAGGATGGCAGTGCGTCCGCTATAGCGTTGGGGTGCGCGTGGAAGTTTTGCTCCCGCCATGCGAAATGCCGCAGGAGGCGCGGCTTCGAGCGCGCGCGCTAGGGCTGGCAGAGTGGTCGCCATCGCGGTCAAGAGCTCGTCGAGAGTCTGCCAGGAGTTCTCTTCGCGTCGACCCGCTATCACCATCATGTCCCTCAGCCAGCGCCAGCTTTCCTGGATATTCTCGCCGGGAGGGAAAACCGCGAAAGAACGCTGGGCACGTCCTTCGTTATTAATCAGCGTACCGTCAGTTTCTGCAAAGGTCCCTGTCGGCAGCACTAACTCGGCCTTGGCGGTTGTGCGGTTCGCGAGATAATCGAGTACCACAACGTGCCGGGCGGTATTCAAAAACGTATCTACCACCGGTGCGGGCGCTCGGCGGTACAAATCATTTTCCAGGATGATGACCGAATCAGTAGCCCCTTCCTCCACAGTCTGAAAAGCCGCGTTGAGCATCTTCCCTCCCATGAGGCTGAGGCCGAAGGAATTGCACTCGGGCATGATGAAGCTCAATCCCGCCGGGTGACCCGTGGTGCACAAACCGCGTGCCACATTCGCAGCGGCCTGGATGATTGCCTCACTACCGCAACTGGGTCCCGAGACCACCAGAGGATGTTGGGCATCCCGTAAAGCGTGGGAAATGCGCTCTGCCAGAGCACGCACTTCCTCGGAGAGGTCCGGCACGTGCGGGGCGCGGGCGTCAAGCGCGTGAGCGATGGCAAATCCCAGCCGCGCCAGATCCTCCGGAGCGGCCCGATACGTCGCGGTGGCCACATCGTCCAAGCGGGTTGCCGCCGGGGTGGCGATGAACAACGGGCCCTTCGCATCCTGGAGGAGTTCGCGGACGGCGTGATCGAGAAAGAGCGGAATGCGCAGCTTTTCCGCCAATTGCAGCGGCTGTTGCCGCACTGACTGTCGCAGGCTGAGCGCCATTCTTGGCGCCACGTTTGTAACATCCTCGCCAAGAATTAGGATCGCGTCTGAGTGTTCGATATCCTGCAACGAGGGTGTTCGTGCCGGACCCTCCCGCAGGACCTTCAGCATGGCTGAGATCAGGCGGGATTCGTCATCGGACATTCCGGTAAAGAAGTGGTCCGGCCCGACCATGGTTCGCAAAGCAAAGTTCGCTTCAAGCGACGCACGCGGCGACCCGATGCCGATGACCTGGTCGTCTTTCGAAAACAGGCCGGCGCAATGATTGATCACCGCGTCCTTGGAAATTACCCCTGTCTGACCTGCCCGTCGCAACAGCGGTTTTCGGACTCGTTCTTCGTTGTTCACGAACTCATATCCATAGCGTCCCCGATCGCAGAGGAAGTACCCGTTAACCTCGCTGTTGTAGCGATTGAGAATGCGGCGCAGCATTCCGTAACGCTCGCCAGCCGTAATGTTGCATCCCAATCCGCAGTGCACGCATATGGAAGGAGCCATCGTCAAGTCCCACTTGCGGGTGTAGTGCTGCTTCAGGGTCTTGTCGGTGAAGACGCCCGTCGGACAAACTTCCACGAGATTCCCGGCGAATTCGTTCTCGAGGACGCCATCCTGCTGTCGGCCGAAGTAAACGAGATTCCGGATTGCGAAAGCGTTGAAATCATTTCCTCCCGCATATTCGCGATAAAACCGAACACACCGGTAGCACTGAATGCAGCGGTTCATCTCATGGTTGAGGAACGGCCCCAGGTACTGGTTATGGAAAGTCCGCTTGGCAAACCGCGTGCGGCGGTAGTCATGGCCGGTCATCACCGTCATATCCTGGAGATGGCATTCCCCACCTTCGTCGCACACGGGGCAATCATGCGGATGATTGAGCATAAGGCCTTCGATTACGTTGGCGCGAAACGCCACGGCTTCCGGATCCTGGATTGAGATGCGCGTTCCCTCTATGGCCGGCCACAGGCACGACATCACCAACCGGCCTCTCTCGTCCCGCTCACTTGTATATAGCTTGACCGCACACTGGCGGCAGGCGCCGACGGAACCCATGGCGGGATGCCAGCAAAAAAAAGGCACGTCGAACCCCAGCGAAAGGCAAGCCTGGAGCATGCTCTGGTGGGGCTTGACCTTGTAGGGTTTCTTCTCGATGTAAACTGTTACCTTTTCTATCGCCACGGGCAACGTTTCTCCTTGATGTGCCGCTCGAAGTCCTCACGAAAATACTTGAGTGCGCTTTGCAGGGGTTCCGCCGCTCCCGGTGCTAAGGCGCAAAACGTGTTCCCCGGAGCGACCCACCGTGTGATGTGGGCCAGAATCTCCAGGTCGTGCGCCTCACCACGGCCCTCTTCGATCGCCGTGAGGGTTTGCTCCGCCCAAGGGAGCCCCGACCAGCAAGGCGTGCACCAACCGCAAGATTCCTGGGCAAAAAAGTGTTCCAGGTTCCGAACCATCCCCACGGGACAAGTCTTATCGTCGAGGATGATCATGGTTCCTGTTCCCATACGGCTCCCGGCCTTATGCACGTCGTCGAAATCCATGCGTACGTCCAGGTGCTCTTCGACGAGGAAATCCGTCGAAGCCCCGCCCGGCAGGAGCCCGCGAAACTTAACGCCGTCGCGCATTCCGCCAGCGTACTCTTCGAGAATTTCGCGGATGGGAGTGCCCATGGGAAGTTCCCACAACCCCGGCTGCCTGACCTTGCCGCTTGCGCCGTAAAGCTTACTGCCGCCACTTTGACCGGGGCTGAGGCCCTTGAACCATTCGGCGCCGTTCTGAATGATGTGAGGTAGATTCGCCAGCGTCTCGACGTTTTGCACGATGGTGGGCTTGCCCCACAGGCCCGAGATCTGCGGGAAGGGCGGCTTGGTTCGAGGGTTAGCGCGCTTGCCTTCCAGCGCGTTCAGCAAACCGGTCTCCTCCCCGCACATGTAACGGCCCGCACTGATGTGCAGATACATTTCGAGGCTGTAACCCGAACCGAGGATATTCTTGCTGAGGTAGCCACGCGCATAGCTTTCCGCGATTGCTCTCCTTACGCGCTGGGCGGCGAGGGTGTATTCGCCGCGCAAAAAAATGTAGGCCACGTCTGCTTCGAGTGCCCGTGCGGCGATGATCATGCCTTCGATGAGCTGATGAGGGTCTCCTTCCAGAAGCAGGCGGTCCTTGAAAGTACCGGGTTCCATCTCATCGGCGTTGGCGACCAGATATTTCGGGTGCGGTGCGTCTTTGCCCACCGGCACGAAGCTCCACTTTTGTCCCGTAAGGAATCCTGCGCCGCCGCGGCCTCGCAGATTGGAGGCCTTGACGAGTTCTGTGATGGCCTTGGGGTCCATTCCCAGCGCTTTGCGGAGAGCCTGATAGCCGCCGGCCTTTTCGTAGGCCTTCAAATCTGGAGGCTCGCCTTCAGGCCGGATGTTTTTCGTAATGATCTTTTCCACGAATCTTCTACTCGTATTTTTCGAGAATGCCATCAAGTCTTTGCGGATCGAGATCCTGATGGAGGTCGCCGTCTACCATCACGACAGGCGCATGGTCGCAGGCCCCCAGGCAAACAATGGGAAGCAGCGTGAACCGTCCGTCCTGAGTGGTTTCGCCCAGCTTGATGCCCAGGCGCGAACTTAGATGCTCGCGGATGCGATCGCAACCCATAATCCAGCAGCTCACGCTGTCGCAAACCATGATCACGTGCCGGCCGACGGGCTTGCGGAAGATAAGGTTGTAGAACGTCGCAACGCCGTCCAGATCAGCGGCGGACATACCCAGGAACTCCGCGATATCGCGCAGGCTTTCGTCGGAGACCCAACCTCGGTGGCGCTGCACGATCTTCATGGCGTCGATCGAGACCGCCTGCTTGTGCGGGTAGTGGGCCAGTTCCGCTTCAATCTCTTGGCGCTCTTCAGGGCTGAGCAAGGCTTCGGGCTCCTTATCGATCAATGTCGGCCAGAACGAAATCAAGGCTGCCTAGAATTGCGAGTAAGTCCGGGATCATCAGGCCCCGGCAGAGCAGGGGGAGCGTCTGCATATGAGCAAAGGAGGGTGTTCGAATGCGCGTGCGATAGGCGGTTGTGCCGCCATCGCTGACGAGATAATAGCCGTTGTTCCCCTTTGTCGCCTCGATTGCCCCAAGCGCTTCCCCTGGCGGAATTACCGGCCCCCAACTGACGCCCAGAAAGTGAGTGATTAGAGTTTCGATATCGTGCATCGTCCTTTCTTTTAGTGGAGGCGTGGCCAGTGGTTGGAGCGACTTGTACGAGCCTTCGGGCATGTTCTCGAGGCATTGCTCGATGATACGAAGGCTCTGCCTCATTTCCTCCACTCGGACCAGCGCGCGGTCGTAGCAGTCGCCCTGCTGGCCGGTGGGAATATCGAACTCATATTGCTCGTAGCCCGAATAGGGCTGTTTTTTCCGAAAGTCCCATGCCAGGCCGCACGCCCGCAGGTTCGGACCCGTGACGCCCCAATCGATCGCCTCGTTCACCGTCAAGCCGCCGATCCCCTTGGTCCGTGCTTGAAAGATGCGGTTCTGCAATACCTCCCGGTCGTACTCGGCGAGGCGGGAAGGCAAATATTTCAGGAAGTCACGGATCATTCCGTCCCAGCCTTGGGGCAGGTCCTGGGTCACGCCGCCGATGCGAAACCAATTGGGATGCATCCGCGCTCCGGTAACCGCCTCAATGATCTCAAAAGCACGTTCGCGGTCATTGAAGGTATAGAAGACGGGGGACATCTGCCCGAGGTCCTGCGCAAACGTGCCGTACCAGACCAAGTGACTGATGATTCGGAAGAGTTCTGCCAGCATCACGCGGATCACTTGGGCGCGGGGAGGGACATCGATGCCGGCCAGAGTTTCCACGGCTCGCAAGTAGGCGAAATTGTTCATCACACCGCCGAGGTAATCGATCCGGTCGGTGTAGGGAATGAACGTATGCCAGCTCTGGCGTTCCCCCATTTTCTCGGCGCCGCGATGGTGGAAGCCGATCTCTGGAACCAGATCCACGATTTCCTCACCGTCCAACTGCAGCACGACGCGGAGGACTCCATGCGTGCCCGGGTGCTGCGGTCCCACGTTGAGAAAGATAAAGTCGTGATCCTCCCGGGTCCGTTTCATTCCCCAGTCTTCGGGGCGGAAGCGCAATGCGTCCTGCTCCCGATCTTGCTTCTCGTCCGGAAGCTCGAAAGGCTCCATCTCTGTGGCGCGGGCAGGATGGTCTTTGCAGAGAGGATGACCCACCCATGTCTTGGGCATAAGGATTCGCTCCAGGTGCGGGTGGCCATCCACCACGATCCCGAACATGTCCCACACTTCCCGCTCATACCAGTTCGCCGCCGGCCAGAGGTCAGTCAGGGTGGGGATGTGAAGGTCGGCCTCCTTGAGCGGGACCTTTATCCGGATGTAGGCGTTGCGGTCGAACGATAGAAGGTGATAAACCACCGTAAAATCACTCGCGGGTTGCCCCTCGGGATGAACCCGCGCGCGTTCGTCAATGGCCGTTATGTCATAGAGCATCTTATAAGGCTGTGTCACCTCGCTCTTGAGGTAGCGGAGAACTTCGTGAATTATTTCTCGCGACACCAAGAAGGTTGGTATTCGGTCGCAGGCCTTCTGCGTGACGAGGTCACCCACGCCGAACTTGTCATGCAGGGCATTCAGAATTGTAGTTTCAGCAATCATGGCAAAATGCATTCAGACGCTGTCAGGAGTTCGCAGATCCGTGACCTTCATCCTCTCGGCTCGCATTAGATCGCGCTGAGAGGGATGGGGCATTCGTTCCACACCTTGGGGGCCGACCACCCAACTCAGCGGGCGCTTCTCCATTCCTATGGCCTTTTGAAGCAGCAACAATCCCTCCATGAAGGCATCCGGCCGCGGGGGACAGCCAGGGACATAAACATCCACGGGAAGGAACTTGTCCACGCCTTGGACCACGCTGTAAATGTCGTACATGCCGCCGGAATTCGCGCAGGAACCCATGGAGATCACCCAACGAGGTTCCATCATTTGTTCGTAAAGCCGCTTGATAATGGGCGCCATCTTGATGAAGACCGTGCCGGCAATGACGATCAGGTCGGCTTCCCGGGGGGTCCCGCGAATCACCTCCGCGCCGAAGCGGGCGATGTCGTATTTGCTGGTGATGCTTGTGGCCATTTCTACATAGCAACAGGAGAGACCGAAGTTGAAAGGCCAAATGGAGTTCTTTCGGCCCCAGGCCAGCAGATCCTGAAGCTTCGATAGGACCAGGCTGCGCTGGACCGCTTCGCGCAACGGCCCTTCTTCCGGCCTGATCAGTTCTCGGGATGCGCCGGGTTTAGTAATCCATGCTTGCATGAAATTTCCCCTTTTCCGTCACGCTCCGCTGCTGCTTTGGATTCCAATCGAGGGCGCCCAACCTCCACAGGTAAGCAAGCGCCGCCACCAGAATTCCAACGAAGACGACCATTTCCCAGTAACCGGCCCAGCCAACTTTGCGCGCCGCCACGGCCCAAGCGAAGATGAAAACCGCTTCCAGATCGAAAATCACAAAAAACATCGCCACGAGATAGAATTTCGCAGAGAGGCGGACACGCGCCGAGCCTTCGGAGACGATGCCAGACTCGTATGGAGAGTTAGTGGCATGATCGCAATGCTGCTGCCCCAAAACATAGGAAACCACGAGGATGCCCCCCACCACGAGGAGGGTTAGCACAAAGTAAACACCTAAAGGCCAGAGGATCATCTCGACGTCCTTAATTCATTCATTGCCACGCACATCCTGGCGACCTAGCAGTATGTGGGCGTGTTGACCCACGTTTGCCAAACCTCTCTGCCGAGACCTTGTAGGAAACAGAGGCCCCGAAACGGCGCATTCCGATCAATGCACCTTCCAATCCGAGGTATCGTTTCCACCCAACAGGCGACGCAGTTTCGATAGCAGGGGGCGTCCCGGTCTCCCTTATTTCCGGCAGACACGCTCGTTTAGTAGCCGGTGAACTCTTCTGCTCGGATGTCGTCATCGTCAACTCCGGAATTCGTGAGCATGGTTCGCAGGTCGCCCACCATCCCCGGCGGGCCCGCAATATAGTAAATAGCCGTGGTGAAAGCAGGAGACGGAACAGTTTTCAGGTACTTGGAAATTAGCTCGTAGCCGATAAGGCCTACCTCTCCCTGCCAGGGACGCTTTGATTTCTCCCCCCCCGTCATTGTGGGAATGCACTTGTAGTTCGGATTCTCACGTTCAAGCGATTGCAGTTCGTCGAGGAACGCCGCATCCTCCGGCCGCCGGTTCGAATAGAAGAGGAATATGCGATGCGTGAGCTTTTCCTTTGCTGCCGAAAAGACGATGCTCCGAAACGGTGTAATGCCGATGCCCCCCGCCAGAAGGACCGCCGGCCGGGCCACGTTGTTGTGTAGGGTTAAGCTGCCGAAGGGGCCTTCCGCTTTGACCTGGGTGTCGAGGGGCAAAGCGCGCAACACTCGCTTAAAGGCAGTGCTACGGATGCGTGTCGTTACCATGAGAAAATCTTCATGCGGGGCACTCGCAATGGAAAACCCACGCGTGTTGCCTTCCGAATCTGTTTCAGGAGGATTGATCAGGGTTAAATCGACAAACTGCCCTGCCTTGAATGTCCAGTTCGCCGGCTTTTCGAAGTGGAACGCCATCGTTCCCTCGGCCACCTCCTGGCGACTTCTTAGTTTCGTCGTAAAGGCAGGCCAAGTTGCCACAGGACTCACCGTTTTCTCCTTTCGACTTCATTGGAAGTTTCGCAACTGGTTTTTAGTCGCCTGAACCACGTGTCGATGCGGACCTTTTGTGTGCATCCTTCCGCATCTTGGCTTCCAAGTATTCTTTCAATGCCACTGCGTTGTTGTGTTCCGTATCGTGCGAGCTGTAGATCAACGTAACCGCACTATTTTGTGCGGTCTTCAAAATGGCCTCCCATGTGCCGATCTGCTTGTCCAGCTCTCGAAAGTATCGATGTCGGAACTCATCCCATTTTTTCGGATCGTGCCTAAACCAGCGACGAAGTGATGCACTGGGTGCCACCTCTTTCACCCAAGCGTCGAAGCGTAGCGAGGTCTTCTTCAGCCCTCGAGGCCACAATCGTTCTACCAAAAAGCGTGTGCCATCCTTCGGAGTGGCGGCCTCATACGCACGCTTCAGCTCGATCATCCGTGCCCACCTTTTCGAGCGCTATCGGATCGGTTTAACCTTCCGCCACCAGAGGAAGCATGTCGTGACAAACCTTGCTTCTTTGCATCAGAGGTCAGCTCCCTGAGAGTTTGGCGCAGCAATGGAATTCAAGGCTCTACAGAGGAACTGAGAGCGCGGCAGAGTTCTCAGGTGAGTCTCCAACGTAAAGATCAAGTCCGACACCTTTACTGGTTCTTCCAGATAGTCCACGGCTCCCGACTGCATCGCTTCCAGGTAACAACCCATATCGAGACTGCGTGTCAAAATCAGCACAGGCAGGTGGCGGTCGATTTCGATCGCTTTTTGCAGAATGGTTTTCCCCTCAAACTCGGGACCGCCTTGATCCACGATCACCAGATCGAACCGCTCGGATGTCAAAGCAGACAGCGCCTCATCATAAGAACGGTAAGCTCGCACCTGACACCCGACCTGCCGCAGAATCAATTGATAATAAGTGAGGTCCCCCTCGTCCTCGTCGACTAATAAGATTTTGGCTCTGTGTCCGCTGGGGACGTTTCCCTCTACTTCCACACTTCTGACCTTGGGTGCCATTCCTTCCCTCCTGGAGTCGCCGGGAATCAGCCCGCCTACAAACAAAGAGCCCAGCGGTCTTACTAGTGACTGACCTCTTTTGTGCTTTGCCGTGACATGATCGACGGAGATGCAAGTATGAACTGAAACACTCCGAACAAAGCGACCGTGCGGGCGCTCCGTGCCGTAATTGTTTTCTTCTTTCACTTCTTTCTCGAACCTGCAATTTCCCTTCAGTCAGAGCGCGCCGTTGTTGAGGCGGCTTTCCACCGCCCAACGCGCGGTGTACGCGCTGGAAAAAGTGATGGGGGGTCAACGCGCATTAGCCGTTCGCTGTTCAATTGGACCTGCCAGGATTGACCCTCCGCAGTGTGACGTCAAACCCGCCGTCCTTCAGTGTGGCGACCGCCTGTGCGGTATTGATTTCAAAAGGCAGATCGAGCACGCGGAGAATGGCGGCGTGAGATGTCTTTTCACCCTCCGGTTGAGCAGGATGCTCCTTGTTCCCCCAGAGAATGATGCGGCGCGGCTCGATTCCAACCTTGATCTCCTCGACGGCGAAACCTGCCAACTCGATATGCACGATTACCAGGCTGGGGGAACTAGTCATATTCACCGTAACGGGCCATTGCAGCTCTGTTTCCGCACGAAACCAGTCTTCGAGATCACGACCGTGCTGGCGACCGCGGGCGTCATAAAACTCATATGCGCGGTGAGCGATGGTCTGGTAAATCGACTCACTCAAATCAGCCAGTCCGTTCCCAACAACTATTTGCGGCCCGGCGGCCTGATTTATTTGTTTTGACTTCGATGCCCTCCAACCTTTCATGTTCAGACTCCTTTGAACACGTGGCCTCTTTCTCTGGCGATAACCATGGGTTAAGGCCTAACGCAGCCTCGTTACCTGCGACGATAATGCTGGCCAAACAAAAGCCCGCGATCAGCATCCAGCGGTACATGGCGCGATGACTACATACAGGTCCCGAATCATTAAGAGTCGCGGTGGAAGCAGGCGGCATGCTGTTGAGAATCATAGTAACTGCTCATGACCCGGAGCATTCGTCCACCTTAAGTGCGCAACTCAGTTCCTAGCTTCGTCCAACACCAGGGCACTTGGAGCTTCTCCCAAGTGTGTTTGGGCCTTCGCGAAGGCCGTCGTCATACTCGATTCGCCTAGACTTGCATTCAAATGTCGAATCTGATGTGTAATTCTGTGTAAAGCCGAAGGTGCCAGCTTGACTGCTTCCCGCGCGGTCATAAGTACGATTGCTGCCACGAACAAAAGTGCCCCCAATACGCACGCCAAAGCCACGCAAGCGAGGAGTTCAAAAACAATGTACATAACATCTCCGTTCTTCTTTACGCACTCATTAAGACAGAATGAGGGTGACTGGTGGCGTCTGAACGCATGTCCCTGATCTTCAAGGTCTTGCCAAGTTCGTGACGCACGTGGTGACATGCGCGATTTGCTCGGCACTTGACGGTGGCACTGCTCAGCGTTAACGCCACCGCTGTCTCGCGAATGGAGAGTCCCTGCCCATACCTCAAGAGGAATACTTCTCGATAATGAGGGCTCAGAGTCTGTGCCGCCCCCAGAACCAAGGATCGAACTTCGGTCTCGATCAGGAGTTGCTCTGGATTTGACCTCCGGTCGTGCCAATTCCAAGGCCTCATTCCACCTTCACCATTAACACCACCTTCAATGGATACGGATCGATCAGAATGGCGCTTACGCAGCTTCATTAATGCTTCATGAATGGCGATCCGGAACACCCAGGTCGAGAAGCGAGAGCCCCCCCGGAAGCCGCCCAGATTCTTCCAAGCCTTGAAAAAGCTTTCCTGGACCACTTCGTCGGCATCTTCGGGCTTTCCGGTAATATGCAGGCCCAACCGGAAGATAGTCTTTTGGAGAGGTCGGATTAGCTCTTCAAAAGCTAGGACGTCGCCCTTTTGGGCAGAAGCTACCAAGTTGGTCTCCTGCCTTGTTTTTGCGTCATGTGCTTCGATAGTGGCGATTGATCCATCTGGCATCATTAAACTCCGTCGTCAAAGCGATGGGCTCCCCTCGGCCTCCACAGCGTGCTCAATTGTGTGCATGCTCGCGCTGTCCACGTTCACCATTCCTGCTGGGCCATCCGTTTGCTCGCTAAATACACCCAAAACTCAGTATTTGCGAAGGATATTGGAGATGTGTTTCTCGCGCAATTCCAAGGAATCGGGAATCGTGAGGATAAGAGCCGCCCCGGCCCCTCATAAGCTCTATGTCGTTTGCAGTAGGCGGCTAAGAAGAGAGTGGATTTGTCTCCACTTTTGAGACAAACAGTTAATTTAGCTTTTTGTCCCGGCTAAGGGGATAACCTCAATCAACCTGGCAGTAAGGTGTGGGGCTCAATGCAAGGATTCCGCCGCCGCAACGAGTGGGTCGACAAGACGGCTGGCAATGTAGTCCGTATTTACCAACAAATCGAACTCAATTCTCGTCGGACGTCGTTTTGGCGACCCACCGTTCATGGAAAAGGGATGTCGGTTTCCATGATGTTCGGACTGAACGTCCGTCTCGCCCGTTCTCAAGGAAGTCCAACTCAGATTTCAGTAGGGAGATGAGCCCCAATTGTCTTTGGGCATGATCCCTTCCCCGGCCCTGGGTTTGCGGCATAACCCGGCCCGCCTGCCGCGACCTTTTTTCGCCACACTCCTCAAATTGTCCTGACTGGTGCTACCGCACGAAAGGTATCCCGTGTCTTCCCGCGTATCACTGAGGAGATCTCTGAGTCGTCGTCGCGCCTTGTGTAATTGCGACTTTGACGTTCCGATTGAACAGCCCAATATTTCGGCGATCTCGTCGTGTCGATAGTCCTCCACATCGTGGAGTAGGAGAGCCGCTTTATAACCCGCTGGTAGCAGGTTGATAGCCTGTTTAAGGTCGATGCGTGCAGGCGCGTCCCGCAAGGTGGCGTCAACGACCGGCACAGAACTACCTCGCCACGGCGGTCCTTCTCCAAAATCAGTAATTTCATCCAGCGAGGTCTGAGGAAGGCGTTTTCTGCGCAACCACAATAGGGCCGTGTTTATCACCACACGATACAGCCACGTCGAGAGGGCTGCCTCGCCACGGAATGTGTGAATCTTACGCATTATGTGGATGAACGCTTCCTGAGAAACGTCTTGTGCGTCATCGGTGTTCCGAACGATACGGGAACACCACGCAAAAACTCGCCGGCGGTAATTGCAGTAGACAGTCGCGACGTCAATCGCTGCTTCCCGTTCGTAGCTTTCGTGCTTACGGACACTTGTGCCTTTGGGACTCAGAAGGGATTGGGGATTAGCTCCTTTTGCCATGCGACCTCCTCAAGCGCACTTGCTTCTTTCTGAAAGGGGAACACCGCGTAGTACCTGTGCCGGGATCATAGCCCTCAAATGGGCGCCTGAATCCGGCCTATCACGTGGGAAGTAACTCCATCGCTCCTTTTTTGCGGGTGACGCATGCTTGCCAAGCGCAAATGCCGCCCACAAGGATGTAAACCGCGTGGATGCCTGTCATCAGAAGTGCGCTCTCGGCTCTCGAATCGAGGCGAGTGACCGTGACTTTTTCGTACAACACAAGTCGGGTATATGGAGGCATATAACAAAAATGGCTCCTCAGCTGCTCTGGGGGGATTCGCAATGAACCCGGAATACTGTCGAAATCTGCTGCAGCATCCGTGCTCGGGCGCAAATCGATGATCATGAGGTGCTCGCCTCCTACCGACCACTCCCCTAACAAAGCCGCGGAAATCGGAATGTACTCCAAATGATCTTTAGGGCTCTCTTGCCAGGCCGACGACGGGCGCGGTTGTTCCGAAACCCGCAGCGAGCACCAGATGAGAATCGCCCAGATCCCCAACACCCAGCAGCTTAGGACGACTGACATGCTTTGCCTCTCATTTCCCACAGCCTGCACGACGATTCAGTAATTATCTCTAGCCCCCCAACTGGTGCGCCCAAGATTGTTGAGCACGTGAATTTTCACGGTGCCTCGCATATCTTTAATCAGGCCCGGGAGCGCGGAGGCGATTTCCAGCCGGATCCCAGCGGGGTGTATTGACTGCGACGATTGAGCTCCCAGTTTCCATAGGCGGACGCGTTCGCCCTTCCTCTCTGGGTCATTCGTTTGCCAGCTTAATGCTGCCGGCACTTCGAATTTACGAAATATATTTGGGATGTTCTTCTCGCGCAATTCCAAGGAATCGGGAATCGTGAGGACAAGAGCCGCGCCAGCCCCTCATAAGCTCTATGTCATTTGCAGTAGAAAACGTTTGGAGGCTCGCGTCTGGCGACCATCGCTCTGGCAACCGTTCTGGTGATTCCTATTTCCGACGCATCGCATAGCGCCCAGGTTCAGGCCATGATGACGGAGGTGGGGAACGGGCCGATCATATGTAGTGGTATGGAAGCCTTCGAGGAAGGAAAGCTGGGCGTGCGCGCCATCGCTTTCCATCAGCGCAACAAGGCCGACCGGCCACGACAGGGATCACTCCTCTAAAGGCACTGGGGTGAAAAGATGGAGCTGGAAACGGCCGGCGGCCGGCGTTATCGGGCTACCGTCTTCCGTGTAAAGAGCTGTTTCGGCCGCGGGTTGGTGCCGGCTCCGACAAGCAGGCAAAAACTTGGCGAGCAGGATGAATTCGCCTTGCGCCTGCCGGGAGAGAATTGACCGATGTCATCGGGCCGACCCTTTCGAGTAGTGCGCTCTGCATCGGGGCGTGTCGAGACCGGCTCCGCCCAGCAAAAGTCTCTTGCACACTTACCATCATTGGATTAAGGACCGAAAAGAAATGATTCGGTCAATGTTCCCAGACCGCAGAGAAAATTTCTAATCATAAAGTCGCAACTCGTCATCAAATGAAGAGGGGGGCATAATGATTGTCGGTGTTCCCAAGGAAGCATTTCCAGGCGAGCGTCGCGTCGCGCTGGTTCCGGTGGTTGTACCCAATCTGATGAAGGCCGGTTTCCATGTCCATGTGGAAGTCGGCGCGGGAGTAAGTGCCGGCTATCCTGACGCCGACTACGTGGAGAAGGGCGCCAAGCTCGCGGCCTCGCGCGCCGAGGTTTTCCAGTCCGCCGATGTCATCGTGCAAGTTCTCAGCTACGGGTCGAATGATGCCACGGGCAAGGACGACCTCACGCTTTTTCGCCCCAATCAGACGGCCATAGGCTTCCATCGTCCTTTTGGCTCTATCGAATCTGCGCAGCAACTCGCAGCCACCGGCGTCACTTCCTTTTCCATCGAATTTATGCCGCGCATCACCCGCGCGCAAAGCATGGACGCGCTCTCCTCCATGGCCACGATTTGCGGCTATAAGGCCGTGCTGCTGGCGGCGGACCGGTTGCCGCGCATGTTTCCGATGCTCACCACGGCGGCGGGGACCATTACGCCGGCGCGCGTCTTCATCATTGGCGCGGGTGTAGCAGGACTACAGGCGATCTCGACGGCGCGGAGGCTGGGCGCGGTGGCCTCCGCTTACGATTTGCGCCCGGCGGCAAAGGAGCAGGTCCAAAGCCTCGGCGGGCGCTTCATCGAGTTGCCTATCGAAGCGAAGGACGCCGAAGACAAGCGTGGCTACGCGCGGCAGCAGGATGAATCCTTTTTCCAGAGGCAGCGCGAATTGCTGGGGCGCGTAGTGGCGGAAAGCGACGTGGTCATCACCGCCGCGGTGGTTCCCGGCAAGAAGCCGCCGGAGCTCATTACGCGGGAGATGGTGGAGCGCATGGCGCCCGGGTCGGTGATTGTGGACTTGGCCGCAGAGCGCGGGGGCAACTGCGAGTTGACGAAGGCCGGCCAGCGCATCATCGAGCACGGCGTGACCATTATCGGTTACATCAACGTGGCGAGCACGGTGCCTTACCATGCCAGCCAGATGTATGCGAAGAATCTCACCGCCTTCGTGCTGCACCTGGGGAAAGAAGGCAAGTTGCAAGTGAATCTTGAAGACGAGATAACACGTGATACTTTGCTGACGCGGGGCGGCGAGGTAGTGAACGCCCGGGTGCGGGAATTATTCTCGCTACCGGCGCTGGCCGCGCAAAGAAGTTAGGTGCCAGGGTCTGGATACCGAAAAAATTATAACGGGTAAGGGGTAAAAGGTGAAAGATTTACTTTACAATGGGTTATAACCCTTTATTATCCATCGCAAGAGATCAATACCCCTCACAATTCAGCCCAAGAATCCAGCATCCAAACCTTGACAGCTGTTCACCTGGTACTTGACATCTAGGAGGCGCATGTGACGTTCGATCTCATCAACTGCCTGTACGTGTTCGTGCTGGCGGGCTTCATCGGATTCGAAGTGATCCGGCGAGTCTCGCCGTTGTTACACACTCCGCTGATGTCGCTCACCAACGCTCTGGACGCGATTGTGGTGGTGGCTGCGATCATCATTGCCGGACGGCACGATAGCACGCTTTCCACCGTCCTCGGAGCGGTGGCGGTGGCCGCGGCATTCAGCAATATGGTCGGCGGATTTTTGATCACCGACCGCATGTTGCGCATGTTCAAGCTCAGTAAGGCCAAAAAACAATGAGTCACATCCTCCAACAACAGCTCATTGACGTTGCTTATATTGTGGCGGTCACGCTGTTTGTGCTGGCGCTCAAATGGCTGAGTTCGCCGGCAACGGCCAAGCATGGTGTCCTGGCGGGAGAGTTTGGAGCCGCCCTGGCCGTCACCGCCACGCTCTGCGACTACCAGATCATCGAATATAAATGGGTCATCGTGGCGTTGGCGGTGGGCGCGATTGTGGGCATTCCCCTCGGACTGGTGCCCATGACCGCCGTGCCCCAACGGACCGCTCTAAGTCACGCCTTTGGTGCGCTGGCGGCGGCAATGATCGGTATTGCCGAGTATTACGTGCGCATTCCCCACCTCACGAAATTTGAGATGACGGAGATCGCGCTGGAAGTCATTATCGGCTCGCTCACCTTTACCGGAAGCTTGATCGCCGCAGGGAAATTGCAGGAACTGCTGCCCCAGCGGCCCATTACCTACAGAGGGCAAAACTTTGTCAGCCTGTCGGTGCTCGGGGCAGCCATCCTGATCGCGCTCTGGCTGATGTTTCATCCTGAGTCCTCGCACCTCTTTCCGGCGATGGTAGGTGTATCGCTGGTTTTCGGCGTGATGCTGGTGACCCCCATCGGCGGCGCCGACATGCCCACCGTCATCTCGCTGCTGAACTCCTATGCCGGTCTTTCCGCGGCGCTCCTGGGCTTCGTGCTCAACAACAAGGTGTTGGTGGTTGCCGGAGCCCTCGATGGCTCTTCCGGTTTCATCCTTTCCGTGATCATGTGCAAAGCCATGAACCGGTCCTTTACCAACGTGATGTTTGGGGCCTTTGGCCAGGTGCAGGTTTCCGCTGCGGCGGCAAAGGAAGAGCGCCCAGTGCACATTGCCACCGCCGAGGAGGCCGCCAGCATTCTCGCCGCCGCCAACACTGTGGTGATCGTTCCTGGCTACGGAATGGCGGTGGCGCAGGCTCAGCACAAGGTGCGCGAGCTTTTCGACGCGCTCACGAAGAAGGGTATCGACGTTAAATTCGGCATTCATCCCGTGGCCGGCCGCATGCCTGGCCACATGAACGTGCTGCTGGGGGAAGCCGATATTCCCTACGACCGCCTGTTCGACATGGACTCCATCAATCCGGAATTCCCCCAGACCGACGTGGCGCTCGTCATCGGCGCCAACGACGTGACCAACCCCGCGGCCAAAACCGACCAGGGCAGCCCCATCTACGGCATGCCCATCCTGGAAGTCGATAAGGCGCGCACCGTCATGGTCATCAAGCGTAGTTTGAACCCCGGGTTTGCCGGCATCGATAACCCCCTTTACTACGAAGATAAAACCCTCATGCTCTTCGGCGATGCCAAGGGATTTGTGGGCGACATCGTGCGCGAACTCGCCGGCGTCGGGCACTAAGAAAGCGCTCACCATAGAAGGTACATAGACTACCGAAAACTGTGCTCCTGGTGGCGCTGGCAGGGATTACAATTCCTTGGTTGTTGACCCGCAGCCTTTATGTGTGGCTTTTCTCCGTGACCACTGTGGCGACTGCTCCGAAAATACCCCCATAATCCGGCCGTCGCCTTCGGTCGCTGCCGAGCAATTTTCATGTTTTGGGGTGTCGCAAAGCGACAGGAGCGACTGTGGTGAAATCCTTTTTTGGTTGCAGCCAGCAGCCGCGTTGTACTCCTCAACTCCCTGTACCTCACAAAGGCGGAATCAGCTCGAAATACCCAGTTCTTGTTAAGCCGACCATTCCGAACTGGCCCCCGCCGCCAGTGGTAGTGACAGCGCGCTTGAAGAGGAATGCAGCACGCTGTTCAGTCGATAGATATGTCTGGAGGTTATTGTATGTCAATGAGTTATGCTTATATCGCTATTCCGGAATCGGAGGTTCCACGCGCTTCTTCACCCATTTTCCAGCACCTCCTTGATACCTACGCCAGCGAAACCAACAAGTTAGTCTCTGTCTGGCGGGACGTGACCCCGCAAGATCTCGGTTTTCGCCCGCATCCCCGGTCAAGTTCCGTAGAAGACATCTTGAAACACCAGTTGTTCTCGGAGCGGCGGTTCTTCGGAGAATTTCTGGGAGCGCCGGAACCGGCTCCTGATCAGATTCTCCCTGAATCCCGCACTCCAGAGGATTACACGCGGCGTATGCGACAGCTCGCGCTACCGAGGCTTGCTTATTTCGCCCCGAAGAGAGGAGACTGGTGGATGGAAGTGGTCCCGTTCTTTGACGTTAAACGGCAACGCATCTGGATCTTTTGGCGCCGTGTGCTTCATACTGCGCACCACCGGTCCCAGCTCACAGTCTACTTGAGGCTGCTTGGAAAGAAAGTGCCCGCCACTTACGGGCCTACTGCCGATGTGACCTGGGAGGGAGCGGATCCGACGACAACCGTGGATGCGGCTGGCCGGCGGTAGGGTATGCCCGGGATGAAGAGAAAGATGTTCTCGGCGACCGGAGCACATCGGTACACGTTCGACTTTATACTGGTGATTCTCCGCTTGGCCTAATCGAGGTGCTTTGCGTGCAAAAAACAGCGAACCGCCCTGGCGAACGCCTGCGTCACGCCTTAGAAGTAAGGATCTCTTTCTGATGTCTTCTCAACTCTCTCTCGCGCTGGACCAGATTGTTCCTTTACGAATATCGAACGGATCCCCGACCTGTACTAAACGTTTTATCATGGGTTCAGAAGGGTCAGTCCTTTTGCAACGCTCCGCTGAGGTCGGCTCCTTGCCGGCAATTATATGGGCTGGCAGCGGCAGGCAGTTTCGCGAGCAGGCTGCCAGAGCGCAGTTTTTCTGGGATGGAGTATTCACGACGCAAGAGATAGTCAGCAAGTTCAACTGCACCTTCCACGTCGCCCTCGATGTCGAAGTCGTCGTAGATGAACGCCTCGCCTAATGTCAGCTCACTAGGCGACGGGAACATGCTTCGCAACGCGGCAGGATGTTTAAGGACAGGAGTGAAACGAGGCTGATCTATGTCACCCCACTCAGTTCCATCCCAGAACCGTACTGCAAAGTTGTTGCCCCGATATTCTGCTGTTAGTCGCTCCAGAAAATGGATTCCGGTTTGGACGTCCCCATTTTCCAGAAGCACACTATGCGGACTCGTGCTTCGATTGGGCATCTTACACCCGCTGTACGCTAAACCGACCGCCCCAGGCGAGGAGTAAACTCTCCGGCTTTAAGAGTTCGTCGCCGCAGAATCTGGGGTCTGTGCGAATTATTATCCTTTGACGCCAAGCACATAGCAACGCAACGCCCTTGGGACACGTAGCTGAAATCAAGATGTACGAGATGACAGCGGAAGGAAGCAGACGGTCGTCAGGCGACAGTGATGGAAACATTTCTCCCCATGAGGCGGAAGGCCTCGAGCGGCTAAGCCTTGACGATATCGAAGGGATTTACCGCGGGTATCGCCGAAGCTTGCGGTGTAAACAGCGTTGGCCTTGAGAACTTCAGACAGGATTTGGCTCAAAGGTTCCTCCTTAATAAGAATTAAGATACGCAAGCCACGGCAGCGATCGGCGCTGCCGTCGGATTGTCGATTGGCGCGCCCACTAAATTGCCCCACTCAGTCCAGGAGCCGTCGTAGTTCTTCACATCGTCGTAACCGAGGAGATATTTTAAGACAAACCACGTATGTGCGCTACGCTCGCCAATGCGGCAATAGGCCAGCACCTCGTTGTCCGCCCGGACCCCCTTACCCTGATAGAGCCGCCGCAAGGCGTCGGCGGATTTGAAGGTGCCGTCGTCGTTGGCTGCCTGAGACCAAGGGATATTGTTGGCGCCGGGAATGTGACCGGCACGTTGTGCGGTCTCCGGCAATCCCGGAGGGGCAATAATCTTGCCGGTAAACTCGTCGACCGAACGGACATCCACCAGCTCGCCTCGCCGCCGCTTCTCAATGATGGCAAACACATCTTCTTTGTGGGCACGAATGGATTCATTCGGCTCTTGTGCGCGGTAAGTCAGGCGGGTGATCCGGGGAAGATCGGTGGTCAACGGCCGGTTTTCCGCAGCCCACTTCTTGCGGCCCCCATTGATGAGACGGGCGTCCTTGTGTCCGTAGTACTTGAGCTGCCAAAACGCATAAGCAGCGAACCAGTTGTTGTTGTCTCCGTAAAGCAGCACGGTGGTGTCATTGAAAATTCCGGACTGCCCCAATAGGAGTTCCAGGACTGCCTTACTGATCAAGTCCCGCCGCACATTATCCTGAAGCTGCGTTTGCCAATTCCATCCTACCGCGCCAGGGATGTGTCCCCGGTCGTAGGCCTTGGTGTCTACGTCGACTTCCACGAGCCGCAGATTCGGGTCGTCGAGATGCTGCGCTACCCAATCGGTTGAAACCAAAACTTCCGGATGCTGGTACTCAGGCATTGCTCTTCTCCTTCCCAAATTGGATTTGACCCTTTTCGGGTCCAAAAAACAAAAAACCCACTTGCCAGATTGTTTCTGGCGGTGGGTTCTGAAGTCCCCTGGGCTGGGATTGTCGATCTAAACCGGCTTTCCCGACCCGCGACCGCCAGGGGGCGGACAGGTACAGCAGCCGTGGCCGCAACCCGCGCTGCTTACCGTCCTCTGGTGGTCCATGTTCATCAGCTTCAGGATACCTGGTGTCGGTCATTTTGTCAATGTTAGGGCCTCTTGTTAGGGCCTCTTGCTGTCAGGGCCTCTCGCGTCTCTCGCCCCGATGGTCCTTGTCCACGGATTTGAAGGGCCTAGTACTTGCTTGGTTTAGTTCTCGTATTTTTAAGTCGCTGAAATCAAAGCGTTATAGACGACCAATTACGTACGGTAATTAAATCAAGTAAGTACTAGTGAGTCAACATATGTGCTAAGGACAGCGGAAAAGGCGTTTGCATCCGGCTTAAAGGAAGGCGACCTTGTTCTCCGAACGCTACTGTTCTGATGGGTGGCTGCGGGTGAGCACTCGGCGCGAAGGGCACGACACAATTACGGTGCACGCAAGTGGCTATCGCGACAGCAGGGACTATTATTACCAAGCGAGCGCGTTAGGTGTTCATATTTATTTTCACTTCTCAATATCTCAATCCTCCCTTCAGCGACCACGACTGGAGTGCTCCAATTGCAAGGGGCCTCTCTCGACGAATAAAGCAAACATATGCAGGACTTTACCGAAACCGTGAAAATCTTACTCACTGCCGGGTTCCAATACCTTCTTCCAGGATGCGGTTGGTGCCGTGTTTCCCCTGTCCTTCCCGAACCACCCGAACCAAAACCAAGAGTCCCAATATGGGCTGCACATCCACAAAAGGTATTCGAGACAGCCTTCCCGCGCAATTCCGAGGAATCGGGAATCGTGAGCACAACAACGCGCCAGCGCGTCATAAACTCTATGTCATGTATAGTAGACAACTAGGGAGAGAGAAGGTCTCGCAGAGCGACCTGAGGCAGGTGCCGGGTCTATGTTGCATCCATGAGCGAGCTACATCTAAACAGGCGTGCCTTATACGCCCGGTAGTCTCACCTGGGCTGCAGGCTGTCAAGGTGGTATCCACAGCCGATTGGAGGCTCGGGCAATCCTTGACTTCCGGCGCAGTGAAGTTGACAATTATTTCTTAAAGGGGCCGACGAATCTCTCAACTGTAATCCAATGTGGTGGGCAAAGTTTCTACGGACCAGGTTATGCGCCCAGACGTCTTGAAGAAGCCAACCACTTCGTCGACTCTCACACGCCGGCCTCCTAGACTTCGAGAATGCGCAGGGAGCTCAAGGACGCCTTTCCTTTGATACGAATTTGCTCTATGAAGGAGCGAGAAAAATGCCCCCAGAACAGGCAGGACGAGTCCAAGTTCACGTTAGGGGAATTGACAACTCCACCAGCCGCAAGCGAGCAGGGGAGGCGACCCGCGCATCGGAAAAACGCTATCGAGAATTCTCCGAGCGCAACCTGACCGGTACCTTCCGCAGCACGCCGGACGGCAGATTGCTCGAGTGTAACGACTCATTCGTGCGAATGCTGGGGTATGCTTCCCAGGAGGAGATTCTAAGCCATAGTGCATGGGACCTTTATTTTCAGCGCGCAGATCGAGAGGCAGCCTTACGTCATTTACTGGAGCAAAAGGTTGTTACGAACGAAGAATTCCAGCTCCGGCGAAAAGATGGAAGCTCAATGTGGATTCTGGCGAATCGCATCCTGAACGAGACGGAGCACCCTCCGGTGATCGATGGCGCGATTATGGACATCAGTAGGCAAAAGGAGGCAGAGGCGGACATTCATTCGCTGTTGAAAATCAGTAAGACATTGAACTCGACGCGTGATATTGACGCTCTGATGGATTCTTTGATAATTGAAGCCGTCAAGATGACCGACGCAGAGTGTGGGTGGTCGGGGATGCGGACGCCCGAGGGCATGGCCTGCCACAAGTATTTTCGAGACTTTCGATTCACTCCATTCGAATATTGCTGGCCACCTGGAAGTGGATGGCCAGGATGGGTACTGGTTCATAAGATCCCGTACGCCACGAACGACGCCCTAGGAGACAGGGTCATCGTGCCAAGAATCCGTGAGCAGTTTGGAATAAGGTCGGGAATTGACACACCGATACTTGACACTCGCGGGGAGATTATCGGATTCTTCGAAGTAAACAACAAAAAAGGCGAATCAGGCTTTACGGAATTCGACGTGGAGAAAATGGTAGCAATTTCTCAAGTCGCCTCGGTGGCCTTACAAAGCGCCCTGGATTATCAGAAGATTCAACGAAATGAGGAGGAACTACGCCAGCTTTCCACTCGCTTGCTCCGATTACAGGATGACGAGCGCCGGCGATTAGCTCGGGAACTCCACGATTCAACTGGCCAGATCATGGCCACGTTGGCATTAAGGATTGGCGCAGCGCGGCGAGCAGTTGGGGTTGATAATCAAAAGGTGCTCGAAGCCTTGTCTGATAGTTCGGCATTAGCCAAGCAGTGTTCAGATGATCTGCGCACTCTTTCCTACCTTTTACACCCACCCTTGATCGATGCGGAGGGCTTGGCTTCTGCTTTAAGATGGTATGCCCAGGGTTTTGCGAAGCGGAGCGGAATCCGTATTGAACTGGACCTTTCCCCCCAACTAGGCCGGCTGCCGCAGGACGTGGAAACAGCACTCTTCCGAATCGTACAGGAAGGCCTAACTAATGTTCACCTCCATGCTGGGAGTCCCACGGCATGGATTAAAGTTACTCACACTCCTTCCGAGGTCACACTGGAAATAAGAGATGAAGGCCGGGGAATCCCTACCGAGGTTTTGAAGGCACTCCCGACCGGTGTTGCAAACCTCGGCGTGGGTATCGCGGGCATGCGGGAAAGGGGCCGCCAGTTGGGAGGCCGAGTTGAAATCGACTCCGGGAATTGGGGCACCAAAGTGCGGGCAGTTGTTTCTCTTTCAGAGGGCTTGTCATGACGAGGACACGAATTCTGATCGCAGACGATTTCCCGCTGTTCCGTAAGGGGGTGCGAGAATTCCTGGAAACGCAGCCTGGTTACGAAGTTGTTGGGGAGGCCGCGACGGGCCGTGAAGCCTTGGTCAAGGCAAAGCACTTAAAACCTCATGTGGTCATTCTCGACATCAGCATGCCGGAATTGAATGGCTTGGAAGCTACCCGCGAAATCCTCAAGGCAGTCCCCGAGACTGAGGTGCTGGTCTTAACGTTGCATGAATCTGAGGACTTGGTGCACAAGGTTTTGGAAGCAGGGGCTCGGGGTTACGTTTTAAAGTCAGATGCTGAGCCTACGCTGCTGGAGGCCATCGAGGCAGTTCGCCAACATAAAGCCTTCTTTGCCTCTAAGGTGGCAGCAATGGTCTTGGAAGCCTACCTGAAAGGGGGCAATCGTCTCGTTGGCGAGAAAGCTTCGCCACACGAATTGACACCGCGGGAGCGACAGATAGTTCAACTTCTGGCGGAAGGCAAGAGCAACAAGGAAGTAGCCTCTGCGCTAGAGATCAGCCTGCATACAGTCGTGACTCATCGGAGCAACATCATGCACAAACTGGAGGTCCATTCCGTCAGCGAACTCGTCCGCTACGCGATTCGGAATAACCTTGCAAGCGCTTAGGCCATTTACGAAAGAAGCCTCGTGCGGCACCACTCGCCTGCGGCTACGTAAGGGCCCGAGTTCCTCAACGCGCCATCGTCGCCACCGGATCTTCTCTGTGGAGGGATGCCTCGCGCCCGTATGCTTCAGCAGCATAGCAGGCAGCCCGATCGAAAAAGCGGCCGATAAGACGATAGATCTCTTGCTCCCGATGGAGTTCCAGCGCTGAGTCCGCCAGCATGGAAGTGCCGATACACTCCCTTAAGTGCTCCTTCGTCAGAACTAGCGCCCAGAGGACTTCGGCTAAAGGTATGCCCTCGTTGCAACGCTGTTTTCCGAGCTGGTCATATCGCGCTTGAATCGCCTGATCTGTATTCTTCAAGAGCCAGAGCCCAAGGTCATGATAAACCTCAAACAGCCAGTGGTGTAGCCTGTCCGGAGAAAGCCCGTGATACGAGCGCGTGTGTGAGCTGTTTTGCAGTATCTTCACGGCGCCTCGCGTAAGCTCTTCCGCGCGGCTTTCGATGATCTTAATGAGTTGGTCCGCAAGCATGGAAATCTCCTGTGTGACATTGGCTGACATGAATACTAGAGACGAAGAAGTATATCACATCATGATATAGTTTGATGCCACATGGCATAAAGATGTTGCCTCCGGGGGAGAAGAGCTACCAGCCTCCTCAGTCCAGCGCGACAAACAGACTCAACACTGAGCGCATCGAGGAACAAGGAGGACGTGGCTCCGTATTACTCAGCGACCCACAGGCTTGGGGTCTTCTTCTTGGTTGCGGCAGAACTGCACTGGGATCGTTGTCAAGAAAGGGCCGCGACAGGGTGCTGGATCGAAGCAGCACTCTAATTATTGCCGGCCGCGCCCTGGTCAGCGTTCCGGCTCCTTGCATACCCCCGAACGACATCTGCATCCTGCGCGAGCTGCTGGACATGGCGGGCAGTGGGGTTATGAGCATTCCAAACATCGGCTTCGAGATGAGTTTGACCTGGGAACTCCGGACGACCGGGGCAAGCGGACCAGGGGCGGAAACCTACATCAAAGGAGTACAGGGTGGAGGAGTCCTCCTTTTCGCGACAGGTTCGAACGAAAAGATGTATATCGCCGCCGACATTATGAACCGCCATGGTTCGCGAGATGTGTGCTGGAACTAGCTGGAACTTGCGCGCGGCGGCACGCCAAGTGCGGAGAGGTACCGGTGTAGGGATGGTTTTAGCACCTGTGAGATCAAGTTTCCGGGTGGGATGGGCGGGCGCACCAGGGACGATTCCTCCCAGCCTTCCGGAATCGGTGTCCAATCGCGCGAGAAGAAATCGGTAGTGGTCAGACTGATCAGGATGGCGAGCCAGAGGAGCGCCGACAGAAGCACTACGCGCATCAGACGCGGGCTCCAGCGCAAGTGCATGAAGAAAAGAGCCACAAGCGTCGCTTTGCAGCCGGCGATGATGAGCGCCACGATGGTGTTCCATTGTCCCATGTCCACATACGCCATGCCCGTGGTCAGGGCGGTCAGCGCCATGAGCGAGCCGAAAATAAGGAAATAGAGTGACTTCGGAACAAGGTGATCCTGCATTCAGTATCGTCCTCCAATGAGGTACAAAAGCGGGAAAAGGAAGATCCAGACGATGTCGACGAAATGCCAATAGAGGCCGGCGGTCTCCACTGCATTAAAGTGGTTCGGTCCGAAGTGGCCTTTCCACGCCTGAACCAGCAACACGCTAAGAACTCCCACGCCCACCATCATGTGCAGCGCGTGCACGCCGGTCATGATGAAGTAGAAACAGAAAAACAATTCGAGGGATTTGGCATCGGGTCCGGCAAAGGTGAAATTCAGACCGGGCGCCAAACCTTCCAAATAATCGTGCCGCCATTCGAGCGTCAGTTTGATGAGGACGAAAGCCAATCCCAGCGCGGTGGTCAGGATCAGGAAAGTCACGAGGGCATTCCTTTTTCCCATTTGCGCAGCGCGCACCGCCAGGGCCATGGTCAAGCTGCTGCAAATCAACACCGCAGTGTTGATGGCGCCGATGGTGACGTTCAGCATATGGCTTCCCGCCTCGAAACCTGGGGGGTAGAGGTTGCGATAGATGGTGTAGCCCGCGAAAAGGCCGCCGAAGAACATCACCTCGGTAGCGAGAAAAACCCACATACCGAGGCTGGCAGCCTCTTGCTGCTGCTCCAGGTCTTCGAATTGGTGCGCCAGCGGGCTCGCGGCGTGACTGTCAGCCAACTTAAACCTCCTTCGCTCCGTATGCGTAAGCTTCTTCCGTCACCACGGGGATCTCCTCAAAGTTCTCAGTCGGGGGCGGCGAAGGCGTCTCCCACTCCAAGCCTTTGGCGCCCCAGGGATTAGGTCCCGCCACCGGCCCATATCGCATCGACCAAATCAAATAAACCAGGGGAATGGCATAGCCCACCGCCAGGATCGACGCTCCTGCCGACGACATGACATTCAACACCTGAAACTTCGGCGGATAGATGGCGTACCGCCGCGGCATGCCGAGATATCCCACCATGTATTGCGGAAAAAACGTAAGGTTAAAACCGATAAAGATGATCGCCGCGGCCAGGCGCGCCCAGCCGTCGGGATAAAGCCGCCCGGTGATTTTAGGCCACCAGAAATGAATGCCGCCCAGATACCCCATCACCGCGCCGCCCACCATGATGTAATGGAAGTGGGCGACCACGAAGTAGGTGTCATGAACGTGAGTATCCACGGCGAGCGTCGCCAGGAAGAGGCCCGTCAACCCACCCATGGTGAACAAGCCAATAAAGCCCAGGGCGTAAAGCATGGGCGCCTGAAAGGAAATAGAACCCTTATAGAGCGTGGCTGTCCAGTTAAACACCTTGATGGCGGAGGGAATCGCCACCGCGAAGCTGAGCGCGGAGAAGATGATGCCGGCGTAGACCGATTGGCCGCTCAAAAACATGTGGTGGCCCCAGACGAGGAAGGAAACCACCGCGATGGCCACGCTGGAAAACGCCACAAAACTGTAACCGAAGATGCGCTTCCTCGCGAAGCACGGTATCAATTCACTGACCACCCCCATAGCGGGCAGAACCATGATGTACACGGCCGGGTGCGAATAAAACCAGAAGAGGTGCTGGAAAAGAATCGGGTCGCCTCCCACGGCGGGATCGAAGATGCCAACGTGAAAGATCCGCTCCAACGCGACCAGCACCAGGGTGATGGCTAGCACCGGGGTCCCCAGAATAAAGATGATGCTGGTAGCATAGATTGACCAGAGAAACAGCGGCATGCGGAACCAGGTCATGCCGGGCGCGCGCATCTTGTGAATCGTAACCACAAAATTCAGGCCGGTGAGAATGGAGGAGAACCCGGCTATGAACACTCCGAACGCTGCGGAGAGCACATTGGTGTTGACGTAGGTGGTACTCAGCGGCGTGTAGAACGTCCAGCCCGTATCCACGCCACCCCAGACAACGGAATACAGCGTTAGCAGGCCGCCCGTCATGAAGATGTACCAGCTCAGCAGGTTCAGCTTGGGGAAAGCCAGGTCGCGGGCGCCGACCATCATCGGCACCAGGAAATTTCCCAGCACCGCGGGGATGGAAGGGATCAAGAAGAAGAACACCATGATAATGCCGTGCATACTGAAGAGCTTGTTGTAGGTGGCCGGTTCGAAGATCGCGCCGTTGGGCTCAATCAGGTGGATCCGAATCAGCACCGCCGCAATGCCTCCCACCAGGAAGAAGAAGGTGATCGACGCCATGTAGAGTATCGCGATGCGCTTGTGGTCGGTCGTCAGCAGCCACGATTTGATGCCGTAATTGGCGTTGAGATAGTGCACGCGAGTATCAAGATTCTCACCTGCCGTTGCCATTATTTCGACGCCTTCCCTTCTTGCGAGCTTAAAGACTTGATGTACGCGATTAATTGCAGCAACTGTTCTTCCGTAACCTGCCCCTTGAAAGTGGGCATGATGGGCCGGTAGCCCTCCACGATTTTAGCGGAGGGATAAAGAACCGATTCCCGCAGATAAGCGTCGTCTGCCACCACCGTCTTGCCGTCGCTCAGTTTTACCGGTTTGCCATAAATACCCGTCAGCGAGGGCCCCTTGCCGGTTCCGTGGCAGGTGATGCAGGCCATTTGGTCGTAAAGCTTGGCGCCCGACTGGGCCATAGTTCCGCCGCGAATGCCCCCGCTCAACCACTGCTCGTATTCCGTGGGCTCCATCACGATCACTTCACCCCTCATCAGCGAGTGGTTGGTGCCGCAGTACTGGTCGCAGTACAGATCGAACCT
>JBEKLF010000095.1:0-27872 GCA_050010335.1 Terriglobia bacterium
ATGTTATGGGGAATATCAGATAACTCGCTGGCCATCGTCCGTCCTCCTCGCCCTCGTAGGGCATGGGACGGACGTTAGCAACTTCGGTCTGGCGTAGTCATGCAAGGTTGCCGAAGCCTCACGCAAAATTGCATGGCCGCTTGATACAGTTTGTTGAGATATCCGGGAAAGTGGGTTACCGTATTTCTTCACCTCAAGTCGACATCAAGGGAACTATGAGCCAGGCGAATGCCGAAAAGCAACTGTTGGCGGGCCAAGTGGCGGTGGTTACCGGTTCCACGCAGGGTATCGGCGGGGGAATCGCAGTCAAACTCGCCGAGCACGGCGCGCGGATTCTCGTGCATGGACGCGACAGCCAGCGTGCCGGAGGCGAAAAGATTGTGCAGGCCATCGAGGCCGCCGGAAGCCAGGCGCGGCTGGTGACCGGCGATTTGCGGGATGAATCGCACTGCCGCAGCATCGTCCGCAACGCCCTCTCGCGATTCGGCCGCGTCGATATCCTCGTGAATAACGCCGGCGTGTCGCTTCGCGGCACGATCGAGGACACTCCCACCGAGTTGTGGGATGAGATCTTCGGCGTCAACGTGCGCGCTCCATTTATTCTGTGCCAGGAAGCTGTGCGCAGCATGAAGGACCGGCAAAGCGGCTGCATCGTCAACATCGGCTCGGGGAACGCGTATTGCGGGCTGAAGCGGCTGCTGCCTTATTCCGCCTCCAAAGGCGCGCTGATGACGTTCACCAAGAATCTGGCGAATTATCTGACGCAATACCGCATTCGCGTGAACCAGATCAATCCCGGCTGGACCTTGACCGAGGGAGAGCGCCACCTCCTCGGGGTGATTGAGGGTAAGGGTGAGAATTGGTTGGAGGACGCGGTGAAGACTCGTCCCTTCGGCCGGATGCTGGATCCCGCCGACATCGCCAACGCGGTTCTGTTTTTCGCCACCAATGAGCTGATTTCCGGCGCGGTGCTCGATTACGAGCAGATTCCCTTTGGCGCGCCTTCCGACTTAGGAATCCTGGGGACGACGGGACGATGAAGTTCGCTGCCTTTCCCCAATGTTACGTGGACGATGTGGTGGGGAACTGCATCACGACCTTGGATCCCACCCCGCCGAGCCGGCAGGGGGCGACGCAGCGGCTTTAGCTGCGATACGATGAATTGATATCGATGTAGTCGCGCGTTAAGTCGCAAGTCCACACGTGGGCTGCAGCCTTTCCGGCATGAAGATCCACATGCAGCAAAAGCTCCCTCTGCTCGAGCTCGCGGTGGGCCGCCGCCTCATCGAAGCCGGCATCAACGCCCTTGCGGCACAGAACCATGCTGTTGACGCTGACGTCGATCTTGTTAGGATCGAATTTCGCGCCGGAGTAGCCCGCGGCGCAGATGATGCGTCCCCAATTCGGGTCTGCGCCCGCCAGCGCTGTCTTCACCAACGGAGAGTTGGCAATGGCACGCGCCACGCGGTCAGCATCGAGGGGAGTCCGCGCCCCGATGACGTCCACGGTGACCAATTTGGACGCACCCTCGCCGTCACGCGCAATCATGCGGGCGAGGGTCTGGCAAACCAGGGTCAATCCCTCCGCAAACCATGCGCGGCTGTCGTTTCCGGGAATCACCACCGTCTCCGAAAGGCCGCTGGCCAGCGCCACAACGGTGTCGTTGGTCGAGGTATCGCCGTCTACGGTGACGCGATTGAAAGAGTCTTCTGCCGCCCCTCGCAGCAGATTGTGCAACATGCGCTCGCCCATCGAGGCGTCCGTGGTAATGAAGGAGAGCATGGTGGCCATGCGCGGATTGATCATCCCCGCCCCTTTGGCGACACCGGCGATGTGCACTGCCTTGCCCTTTGCCTCCGAACGCACGACGCAAGTCTTGGGGACGGTGTCGGTGGTCATGATGGCTTGGGCGACGGTCCTGGCATTCTCGCGGGAGAGCTTTTCCTTCAGATGGGGGAGTTGTTGAAGAATGAGGTCCAGCTTGAGCGGAACGCCAATGACTCCTGTCGATGCCACAAGAACTTGCGAGGGTTCGATTCCCAAGAGCTCCGCGGTGACGCGAGCCGTTTCCTCCGCCGCGTGCATCCCCTCCTTTCCAGTGCAGGCATTTGCGTTTCCGGAATTGGCGACGATGGCGCGGCATAGCCCCCGGCTTCCGATCAGGTTTTGTCGGGAAAGCAAAACGGGCGCCGCCGCAACTCGATTGGTGGTGAAAATGCCGGCGGCGGTTGTTGCCGGGGAATCGGAAAAGATCATCGCCAAATCCAATGCGTCGCGCGTCTTCTTGATTCCGGCGGCGACTGCCGCCGCCCGAAACCCCAATGGGGTAGCTAGATCTCCTTCGATGGGTTCCCACGTTGGCATGGATCGACTCAACGCCCCTCCTTGACTAATCACGCAACAAGTTGAAGCTCTCTAGAAGGCCGATGAAGCGTTGTAGCACTAAGCTTCAGCTCAGCATGTGCTGGCCTGGAGGTCGGCGCTACGCTGTTTTTCAACAGCCACCTGGAACGTCCCCGGCCACCGGGCCCCCGAAAGGCCTAGAACGGAGGGCCGCATTTGGCCGCGTTGATTCCTATCGGCTCCGGATGGGGAAGACTCCAGTTCGCCCCCCCCCGCGTCATTTGCTCGCGGGTGGAGTCTTCGGACCGATTTCCTCCACCCCCAAAGTCGGAGGCGGAGATGGCTGCCCCGCTACTTTGATCGTCCGCACACTCTGATCACATGCCAGCATGTAAAGGTCTTCGTCAGCACTGCCGGGCGTGCAATTCGCCTCCACAATGTGGTCAGGCGAAATGATTCGGGTCGTGAGCAGCATCGCACGATCCTTGTATTGCCAGATCAGGACCGCATCGCGATCGTTGATCCGGGTGTGCTCAAAATGATAGCGTGGAAGTTCGTGCAGGGCGCCATCGGTCTCCCACTTGGCCAAGTCCAGGGGTGTGAACTCGGTGCTATGATCGGGATTGGGCTGAGAAGTGATAGTGATGGATGGTCCTATGCTCCAGAATCTTGATGAAAAAATCCGGACGCCCCCGGAAAAGGGTTCTGCCTTCTCGTTAATGCCTGCCGCCACCTGGATCTCAAATCCCAAATCGTCATTCTTGTATGAGATGGGCGCCAACGTTTCCTTTTTCACGGCTTCTTTGTGCGCCGGATACCCCTTCACAAGAAAATACTCACCCCCGACGATTCCGCCCCCAATCAGCAAGATCCCCAAACCGACGATTAATTGTGTAGGAATTTGTTTTTTCATCGTGGCAATATTAACTCTTGTGCGGCGGAAGGCGCAATGCAGGATTCATCGCACTTGAATGAGGGGATGAGTCTTTTCGGTGACCTCCCCCACTTGACGCGCATCCACTCCGTTTGCGCGCAGAGAGTCCAGAAGCGGCGCAGAATCTTTCGAAGCTACGGAGAGCAAGAGCCCGCCAGAGGTCTGCGGGTCGAAAAGCAGGCTCCTGACGTCTTCCGGGACATCAGGGGCGAACTCCACGCAGCCGTCGAGGAAATCCAGGTTTCGCTTCAAACCGCCGGGAAGAAAGCCTCTGTGCGCGAGCTCGCGTGCTTGCGGCAGAAACTCGATTTTTTGGGAGTCGATGGCGAAGCTCACTTTGCTGCCCACCGCCATCTCCCGCGCGTGGCCGAGCAGTCCGAAGCCCGTGATGTCCGTAGCGGCGTGCACTTCCATCGGCAAGGCCAATTCCATGCTGGCGCGATTGAGCGTGCACATGGAGAGGATCGCCGCATCCACCGCCGCTTTCGTCGCGCCGTCTTTCTTCAAGGCTGTGCCGATCACCCCGGTGCCCAAGCGCTTAGTGAGAATCAGCCGGTCGCCCGGTTGCGCGCCCACGTTTTTCAGCACACGCTGGGGATTGATGACGCCGGTCACCGCGTAACCGAACTTGATTTCGTCGTCGCCAAGTGAGTGGCCGCCAATCACAGTGCAGCTCGCTTCCTGCATCTTGGCAAGGCCGCCCTGAAGGATCCTTTCGAGAATCTCCACGTCCCGGCCGGTGTTAGGGAAACCGACGATGGAGAGCGCGGAAATCGGCCGTCCACCCATGGCATACACATCGCTCAGAGAGTTGGCAGCGGCAATCTGGCCGAACGTGTACGGGTCATCGACGATGGGCGTGAAGAAATCCACGGTCTGGACCAGCGCGAGCTCGGGCGAGAGTTGATACACTCCCGCGTCATCGGCGGTGTCAAAGCCTACTAGTACGTTCGGGTCGAATTGTTTCGGCAACCGGGCGAGCACCGAGTCCAAAATCCTTGGACTCAACTTGGCCGCTCAACCCGCTGCCTTGACCATCCCGGTCAACCGTATGCGTTCGTCCATAGCGTTTTTGATTATATGCTGCTACCGTGCGATTCCAAAGTTGAGGACGCCGCCTCCTTGACCGCTTTGCCACAGCCCACTAGAATGCTGGTTTTCAAAGCTTGCGTGGACGCGATTTAGAATTGAAGCGGGAGGAATCCCATGTGCAATTCAACCAAGCCTTGGCAAGAACGGGCGAAACATTCCGTGCATCATGCCGCGCGCAACAGCCGGTTTGGGAGGAGGACATATGTTTGCTTTTCGCGGAGTTGACTACCTGGAGATCGATTCCCTGCTCAATGATGATGAAAAGCTGGTGCGTCAGATGGTGCGAGAGTTTGTGGAGAACGAGATCATCCCGCACATCGAGGTGTGGAACCGCGAGGGCAAGTTCCCGTTGCACTTGGTCCCGCTCATGGCAGAGTTGGGATTCTACGGCGCCAACCTCGAAGGCTACGGCTGCGCGGGGATGTCGAACGTGCAGTACGGCCTGATCATGCAGGAACTCGAGCGCGGCGACAGCGGCTTGCGCAGCTTCGTGAGCGTGCAGGGCGCGCTGGTGATGTACCCCATCCACGCGTATGGCTCCGAGGAGCAGAAAGATCGCTGGCTGCCCGCGTTGCAACAAGGCAAGGCCGTCGGTTGCTTTGGACTGACCGAACCGGACTTTGGCTCGAACCCCGGTGGTATGCGTACGCGTGGCGTGAAAGACGGCGATGACTATATCTTGAACGGTGAAAAAGCCTGGATTACATCGGGAACCGTCGCCGACGTGGCGCTGGTGTGGGCACGCACCAACGAAGGCGTGCGGGGATTCTTGGTGGAAAAAGGCACGCCGGGCTTCACCGCTAAGGACATTAAAGGCAAATGGTCGCTGCGCGCGTCGGTGACATCCACGTTGGCATTGCAGGACGTGCGCGTGCCCGCGCGCAACATGCTTCCCAAGGCGCAGGGATTGAAGGCGCCTTTGAGCTGCCTGACTCAAGCGCGCTACGGCATCGGCTGGGGGGCCATAGGGGCCGCCATGGCCTGTTACAACGAGGCGCTTGAATACGCCAAGGTGCGCAAGCAATTTGACGACAAGCCCATCGCCACTCACCAGCTTGTGCAAGCGAAGTTTGCCGATATGATTACGGAAATCACCAAGGCGCAATTGCTGGCCCTCCAGGTAGGGCGGTTGAAGGACCAGGGCCGCGCTGATTTTGCCCACGTTTCCATGCTGAAACGCAACAACGTGAAGATTGCGCTCGACGCGGCCCGCGCCGCTCGCGACATTCTGGGCGCGAATGGCGTTGCTGACGAATACCCGATCTTCCGCCACATGTGCAATCTGGAATCGGTCTTCACCTACGAGGGCACCCACAATATTCACACGCTCATCATCGGCGAGCGCGTGACCGGGATGCCGGCGTACAAATAGGGTGGAGGGGAAGAAGACACCGTCCCGGAAAGGTTTCAGGACGATTTTTCAACAAGCCTGCGGCGGCGGGCGGAGAAGGTGTTTTCCAACAGTTCGAATTTCCCTTCCAGGCGGGCAAGGCGTTCGGCGTGGTTTTCCAGAACGGCAGCAAACCGGGAAGCGTGCCCTCGACCTTGTCGCTCAGACCTGCCAACTGCTCGTCAAGATGAGCGAGTCTGGTCTCGGTTGTCATCACCGCCTTAAGGACATCATATACGGTTTTGGGTAAGCTCATTAAGCCTTCGATCGATTTCGTCGAGTTTCTTTCCCGTCGTCCCCACCCGCTCCGACATTGCGTCCAGCCTCATCATGCTGCGCGCCAGGGACGCGTGCGCTTCCTGGACGAGGGTGCTGAAAGCCTGCTGGTTAAAGTCCGGCGGCAGGTCCAGATAGAAGTCCAACGCGGCACGTAGTTCCTCTGAAAAACTCGTCCGGCGCCGGCGCGCGCGTTGAAACAACCGCTTGCGCTGTTGCGGATTGATATAAACCGTAGTCGGCGTCGCCATCAATCACCCCTTATATTTCAAGTATATTTCACATGATCTCCTCCTGCAAGCGCTCGCATCCCGCAGCGCGGACTTGAACAACAGGTACGCACGTTGCGGTTCAATCCAAAATCGCAGGTCCAAAATCTAAAATTGAATTACCCATTCAGCCGGTTGACGCCGTCGAAGGCGGCGTTCTTATAACATTCGGCGAGGGTGGGATAATTAAAGACGGTATTCACAAAGTAGTCTATCCTTCCGCCCAAGCTCATTGCCGCCTGGCCGATGTGGATTAACTCGCTGGCGCTTTCCCCAATGATGTGCACGCCGAGCAATTCACGGGTCTCGCGGTGGAAGAGAATCTTCAGCATCCCGATGCTGTCGCCGATGATCTGCCCGCGGGCAATTTCGCGATAGCTGGCCTTACCCATCTCATAGGGGACGTTGGCCTGCGTCAGTTCTTCCTCATTCTTGCCGACGTAGGAGATTTCCGGGATAGTGTAAATCCCATAGGGGAAAAGCTCGGGGGCGCTTTTGCCTTCAATCCCGAAGGCGTGGCACGCGGCCAGGCGGCCCTGCTCAAGTGAAGTCGAGGCCAGGCTGGGAAAGCCGATCACGTCGCCCGCAGCGTAAACGTGGGGAACTTCGGTCTGGTAGTCTTCATTCACTTTCAGGCGCCCGCGTTCATCGGCTTTAAGTCCTGCCGCCTCCAGATTCAGTTTGCCGGTAGCGCCGGTGCGGCCAATGCTGTACAAAGCCTTTTCCGCGACGATTTCCTTGCCGCTCGCCAAGTGGATTTTTACACGTGTGTCCGCGCCGCTCTGGGCAAGCTCGATGCCGCTGACCACCTCGTTGAATCGCAGCGTCATGCGGTTCTGGCGGAGATGGTAGTCAAGAGCCTCGACGATCTCGGCATCGACAAAAGGCAGCAACCGGCGCGAACGGTCGACCAAAGTAACGCGGACGCCCAGCGCCGAGAAGATGCTGGCGTATTCGCAGCCCACCACACCCGCGCCGATCACCGCCAGGGTGCGCGGGAGTTTTCTCAGGGCAAGGATGTCGTCGCTGACGAAAATGTTCTGGCCGTCGAAAGGGATTTTGGGATCGCGCGTGGCTTCGGTACCGACGGCGACCAGAACGTTGGCAGCGGTCACGGTGCGCTCGGCGGAATGGTCCACCATGGTCAGCCGCAGCGTGTGGGGGTCCACGAACGCCGCCTCCGCATTGATCATTTCGACGCCGTTGCGCTGCAATTGGTGGCGAGTTACGTCGATTTCGTGGCGGATGACGTGTTCGGTGCGGAAAAGAAGGTCATCAATGGTAATGTTTTGCTTGACGGTGTAAGACTCCCCGTAAATGCTACGCAACCGATAACCGGAAAGATAAATGACGGCCTCGCGCAGGGTCTTGCTGGGAATGGTTCCCGAGTTAATGCACACGCCGCCGAGCACCGCCTTGCGCTCGATGAGGGCAGTGCGCTTTTCGAGTTTCGCCGATTGGATCGCCGCCCGCTGTCCCGCCGGTCCTGATCCGATGACCAACATGTCATAGTCGTAATCCGCCATTGCCGCTCCTCTCAGCCGTTGACAACCTTCATGGCCCCTTCCGCATAACGGTCTCCGGCAGCAGCGCCCTGGGGCGCGGCCTCGTTAAGTTGCGCCAGGTCATGCGAGGTTAACGAAAGTTTCAGCGCCGCCAGATTCTCTTCCAGGTGTGCGCGGCTGGCGGTGCCGGGGATGGGGACAATCCCTTCACCCTGCTCCAACACCCAGGCCAGTGTGAGTTGTGATGGCTTCGCGCCCTTTTTCGCCGCGATTTGCTCGACGCGCCGTACTAGTTCGAGGTTGCGTGCAAAGTTCTCTCCCTGAAATCGCGGAGAATTACGCCGCCAATCATCCGGCGCCAGATCTTCCGGACGCTCGAACCGTCCTGTCAGGAATCCGCGTCCCAGCGGGCTGTAGGCGACGAAGGTTATTCCCAACTCCTTACAGAGGGGAAGGATCTGCTCCTCCGGGTCGCGTGACCAGAGCGAGTACTCCGTTTGCAAAGCACTGATGGGATGCGTACTGTGCGCCCGGCGGATGGTCGAGGGCGCCGCCTCGGAAAGCCCCAGAAAGCGAACCTTACCCTCCTCGACCAAGCGCGACATGGCGCCCACGGTCTCTTCAATGGGCACGGTCCGGTCGACGCGGTGCTGGTAGTAGAGGTCAATCATCTCCCTCTGCAGCCGTCGCAAGCTGGCTTCGCACGCCTGGCGCACGTATTCGGGACGCCCATTGATGCCCAGGAAGCGGCCCTCCTCGTCGCGCATATTGCCGAATTTCGTCGCCAGGACGACCTGATCGCGCCGGCCTTTGATGGCTCTGCCAACCAGTTTCTCGTTGTCGCCGCGGCCATAAGCGTCGGCCGTATCGAGAAAGTTGACGCCGAGGTCGAGGGCTCGATGGATCGTCGCGATCGATTCCTCTTCCCGTTGTGGACCGTAAAATTCGGACATGCCCATGCAACCCAGTCCGAGGGCCGACACCTTAAGCGTGCTGTGACCAATATTCCGTAGCTGCATGAGTCCCCCAACGACGTGCAACGGTGAACAGAGAGTCCAACAGCATAGCATCGGGATGGAAGTCGCTCAAGGTTTAGCGGCGCGACAGATTGATTCGGGACGTGTCTACCTTCTGGGGGTCGTTGCAACGATTAAACTGACGATGTGCCCAGTGGAACTTTACCGGGCGGGAATACGTAGGTATAAATAGTAGGTGAAAAAGGAGATCTCTGCCATGGCCACAAGTTCTCAGCCTCCTCGCCCCCCCACACCCCCGCAGCCCACTGGAAGCCACAGCCACTTCGTGGCGATCGCCCTCCTCTTCCTTGCGCTGATTGTCCTGATCGGGGGCATTGCTGTCTGGGGGGGCTTGCGCTTCCTTTCGAACGCTGTCCACGTCCAAGTCCAGCAAGACGGCGGGGGAAAGAAAGAGGTCTCCATCAAAACGCCTTTGGGGTCACTTGAGGTGAATCATGACCTCAACGAAGCCAGCCTGGGATTGCCCATTTATCCCGGCGCAACCCGCCTCACGGACCATGACTCCGCCACGGTCAACATCGACATCGCGGATGAAACGAAGGTTCGTGTGCTGGCGGGAAAGTTTGAGACCCGGGATTCGGTTGATAAGGTTACGACTTTCTATCATGATCGCTTGGGCGACCAAGTAACCAAGTTCAGGGAAAGGAATGAAGAGGGAAAAACCGTATTCGAGATCAAGCACGACAAACAAGATAAGGTCGTGGCGCTCAAAAGTAACGGGGACATGACGGTCATCGAGCTCGTTCGCGTCTCCGAAGGGAGCGACCAGGGGAATTAGCGCTCCATCGTGACCCGAATGCCAACCGCTCACCTGATTTGTGGCCCTCTTGGTTCGGGCAAGACAACTTTCGCCCGCCGCTTGGAGAGTGAAATTAGCGCTCTTCGTTTTACGCACGACGAATGGATGGTAATCCTTTGCGGCCAGGATCCTCCGCTTGGCCAATTCCCTGATTACTTCCAGCGAGTCACGACGCTGATCAATTCGATTTGGCCAAGATCTTTGGAGTTGGGCTTGGATGTCATCCTGGACCTCAATTTTTGGAGACGTAGCCAGCGCGACGAAGTTCGGCGCATGGTTGCAGCACGGGGTGGAACCTCCACCCTTTACTGGCTTGGCAGCCGAAAAGAGGTCGCCTGGGAACGGGTCAAAAACCGCAATGGCAACTCGACGGATCTGTGTATAACCCCGGAAACCTTTGAATCTCTCTGGCCGCAAATCGAGCCTCTTGGGCTGGACGAAGAGCATGTCGTCATCTCCATCTAAGTAGGTTCTCCTCGCTTGACCTCTTCTTAACAACCGCCCCATGGATCCGCCTTTTTCACTTGATACTTCCGCGTAGTGTGCGCATGATGGGCGTTTCCCCAGGAGCTGCTCATGACCACGTTTGACATCGATTGGGTCCGGTCGCAATTTCCCGCGCTCGCCATGAAAGTAAATGGCTACGCCGCAGCGTTTTTCGACGGCCCCGGAGGCACGCAGGTGCCCGAGCGCGTGATTCGCGCGATGAGCAAGTATTTAGAGGCCTCGAACGCCAATACGCATGGGGCGTTTGCCACCAGCCGGTGCAGCGATAAGGTTCTTGCCGGCGCGCATGAGGCGATGGCAAACCTGTTGGGCTGCGATTCGGAAGACATTGTTTTTGGTCCCAACATGACCACGCTGACCTTCATGCTCAGCCGCGCCGTCGGCAGGGATCTCGCGCCGGGGGACGAAATCGTTGTGACGCGGCTCGACCACGACGCCAATGTCTCGCCCTGGACGGCGCTGGAAGAGCGTGGCTGCGTGATCCGCTTTGTGAACATTCACCCCGCTGACTGCACGCTGGATATGGATGGACTAAGGCGAACCGTGACGCCACGCACCCGGGTCGTTGCAGTGGGCTACGCCTCCAATGCCGTGGGAACCATTAACGACGTCGAAGAAGTCGTGCGGCTGGCGCATGAAGCGGGCGCCATGGCGTACATTGACGCAGTCCACTACGCACCGCACGGTCCTATCGACGTGCGCAACCTGGACTGCGATTTTCTGGTCTGTTCACCGTACAAATTCTTCGGACCCCATTCAGGCGTGCTGTACGGAAAGCGCCGGCATCTCGAGCGCCTGGCTCCTTACAAGGTTCGGCCTGCGCCCGAAAGCCTCCCCGGGAGCTGGGAGACGGGAACGCAGAGCCACGAGGGCATGGCGGGAGTCACGGCCGCCGTGGAGTATCTGGCGGAACTCGGGCGACGCCACACGCCAGAGGCGCAAGACCAAAGGACGGCGCTTCTGGCGGCCTACGATGCCCTCCGCGTGTACGAGCGAAAGCTGCTGGCGAGACTGGTTCCCGCGTTGCTGGATATTCCCGGGTTGACCTTCTACGGCATCACCGAGCCCGCCCGCTTCCACCAACGCGTTCCCACCGTGGCTGTGCGCATCGCCGGGCGCTCACCATGCGAACTGGCAGCGTATCTCGGGGAGCGCGGCATCTTCACGTGGGACGGAAACTATTACGCGCTAAACCTCAGCGAACGTCTGGGCGTGGAATCCAGTGGCGGGATGCTCAGAATCGGCCTCGTACATTACAACACGGCTGAGGAAGTTGACCGGTTGCTCGCGGCGCTGCGCGAATTGGCTTGAGCCCTCCCCGTCGGGGAACACGACTTGCGCCGGACGGTGCGGTCGCGGATAATGCCGTGTCTCAATCGAGCCGTTCATCGAGTCTCGGGAAAGGAACCTATGAATCAACGTGTGATTTGCGCATTGCTCATCACTCTATCCTCGGCAGGGGCCCTGGCGCGTGCTGAGGAGCACTACGAGGTTATTGTAGAACGTAATGTGCCAGCCAAAATGCGTGATGGAGTGGTGCTGCGCGCGGATATCTACCGGCCCAAAGCCGACGGCAGATTTCCCGTGCTCCTGACTCGCACCCCCTACGACAAGCGCGGTGAAATGGACTTTGGCCCCATGGCCGCCGCGCGTGGCTACGTGGTGGTGACTCAGGATGTGCGTGGCCGCTACACCTCCGAGGGCGAATGGTACACCTTCAAGAACGAATCGCCGGATGGCTACGACACGGTGGAGTGGGCCGCCGCCCTGCCTTATTCCAATGGGAAAGTAGGGATGTTCGGCGGATCCTATGTAGGCGCAACGCAGATGCTCACCGCCATCGCCTCTCCGCCGCACCTGGCCGGAATCCTGCCGATTGTGACCGCCTCCAACTATCACGAGAACTGGACCTACCAGGGCGGCGCGTTTGAACAGTGGTTTGACCAATCCTGGACGACAGGCCTGGCGGAGAACACCTTGGACCGCCGCATGGGCAAGGACTCCTACGCCACCCGCTGGGACACGAAGCTTCCGCTCACCGATTATCCCCTGCTGGATCTCGGCACTCCCACCGGCCTAGCAAATTATTACCTCGATTGGTTGGCGCATCCCACCTACGACGACTATTGGAAGCAGTGGTCAATTGAAGAGCACTTCTCACAAATCAAGGTCCCCGCTCTCCATGTTGCCGCATGGTACGACCTCTTCCAGGACGGCACATTTCGAAACTATCTGGGGATCAAGGCCCATGGTGGTAGCGAGGCGGCCCGGAACGGTCAACGATTGCTCGTGATCGTGGGTGGCCACGCGGGGTCCGGGCCGATCATCGGTGAGGTTGATTTCGGCAAGGATTCTGTCATTTCCGAAGACGCGATCACCCTGCGCTGGTACGATTACCTGTTTAAGGGAATCAATAACGGAATGGGCGGCGAAAAGCCCGTGAAGCTGTTCGTAATGGGAAAGAATGTTTGGCGTGAGGAGCAAGACTGGCCCCTGACGCGCGCCCTGGAGACTCGTTATTACCTGCACTCCTCGGGCAAGGCCAACACTCTCAGTGGCGATGGGACGCTGAGCACGGCGGCGCCTGCGACCGAGACCGCGGATCAGTATGTTTATGACCCTGCGGACCCGGCGCCGACTCGCGGTGGGCCACTCTGCTGCGACGGGACACATCAGCCTCCGGGCGCTTTCGACCAGCGGTCCGTGGAGAACCGCGAGGACGTGCTGGTTTACACCACCCCCGCTTTTGAGCACGAGACAGAAGTGACGGGGCCCATCACGCTCGAAATCTATGTGAGTACGTCGGCCGTTGATACAGACTTCACCGGGAAGGTGGTCGATGTCGGGCCGCAGGGTTTCGCCCGGAATCTGACGGAGGGAATTTTGCGCGGACGCTATCGAGATTCCCGGGATAAAGCTGAGCTCATGAATCCGGGCCAGGTGTGCAAGCTCACACTCAATCTCTGGTCGACTTCCAATGTATTCCTGGCAGGTCATAAGCTGCGGCTGGAAGTATCCAGTAGCAACTTTCCGCGCTTTGACCGGAATCTGAATACGGGAGAGGACCAAGGTCGTACCGACGATTGGGTGAAGGCAACGAACGCCGTGTATCACGATCGCGAGCATCCTTCGGCGCTGATTGTGCCGGTGATTCCGCAATGAGAGGAAAAATCTATGTCGAATCAATTCCATAACTATATTGCCGGTCAGTGGGTTGAATGCAGATCCGGGAAAACCTTCCCAAACACGAATCCTGCAAACACGATGGAATCCGTAGGGAGCTTCCAGGCTTCTGGCCCGGAGGATGTGCAGGCGGCTTGTGATGCGGCCGCGAAGGCGCAACCTGCCTGGAGCGCTGTGCCCGCGCCGCGAAGGGGCGAGTATCTTTTCAAGGCGGCGGAGCTTCTAGAAAGCCGCCTCGCGAAAATCAGCGAAGAGATGACGCGCGAAGAAGGGAAGACGCTCCCCGAAGCCAAAGGCGAGGTGAAGCGCGCCATCAATATTCTGCGTTACTTCGGAGGCGAGGGCGCCCGGCAGTTCAGCTACCAGATTCCTTCCGAGCGCGAAAACGTTTTCTGCTACACGCTGCGCAAGCCCTTGGGGGTGGTGGCGCTCATAACTCCCTGGAACTTTCCCAGCGCCATTCCCGCCTGGAAAATGGCGCCCGCGCTGGTGGCCGGGAACACCGTGGTCATCAAGCCCGCGTCGCTCGCGCCGCTTAGTGGTTACCGGATTGTGGAGGCCCTCCATGAAGCGGGGGTCCCCGCCGGGGTTGTGAATTACGTGACCGGGGCAGGCGGTGCCGTGGGCAACGCGCTGGTCGAGCACTCGGCCGTCCGCGCCGTCTCCTTTACGGGTTCGTGCGAAGTCGGCAATGCGCTTTACGAAAAAGTCATCAGACGGAAGGTGCGCGTCCAACTGGAAATGGGGGGCAAGAACCCTACGATCGTGCTAAAGGACGCCGACCTGGATTTCGCTGCGGACGTCCTGGTGAATGGCGCGTTTTTCTCTACCGGCCAGAAGTGCACTGCTTGCAGCCGCGCCATTATTGAAAAATCCGTTTACGAGCCGCTGCTCGAAAAGCTTATTGCCAAGACGCGCAAGCTGAAAGTGGGCAATGGCCTCGAGACCGGCGTCGAGATTGGCCCCGCGGTGGATGCCGCCCAACTCGCTACCGACTTGAAATACATCGACATTGCTAAAGGCGAGGGAGCCCAATTGGTTTGCGGCGGGAATCGCTTGACGGGAGGAATCTACGATCAGGGATACTTCGTCGAGCCAACGCTCTTCACCGGCGTGACGCCGGAAATGCGCATCGCGCAGGAAGAAGTCTTCGGGCCGGTTCTGGGCCTGATGGTGGCCGACGACTTTGAGGGTGCCATGCGCCTCGCTAATGGCGTGAGGTTCGGGCTCTCGGCCGCAATTGTTTCCCGCGACCTCACCCGCGTTCATCAGTTTATCAATAGGATCGAAGCCGGACTCATTACCGTCAACCTTCCCACGGCGGGCGTGGAATACCAGCTTCCGTTCGGCGGTACCAAGGAATCGAGCTTCGGCATGCGCGAACAGGGACCGGCGGCGCTTGATTTCTACACGGAGACGCGCACGGTCTACATGAAGTATGCGTAATCGGCTGTTGTCAGTTATCGGTGACCGGTTGCCAGTTCTAGTTGTATTTATACCCAGAGAAACACCGTGAAATCCAAAGGTTTTGAACCCGTTGCTGGTTCCGATGCACGCGTGCTCATCCTGGGCTCGCTGCCCGGCAGAGTCTCTCTGGAGCGTGGCGAGTATTATGCTCAACCACGAAACGCGTTTTGGCCGATCATGGGGGAGCTTTTCGGAGCTTCACCCGGCCTCCGCTACAATGACCGGCTTTGCTTGCTTAAAAAGCAAGGCGTTGCATTGTGGGACGTCTGTGCGGCAGGGGAACGATTAGGAAGTCTCGACTCGGCAATCCTGCTCTCGAGCGTCGAGGCAAACGACATCAGTGAGTTTCTCCGAACCCATGTGGGTATTGCTCTGGTTTGCTTCAATGGCAAGAAGGCGAAAGAGATTTATGATCAGAAAGTGGTGCTGCAACCGCCTGCCCTTCTCGAGCGAATTTGCATCGAGGTGCTTCCTTCCACCAGTCCCGCCCACGCCGCGATGTCCTATGAGCAGAAGCTCCCGCGCTGGCGCCTCGTGTTGGGCAAGGGCGCCTTTCGATGGCACCGGAACCACACGGCGCCAATGATGCATGTTGAAAATCACCCGTGCCCCAACGGAGGCCCGTCATGAAAAAGACCCAACAATTCCTCGCTACACTCAATCTACCGATAGAGGACAACCATGCATTGAAGCCTAGTTCCAAGCGTTTCAAGGATGGTGGCCAGTATCGCCTTGAAATCCCCAGTGTCGAAGGGCCGCGCGTCTTTCGCGAGGTGCTGGAAGCCGCCAAGGCATACAAGGTGCCGATCCATCGCGTCAGCCAGGGAAGCGGCGTCATGCTACTGACTCGCGGTGAAATACGCGAAATGGCCAAGATCGGGCACGAGGAAAGCATTGAGGTTTGCCTGTTCGTCGGTCCTCGCGCAACATTTGAGACTGGCGCGCAGACGGCATCGGCAGCGGGCAAAGTCATCGGCCTCCAGCACCGAGGCGCCGATCAGCTTGTTTACGCCGTCGAGGACGTCCGGCGTGCCTGCGACCTTGGCATTCGCAGCATTCTTCCCGCCGACTTGGGGCTCATCTGGGTGCTGGACGCCATGAAGCAAAAGGGTGAGCTGCCTAAGAACCTGGTCATCAAGAGCTCTGTCACCCTGCCCGCCGCCAATCCCGCCACCGCCGTCATCTTTGAACAGTGCGGCGTGTCGACGATGAATATTCCCACGGACCTGAGCCCGGCGCAGATGGGCGCCATCCGCCAGGCTGTCGAAATCCCCATTGATCTCTACATCGAAGTGCCGGACAACTTCGGCGGCTTCGTCCGCTACTACGAAATGCCCACCATCATCCAGGTGGCCGCGCCGGTGTATTTCAAGTTCGGTCTGCGCAACGCGCCCGATATTTATCCTTCAGGCCAGCACATTGAAGACCTTGCCGTGAAAATGGCCCGTGAACGCTTGCGCCGCGCTCGCATAGCGCTGGACCTGCTCGAAGAATATGCGCCGGAGGCCTTGATGTCACCGCTCGGATCAAAGGATCTGGGCATACCCGAGGTGTAAGGCAGCAACCGCGTCGTACCGTGCCCGTGGGAGACGTCTTGCGCCGGCGCCGCGCACCGATCTGCTCGTATTCTCGCTGGTACCACACTGTTGTAAACCGAGGTTAACTCTCTCATCTTCGCTGCCCAATCGGTAGGGGCCGTCTCCCCTATCGGCAAAAGAATTTGCATTCTTCTTTCCCCTCCATACGTATCTATCTAGTGAGCAGGCAAAACAGCGGAGACGGACGGGTAGCGTGACCACTGTGACATTACCGCAAGGCGAGGAAGCGCTGGCCCGTTCCGTACGGGGTGACGCCGCGGCCTTTGGGGACCTCGTGCAGGAACACCAATCCATGGTGTTCAGCATCGCCTACCACTTTCTGCATGACCGGGGACGAGCGGAAGAGGTAGCGCAGGATGTTTTCCTTCGTCTTTATCGCCACCTGGACTCGATCAAGTCGGGAGATCATCTGGTCTTCTGGCTTCGCAAGGTAACCTGCCGCCGCTCGATTGACGAAGTTAGGAAGTTGCCCAAGGCTCCGCCAACGAGTCTGGAAGATGTCGCGGAACCTGTGGCGGAGTCCCCGGAAGTCGACCCGTTGCTCTCCCGGGGGCTGCAGCGTATGGTGGCTTCCCTCTCCGAAGATGCCCGTGCCGTGATCATACTTCGCTACCAGGAAGAGTTGGAACTGGCGGACATCGCGGAGATTCTTGATATCCCGGTGAATACCGTGAAGAGCCGGCTCCAAAGGTCGCTCGAAATCCTGCGGGAGAAGTTCCACCGCTGGGCAGGAGATGTGCAACGATGATCCCCTTTGAAGAGAAGCTTAGAAACGCACTGCGCCATGAGGCGGCCCCGGAGGGGTTCGCGGAAAGGGTCCTGGCGCGCACCCAACGCGAGCCGGAGCCGGGAGTAAAAACGTGGCGGCAGCTCAAGGCCTTGGTCTCCGGGCCGGCATTCCGCTGGGCTCTCGCGACGGCCGCGGTCTGCCTGGTGATCGCCGCCGTGCTGGTGCACAACCAGCGGCAAGAACGCTTGCGCCAGGAAGGTGAATTGGCCAGGGTCCAGGTGCGCCAGGCTCTGCATATCGCCAGCGTGAAACTTAATGTCGCGCGCAAAAAGGTTCAGGAGATCAATCGGGAGGCTCCTTCGAGCCGCCTGTAATGCGCCGTTACCGAACGGCGGCAAGGAGCAATCACATGAAAGTGACGCATGGAAGAGTCAAATCCGCCTTGATGTTGTTTGGGGCATTACTGACCGGGGCGTTTGTCCCTGCTGCGTTCGGCCAGAATCCCAAATTGGATATTCAGAACCTGGAGCCGCTCGCGAAGAAAGCCTCCGAAGTTGTGGACGTCAACTTGGACGGAGCGTTGCTGAAGCTGGCCGCAAGATTCATGACGGATGAGGATGACCGTGAGGGGCTGGAAATCATCAAGAACCTGAAAGGCGTATACGTAAAGAATTTCGAGTTCGCCAAGCCCAACGAGTACTCGCAGGCTGACGTGGAAGCGATTCGCGGCCAATTGCAAACACCCTCCTGGTCTCGCATTGTGTCGTCGCAAAACAAGCAGGAAGGTGAGACCTCAGAGATTTACTTGATGACCGCGAGCGATGGCGGAACCGTCCTGGGAATGGCCATCATCGACGCTCAACCCAAGGAACTCACCGTGGTCAACATCGTCGGGCCCATCGACATTGACAAGCTAAGTCAACTCGAAGGCAAGATGGGAATTCCCCGTTTGGGCGAAGTAGGAAAAGAATCGAAGAAGGTGGAAGGGCACCATGAAAAATCGAAGTGAGTTACTGTCGCGGGCCATCCTTCTCGTCGTGCTCGTGCAGGTCCTTTCGGCAGCAGCGGTCGCCGGGGATCCGGAGTTTCACTTGCTCGTGGGCCGCATGTCCGCCTATTGCCAGAAACGCCCCATGCCCTTCATGGGTCTGCTCAGCTTTATCGGCAATCGTTTCACTCCCCCGGGAGTTGGCCACTTGCAGATGGCCATCTTCGAGAACGTCTCTCCGCTGCGGAAGCCGCCCGCGGGGGGACTCGATTCAACTTTGCAAGACTTGGTGGGGTCAGGTTATCAGCCCTTCGTGCAGGTCCACGATAATCGCAATGGGGATCAAACTTACATCTACGTTCGCGAATCCGGCAAGAAGTCTTTCGACATGCTGATCGTTTCGATTGACTCGACGGATGCAGTGCTGGTGAAGCTGCGGCTCAACCCCGACGCCATGCATGATTGGATGGATGAGCCTGTCAACAGTGGTCGTGGCTCTGCCCACGGCGGCGGGATCAGTGTGGCCCAAGAGGGAGCAGCGAAGCAACCCACTGATTGAGCGGCGCGTCCGAATTCCAAATGTCGCTGTGGGGATCGAAGGGCTGGTGAGTTTCTAGTTTGGGAAAACTCCCGATTTCTGAGTGCGCTCTGCCACCGCCTACCAGAAAATCCATTGCAGCACGAGGAAAATAGCCAGGGAAACTGCCGCCCAAAAAATAGGGCGTTTAATCAGCGGCAGATGACCTTCACTGGGGATATCCGTGCAACCATAGACGAGGCCAGTCAATTCCTCCACGGGTTTCGGACGCGTCATGAGGCTCACCACGACGATCACGATTACAGCGATTATCCCTGACCATAATAGGCGGTACATATTCTCGGCCATGGGCTTGGCGTGAACCGAGAGGGCAATCCACGCGAGCTTCGAGGGGTCTAGCTTTACCAGTAACCACATTCCCAGTGAGGAAAGCGTCCCCACGAGCAGACCCCAGAATCCTCCGGCAGCCGTGGCGCGTTTCCACATCATCCCCAAGAAAACCGTGGCAAATAGCGGCGTGACGAAGAAGCTGAAGACTGCCTGCGCATAATCCATGATGCTGGCGAACTGCATCACCAAGTACGCCGTGCCGATGCTGATGACCACTCCCAGAATCGTGCACCAGCGGCCCATCGACACGTAGTGGTCGTCGGTGGCGGTCTTGCGAAGGAACGGACGATAGAGATCGTACGTCCACACCGTCGCGAATGCGCTCACGTTGCCCGCCATGCCCGACATAAAACCGGCGATGAGCGCCGTGATGCCAAGCCCCAGCAAGCCGGGCCCGCAATAACGTGCCAGCATCAGCGGCAGCACTTCGTTGAAGCTATGCTGGCCGGGGCCGACGGCACTTTCCGGCACCAGTTTGAAGGGTAACAGCCCGAGCCCGAGCAGTCCGGGCAGCACCACGATCAGCGGCACGGCCATCTTGAAATATGACCCGATGATCGGCGCGAGCTTCGCGGAGCGGAGATCTTTGGCGGCGAGCGCCCGCTGAACCACCAGGAAATCGGTCGTCCAATATCCCAGCGACCCCATCAGCAATCCAAAAGCGATGCCCGTCCAATGAATGCCCATGGGGTTATCCGTAAAGTGTGCCATCGGCCGCCACAGGTGGGTGTAGTCGCCTTGGGGAAAGTTCTGGTGAATGCGCGCCACCAAATTCCGCCAGCCACCGGCTTCCACCATCCCCAAAATCGGAATCATCAGCGCGCCCAGCCAAATCAGAAAGAATTGCAGAACCTCATTGAAGATCGCGGAAACCAACCCTCCTAGGGCAACGTAGACAGCCACTGTAAGGGACGATATCCAAATGCTCAGTTGAATATCCCAACCCAGCATCACCTTCATCACCACGGCCATCGCGTACATGTTGATGCCGGACATCAGGATGGTGAGGAAGACAAACGACAGCGCGCCCACCAGGCGCGTGGGTTCGCCAAAGCGGAGTTGCAGGTAGCCCGGCACGGAATGGGTTTTGCAAATGTAGTAGAAGGGCATCATGACCACGCCCAGAAAAAGCATGGCGGGAATCGCCCCATACCAATAGTAATGCGCGGCGAGGATTCCGTACTGGTACGCGGACGCAGCCCACCCCATCAGCTCGAGCGCGCCCAGATTGGCGCAAATGAAACTGAGCCCGGCAACCCATGCGGTGATGTCGCGCCCCGCCATGAAGAATTCCTCACTGCTCTTGGTGTAGCGCTTCAGGTAAAAACCAATGGCGAGTACGACAACGAAGTAGATTGCGATGATGAGGAAATCCACCGCGTGCATGGAGAGCAGGGCATGCGCGTCGGGTGCGGAGGCAAAGAGCATGGCGGGTGAAACGGAAAGGGTCATGCGGTGTTCTCCACAGCAGCATCAGGGGCGAAGCGAAATGGTTTCAGCCTGGCCGATGCATCATCATTCGTTGCGAATTTGCAAAGTGGGAAGGAAGGAGACCCCCCCTAGAGGTGGGACGCCGTCCGTCGCCGCCCCCTTCCGCGAACCAGGCAGTGACAATATGTCGATGCTCAGGATTTCTTCGGCATGTAAGCATAGACATAAATACCGCCGATCACGGTCAGCAGCGCGCCCCACCATACCGCCGGATGCGTGCTGGCGAGCACGGTGGGCGGCGGGCTGGAAAACTCGTAGATTCCCGTCCCCAGGATGATGACCCCGTAGATCAGCAGAATGATCCCCACAAAAAACCAAACGGGCACCATGTGGTGCTTGGCGGGTTTTGCGTCTTCCTGGTCGACGGCGATGCGATGCGGGCCACCGCCACCCCCCGAACGGACGTCCTGCGGCTTCGGTTCCATACTCACCCCCTACCAGAAGATCCACTGGAGGATCAAAAACAGGCCCGCTGAGATCGCGGCCCAGAAAATAGGTCGTTTCCAGAGTGGCAAGTGCCCTTCGCTCGGCAATTCGGTGCAGCCGTAGACCAAGCCGGTCAATTCTTTCACGGGCCTGGGCTCGGTGAAGTAGCTGACGGCCACGGTAACGATGACGCAAATCAGCCACGACCACAGGGCGCGATACATATTTTCGGCCATGTCCTTCGCATCACTCGAAAGCGCAATATAGGCAAGCATGCTGTGATTGAATTTCACCAGCAGGAACATGGCGATGGAAGAAACGCTGCCGGCGAGCAGCCCCCAGAAACCGCCCGCGGCCGTCGTGCGCTTCCACATCATGCCGAGCAACACGGTGCCCAGCAGCGGCGCGACGAAAAAGCTGAAGAGCGCCTGGACGTAATCCATGATGCTCCCAAAATGCATGACGAGGTACGCAGTGCCGATGGAGACCACGACGCCCAAAATCGTGCACCAGCGCCCCATGCTGACGTAGTGGTCATCGGAAGCGTTCTTGTGGACGAACGGCCGGTAAAGGTCGTAGGTCCACACCGTCGCGAAAGCGCTCACGTTCCCCGCCATTCCCGACATGAACCCGGCGATGAGGGCGGTGATCCCCAGGCCCAGCAGCCCGGGGCCGCAATAGCGTGCCAGCATCAGCGGCAGAACCTCGTTGTAACTGTGCTGGCCGATCCCCACGGCGCTTTCCGGAACCAACTTGAAAGGTAACAGAGCGAGCCCGAGCAATCCCGGAAGGATCACGATGAAGGGAACGGCCATCTTGAAATAGGAACCGATGATGGGCGCCATCTTGGCCGCGCGAATGTCCTTGGCGGCAAAGATGCGCTGCACCACCAGGAAATCGGTATTCCAGTAACCAAAAGAAATCACCCAGCCGAGACCCAGCACAATGCCGGTCCAGTGAATACCCATGGGGTTGCCGGCGAAGTGGCCCATGCCCCGCCACAGGTGGGTGTAATCTCCCTGCGGAAAATTCTGGTGGATGCGCGCGACCAGGCCGCTCCAGCCACCCGTTTCCACCAGGCCCAGGATGGGAATCAACAACGCACCAAACCAAATCAGGAAAAATTGCAGCACTTCGTTGAAAATTGCGGAGAACAACCCTCCCAGGGCGACGTAGACCGCCACCGTAAGGGAAGACACCCAAATGCTGAAATGGATGTTCCAGCCCAGAACCACCTTCATCACCAGAGCCATTGCATACATATTAATGCCCGACATCAAAACGGTCATGAAGGCGAAGGAAACGGCGCTGAGCGCGCGCGTGGATTCCCCGTAGCGGAGCTGGAGGTAACCCGGCACGGAATGGGTTTTGGAAATGTAATAGAACGGCATCAGGATGAGGCCCAGAAACAGGATGGCGGGGATGGCGCCGATCCAGTACCAGTGCGTGGCCAGGATGCCGTACTGGTAGCTCGCGGCCGCCCAGCCCATCAGTTCCAGGGCGCCGAGGTTGGCGGAGACAAAGCTCAGCCCCGCCACCCAAGCCGTCATCTCGCGGCCCGCCAGAAAGAAATCCTCGCCACTCGTGGTATAGCGTTTCAGGTAGAAGCCAATTCCCAACACCATGGCGAAGTAGATGGCGATGATGGCCATGTCCACCGGATGCAGGAAAATGAGGCGCTGCCCCAAGTTGGCGGGGTCGGGGGCTGCGAACCACAGCAGGGCCAAGGGAAACGAGAGGGATAAGCTCATAACACGTCCTCAGGAGTAGGGCAGATACTCAATGGAAAGATCCTAACAAGGTGCGTCTACGAGACCAGCCTGAAAATGCTGACCTGAAAAGGCCGGCACAATCCTATGCGATTGGCGAGACGTGCGTAAAGCCCCTTTCAACAATCCCCTGCCCGCGTGTCTCACCAGGTTTGCACCGGGCTGCCGGAATGTCGGATCCTCAGCCCCCGCCGTTGCGAAGCTTTAGAGTGCGGCAGCTTGCTGCCGCTTTCCTCTCCGCGAGCTTGCTCGTGGGGATTTCGCATGCGCGTGCGATTCGCCGCCAGCAAGCTGGGTGGGGGAAAAGCGGCAGCAAGCTGCCGCACTCTAAAGCTTCGCACCCTATGCCAGCTAAGTTTTCTTCCCCGGCTGGCCATACCACGTGTGGTAGCGATCCCACCACTTCTTCACTTCCTCGGGCGGCAGCACAGCGGGTTTGCCGAGAAGCAGCGCCAGGTGAACGGTCTTGCACACGTCTTCGAGCATCACCGCCGCCTTCAGCGCGGCGCGCGGTGTGGGGCCCCAGGCGAATGCACCGTGATTGCTCATGAGGATGGCCGGTGCTCGATTCCGGTATTTGACGATTGCCTGGCCGATGTGATCTTCCAGATTATCCACGTACGGCGCGCAGGGAATTTCGTCGCCGAACTCGTCAGCAATGGCCGTTAGGTAGGCGGGAATGGGCTTACCTAACAACCCCAAGCTGGTGGCGTAATTCGAATGAGTGTGGATGACGCCGCCCACTTCCGGGCAGTGTTTGTAGATATAAAGGTGATCGGGCAGGTCCACGGAAGGGTTCCATTTGCCCTTGAGCTTGCGCCCTTCGAGGTCCGTCACCACCATGTCGGTGGGCCGCATACGGTCGTAGTCCATGCCACTTGGCTTGATGACGACCACGCCGCGCTTGCGGTCGATGCCGCTGGCGTTGCCGCTGTGCATAGTAACCAGCCCGCCGCGCCAGATACCGAGGTTAGCGGACCAGACGTCGCGACGAAGCTGTGTAAGAGTCAGCAAGAAATTTTAACCTGCATCCTCGGAATTGGTGATTTGCGATTGGTGATTGGTGATTGCTCGGCATGACGTTGTGATTGCCGACGGGAGATGAAAGACTTGCCAATCACAAATCACCAATCACAAATCACCAATTACTTCGAACTTTCCCGCTTCAAACTCTTGAGCCTCTTCATCACATCGTTTCCGCCGCGGCCGAAGTAATCGTGCAAAGTGTGGTATTCCGCGTAAAGCCGGTCGTAGATGGCATGGCAATGAGCATGGGGTTTGAAGGTGAGCTTTTGCACCCTGGCCATCTTCTGCGCGGCTTCCACAATGGAATCGTAACCGCCGGCAGCGGCTCCCGCTGCCACGGCTCCGTGCATCGCGGCTCCCAAGGCTGAGCAGGTTTGCAAGGGGTCGGCCAGCTTGATTTCCCGGCCCGTAACATCGGCGTAAATCTGCATCAGCAGGTGGTTCTTTTCCGGCAGGCCGCCGCAGGCCACCAACTCGTTCACAGGGATGCCCTTTCCCTCGAACGCCTCGATGATGGTGCGCGTGCCAAAAGCCGTGGCCTCGATGAGAGCGCGGTAGATTTCCTCCGCGCGCGTCGCGAGCGTCATTCCCACGAGCACGCCGGTCAGATCCACATCCACCAGCACCGAGCGGTTGCCGTTCCACCAGTCCAGCGCCACCAGGCCCGACTGGCCCGGCTTGAGCGCCGCCGCGCGTTTTTCCAGCGCCACCTGGAACGGCGCCTTCGTCTTGCGCGCTTCATGATGAATGTAATCCGGCACCCCATGCTCGAAGAACCAGGCAAAGATATCACCCACGGCGGATTGCCCTGCCTCGTAACCCCACAGGCCCGGGACGATTCCGCCATCAACGGTGCCGCACATGCCTTCAACCATCTGCTTTTCTTTGCCTAGCAGCATGTGGCATATGGACGTGCCCATGATCATGACGAGGGTGCCCGGTTGCGTCACCGTACAAGCCGGGACTGCCACATGGGCGTCAACATTGCCGATGGCGACCGGAGTGCCTTCCTTGAGGCCTGTCTTCTTCGCCCAGAGGGGGGTGAGCCCGCCGGCCCTCGAGCCCAGCGGAAAGTATTCTTCGCCAATCTTTTGCGCGATGACATTCTCCATGCGCGGGTCGAGCGCGCGGAAGAAATCGCACGAGGGAAATCCCTGGCCTTTCACCCACATACCTTTGTAACCGGCCGTGCAGGTGTTGCGCTTCTCTTCGCCGGTCAGTTGCCACACAATCCAATCCCCTGCCTCAATGAAGCGGTCCATGGCGTCGTAAACATCGGGGGCTTCGTCCACCACCTGCAAGAGTTTGGAAAAAAACCATTCCGAGGAATACTTTCCGCCATAAATGCGAATAAACTCCTCGTTCCGCTCGCGGCCGATTTCGTTAATCCGATTCGCTTCCGGCTGCGCGGCGTGGTGCTTCCACAACTTAACGTAGGCATGGGGAGTCTTGCGATATTTCGGCACCGCCGAGAGCGGCGTACCGTCAACCTTGGCGGGCATGGGGCTTGAGGCGGTGAAGTCCGTCGCGATGCCAATCACGTCCTCGGCTTTCACCTTGGCTTCCTTCAGGGCTTTAGGCACTGCTTTCTCAAGGATGTATAGGTAGTCGAGGGGGTTCTGGAGCGCCCAGTCGGGTTCAAGCTTGGGGCCGCCCGGCAGCCGTTCGTCAATGACCCCATCGGGGTAGGGGACCACAGACGACGAAAGAAGCTTCCCATCGCGAACTCGCACCACCACGGCGCGACCCGATTCCGTTCCGTAGTCGATTCCTAACGCAAACTTGTCTTTGGACATGGGGGCCTCCCCGACCCGGTCTTGCCGCAGCCAACGAGTAGGCAGTCGGCAATGAGCAGCCATTTTACCCGGGTCGCGCCAGCATCGCCTTCCGAGTGTGAGCTCCCCACCAACTATATTTTGTGACCATGGTCGCAAAAGCGATTCAAGACGTCGGTCGATCATCATCCCCGAGAGCGTGGCGGAGCGCAAGAGGGAAAAAAGCGGGGGAAGGGATTCGGTAATCGGGCCACAAATTCAACCAATTACGCGAATTGACCGGGGTGGTTCCGTGGTGTACTATGAACCTTGGGTTAGCGGAGTACCTGTGTGATCTCATCACTGTCACCAGATCTCCCAGGAAGGCGTGTTGTGGAAATTGTCGTCAATAGCGCAACTAAGGCACAGCTCTCCACGCTGCCAGAGTCGGAGCAATCCCAGACGCACGCCATGTTTCAGAGGCTTCGTCAGGAGTTCCCAGAACTGCCGAACCTCAAGAAAGTTCCTGCGGCCAGCGACCTTTGGGAACTACGAATTAGCCCCCGCCTTCGCGCTGTAGTGCAGATTGAGAACGGCCGAGCAAGTGTTCTAGCTGTGGCGCGGCCTGATCAGTTACAACACTACTGGCGGCCGGAGCTCGCCCGCTGATGCCGCTGCTGCGGGAAATTCGACCTGACGGAGTTGCTCTACTTCGGGAGATTAACAAGTTTCGGGATTTTCTCGCCACCAATCCCCGCGGCGAACGTGCGCATTTCCTCCCCTTCTTCGCAGCACATCTCCAACTCGGTGCGTACCTGGCGACCCTAAACGACAAGGTCGGGGAAGGGACCCACGTGGCGACGGAGGTTGCGCTGTGGGGTGACTTTACCTGTGATCTTGTAGCGGGCAGCCTGAAGGATCGCGCCTTCGTGCTCGTGGAATTCGAAGACGCGACCGAAACCAGCGTGTTTCGGCGGCAGAAAGGTCGCAAGAACAGTCACTGGGGCACGCGCGTAGAGCACGGTGTTTCCCAGGTTATCGACTGGCTGTTCCGAATCAGCAGCGAGGCAGGCTCCGATCAAATGGAGCGCGACTTTGGGGCACGGCACGTTACGCCTATGGGCTTGGTCGTTGTAGGCCGTAGCGCCGAGGTGAGCGACTATGACCGCGACCGACTTGATTGGCGCTCCAAGCACAGCATTGTCGGTGGCGCGAGATTGGCTATTGTGACTTACGATGATCTGCTTGCGTGGCTGGACGGTCGTGTTACTTTGCTGCGAGCGTTCACCGAAGCCCCTGGCTTGTCGATATGATCATACAGGCAGCTTCGTGCGGGACTACGCCGCAGGTTTTAATCGTGAATATAAATGACCATGTGGACGTTTGCCGTATTTCGAGCCGCTAATGAGTTTGCTGCGGGCCCGACTCCACGCAGCTTGCCTCGCTCGCCCGCTGGGGGCGACGGAGGTAAATTGTGATCATCCTCGCGATGGTTGCTTTAGCAAAATTCCTGCAGGGGCGGCTCCTCACTCTTTCGTTTCGGTTTTCTTTTTCGGCTCAGCCGCGCTGCGCACAGGGTTTGCTTCTTTCTGTTGCCGCGCTGCCTCCACCGGGTGTTAGTATTCCCCCCATCGCTTAACGGAGTTGCGCATGGAACTCTATCCGAAGGTTTATCAAATCCAGTCCCTTTTTGCCGGCCGGAACCTTTTTCAGTACCTGTTTGTGGGCGATAACACCGTGCTGGTCGACACGGGCATTGCGGAGACCCCGGAGAAGGTCATCTTCCCTTACCTGGATTCGCTCCGGCTCCCTCCGGAGCGTTTGACGCTCGCGGTCACCACGCACGCCGACCTTGACCATCAAGGCGGGAATGACGCCATCAAGCGCACCTCGCCCGGCACGTGGCTCAGTTGTGGCGCTGCCGACCGCGCCCTGGTGGAGGACCCGCGCGCCCTCTACGACGTTCGCTACAACTTTCTCCGTGCCGACCACGAAATGGCCTTCGAACCTGACCCTCCGCCCAATGCCGGCAAGGCGCGCCGGATGGACCTCTGCTTCACCGGGGGTGAGATCATTCGCTTGCGGGACGGCTGGCACTTGGAAGTCCTTCACGTGCCGGGCCACTCGCACGGCCACCTGGCTCTATACGATCCGCCGCAGAAGACGGCCTTTGTGGGTGACGCCATTCACGGGCGCGGCTGCCCTTATGCCGCGGGAGGTTTGGCCATACCCGTGACTTACTATACATCCGCGCATAATTAAAGGGACATAGGTTGCCCCTGTATGGCATACTTCTCGCCGGAGGAGTAGCCATGGTTCCTCGCCTGCTGCGGTTGCATCCCTTGACCTATCGCCGGTTG
>JBEKLF010000096.1:0-27674 GCA_050010335.1 Terriglobia bacterium
GCAAGGCCTTCTTGGGAATGCGAAAATAGGAAGGGATCAGGAGAACTCCGGCGGAAGCGTCGGACAAGGCTTGCTTATTGACTTCACTTGCAGCGGTCCAATTGTCGTCTCCGAAACTCCTGGTTACAAGCCAGCGAAAGGCGCTTGCGCAGCTATCGGTCGAGACCTATTGAAGACCTGACCTTCGAAGGAGACGGACATGGCAAACAAGTTTGGAACAGATATTCTCATTCAGGCGGAAGATCCGAAAAACGCTGCATTATTCTATGTCAAGTAGCTCGGATTCGAGATCACGGAAGAGACGGCGAACATGATCAGCCTTCATGGGAAGCACATCAACTTATTCATCGAGCGAGGTCCAGCGCTCGGGCCCGTGTTGGAGGTTACGGTCGCGAGTGTCGATGAAGCCAAACAACGGCTGGTAAAGAATGGCTGCGAGATCGTCAAGGACGAGCCGGATTTTCCGAGAACCTACGTCAAAGATCCCTTTGGCTTGATTTACAACCTGACGAAGTAAGGGAACCGCTGAGGCAGCTATCGGCAGAGGCGTTTACACCCCTGGGCGAGCCGATTCTGTATTGACTGAACTCCAGGCACGATTGCAGATACCTGGCCGCCCCCCATTGCGGAAGGACCGTATAACGCTACAGCCCATCGTCGTCGGGGATAACCTGAAGTTGGACGGACTGCTGCTTTTTTTCCTCGATATGCACGCGCGTGCCGCGATCCTCGTAGGCCTTGATGAAATCCGGGTCGGTATATGGAAGGCCGTCGCGCTGCTCCCATGCAAAGAGGTTGAAGTCCCCTGGCGGAAGCCCCAAGAGCGAGAACCTGCCAAGGACATCCGTGTTCTTGAAGCTATAGAGATCGCTGCGGTTGCGGTTGGGCGGGTCGGGAACGAGGACGACAGTCGCGTTGCCGACGGGTTGCTGGTCTTTAAGCACCACGCCATCCACCCGCCCGCCATCGGAAGATAGCCCAATATCAAGAATGCCCGGCAAATCGGTGTGGCTGACGGTCAGGCCAGGTGCCAGGACATCGACCCCGCCAAGCTGTGCCGATTGGAGGTAGAACTCCTCCGGAAACCCGCCCACGTTCACGCGGTACGTTCCATCTGAAACATTCTCCAGGACAAATGTTCCTTCCGCCGTCACTTGCGCACCCGCTCCACCCATGTAGTTTTCCGCGGGCTGCAAGGAAACGCCGAGGTGGCTTAGGTCCAATCCGCCGCCGGGAGAAAGGTGGACGCGCCCGCGGATGGTAAGGCCAGGACCCACCTGAACGGTCACACCCTCAACATTACTGTTCGCCGTTTCCACGAGAGTGCGGCCCGAGTAAGTACGGGCGCCGTCACTCAGGTTGGCAAACGCCAAGTAAGACCCCGGGGGAACCCCGCGGATCTCAAAGTCTCCCGTATCATCCTGGACTGCCCCGCCAAAGCTGGCACCCATGTAACCCCCTTGGAACGAGTCGCGCGGCATGAGGGAAACGTAGCTGCCCCGCAAAGCCTTGACGGGGATCTCACTCACGACGCGGCCGCGAACAACGACGCTGTGCGCGAACGCCAGGTCCACATCGATCCCGGACACCTCGTCGCCGGGCGAGATTTGAATCGGTGTCGCTTGGCCAGTATCCGAAGTGGAGGGGTAGTAAGTGGGAAGGTAAACGTCCTGGCTCGGCACGATCCCCCCGTCCTGACGTTGATAGCTGGCGCCGATGAGGTATTGTCCGGGATCAAGGCCATAAATGCGGTACTGGCCGAGATCGTTGGTTTGTGCGAAGCCACCCGGAGAGGCCTGCTGCCGGCCCCCAACGCGGACAACACGGAAGGCCTGCACCTGCCCGCCAATTACCGGATCGCCGTCCTCATCGTGTACCGTTCCGGTGATGACGCCCGGCGGTGTCAGGCGAAAGACCAGGTTTTTTTCACGGCAGCCGGGAGTGAAGGTCAGGATTTTCCCGCCGGGGCGGCCCCGCGTCGATCCAAAATCCTGTTGTGAGTATCCGTTGCCTCCCGCCGCCAGGGCGTATCGGCCCGGCTCTACCCCGTTAATCGTGAAACGCCCGGCGCCATCCGTAAGGGAGCTGAAAACCTTATGCTCCCCTTGCAGGGACATGAGGTTGACCGCAATCTTCTTGAGGCCTTCGCCCGTAGTGGCCTTGACAACCGCGCCCTCCACATTGCACAGCTCGGCTGGATTCGGCTTGGCCAACGGTGCTGTCGCCACCGATTCCTGCCCAGCGGCATGCGAAGCGAGAGCGCATAGCGCGAGAATTGCTTCGGCCCAGCGCACGGAACTCCTCCTTCCGTAATCGGATGCTGCCTTCGCCGCCGAGGTTGACTTGCGGGCTCTCCTGACTTTTAGACACCGCCCGAACCCATAAAGTTCCCATTCGCAGTCGACGGGCAAAGGCGTACAATCCTCCCGTGATGCATATGATTGGAATTCCCAATTGGCTTATACCGATAGAGATGGGCATTACTTTCGTGGCTGTGGCCTGTTTGAAGTTCTCTGGCCTATACCGGGGAATTGCAGGCGGGCCAGGAAAACCGTGGGCTCAGCGTCTCTGCGGTACCTGACCGACCTGGAAACGCCGCAGTCTGCGGCTAGGATTTCCCATTCTCTTCCTCGTGGTTGGCTTGACAGAACTCGCATGGGGTGCGGCGGAGATTCATCTCGGCCGGCCGATAGAAATTCCAGTGCAAGGGAGTGCGCTTGTGCGGGTAGGATCCGGGATCCTCAGCGCGGCAGCAGTCCTCTTCTTCGTTTGGTGGATTTATAGAGAGATCCATCGAGCAAGAAAAAGCCGAGGTTAAGGAACGGGGCAGCCACGGGGGCGTCGTCCTGACCGTGGATTTTTTCTGGGATGTCCAACACGCACGAGGTCGCACGAAACCCCGGCGGAGCGGATCCGCCGGGGAGGACGCAAAATCTCGTTATGGTTGACTACACTTCGTCCGGCACCACATACGGCGCGCGGTAACCGCGGTCTTCGTCGCGGAGAATTCGCGCAGCTTCTTCGTCGCCGATCACTTCCCTTTTCTCCGGATCAAACTGCAAAGCGCGTCCCAGGCGATACGAGGCATTGCCCAGGTGCAGCAGGGTGCAGGAGATGAGGCCCTCCTCGATGGGAGCGTTTAATTCTTCTTTCTTCCGGCTGCGCACGCACGCAATGAAATTGGCCCAGTTATTGCCACCCGCGCTGGCATGGGGTCCGGGCTCCTGCTCTTCGCCGATCCACGATTTGTAGCTGTCGTAGCCATTCATGGCCACGTAGCCCTTTGAGCCGTAGAAAATGTTGCCGATGGTGTTCTGGGGGCCTTTCCTCTTTTTGGCCTCCGTGGCATTGCCGAGCGCGGCGGGGATATCGCTCCCGCCGAAAGCCGGTGTGCCGATTTCGGCTTCGTGGTTCACGATCCAGTGACGAACTTCAAACTCCAGGAGCCGTTTCTTCCCATCCGGCATGGTGAATTCATACGCGACATTCAGGACGTTGGGAGTGGTCTGGTCATCCTCAAACATCACGTGGGCGCCGATGGCCGCCACTCGGGTGGGATACTTCACGCCGAGTCCCCAACGCGCGACGTCGAGCTCGTGGATTCCCTGGTTGCCAAAATCGCCATTGCCGGTGTCCCAGACCCAATGCCAATTGTAGTGGAAACGATTCTTGGTAAAAGGCTTGAGTTGCGCGGGACCCGTCCAAAGGTCGTAATGAACGCCCGCGGGTACGGGTTCTTCCGGAGCGTGGCCGATGGTGTTTCGCCATTTGTAACAAAGGCCGCGCGAAAGGTAGACTTCACCAATCAGCCCGTCACGCATTTTCTGCATGCCTTCGATGACGCCCTGGCCGGAACGGCTGTTGGTGCCGTGCTGCGCGATGCGGTCGTATTTCTCTACCGCGCGCAATAATTGCTGACCTTCCCACACGTTGTGGCACATGGGCTTTTCGCAGTAAACATCTTTGCCCGCCTGGCAACCCCAGATGGCTTGCAAAGAGTGCCAGAAATTGGGTGTGGCAATGGAGATCGCGTCAATCGATTTGTCTTCCAAAAGCTTGCGCAGGTCGACGAAGGTGGGGGGTTTCCTGATCCCCATCTTTTCCATCTCACCCAGGCGCTGACGCGTGACGTTCTCATCCACGTCGCAGACGGCGGCGATTTCAACATCAGGCATCTTTGAATATTCTTCGACGTGCGACCAGCCCTGCCCGTGCAGGCCCACGACGGCAATACGCACGCGGTCGTTGGCCCCGAAAATCCGTTCCGGCTTGGTGAAAAAACTGATCCCCCCGAAGGCCGCAAGACCGGCCCCAGTTCGTGCCGTAGTCTTTATAAAATCCCGGCGATTGATTTCAGAATCCTTAGGCATAAAGAAACTCCTCTCAAAGTTCGCGCGGCGATTATACCTTTGCTGCGGCATAAAGGCCAAAGGAAGTAACAATGCTGACAATTTTGGATTTTGCATGAGTGGTTGGACATATTGGATTTTCAATCTGGTAGCCCCCTTGGGGCGACAAGGGCTACCCCAGTCCATCGAAGCTGTGGAAAAGTGCAATTTCGACCGCAGAGACGCTGAGCGACGCAGGAGCCCAGTGTCAAGAGAGAGCTATGACCCCTGACGCCTGATCCCTGACACCTGCTTTCTCTGCGCCTCCGCGCCTATGCCTTGAAAATGACTGTGCCGAAGGCACTTTTGGACGGCGGCCGCGAAGCTGCCGCTTTTGCTGAAGTAGCAGCAGCTACCGCGCCTTCCGCCGGAACGGGAAACTGGCAAAACGAACGCATGGCCTAAAACCAAAAGCGGCAGCTTCGCGGCCGCAGTCCAAAGCGCCTCGCGCATTTTCATCCATCGCGGCGAGCCGCAGGCTCATGGCAATCTGCGGTGGAAGACATAGGTGGGATTTATCACAGTTCCTGCCGCCGGAGGCTACATTTTGTCGGCTCCGCTGGGCCTGAACTGGGCGAGTTCACACACGTTTTCCGCTCAGCGGTTCCGCAATCACCCCTACGGCTTCCCTCGAATCGGCGCCGGGCGGGAATTCCTGCCCCCCCGCGGCCGCATTCGCTACTAGAAGAGGGGTTGGGGGTACAGGAATTCCGCGATCCAATTCCCGCCACGCATAATTTCTGTGGAAAACTCCCGCCAATTCCCTGCCGACAGGAAATTGGGAAAATATTACACTAGCCTCTGGTCGCCATCGTGCAGAAAACGAGGGCGGAGTATTTTGCCGGGGTGAAATGGCGCACTCCGCGAGGTATCAGGTGCCAGGGATCAGGGGCTGGTCAGATGGCGGTGGAGAGTAGATGGTGGACAGGATACCGGATCTTGCCTCTTCTCCCGTACTCGACTCCTCAAGCGCTACGACACGATCCGGCCACCGTAGAATATCGTTCGTTGATGGCCCCGTATGGCGAGAATGCTCCGGTCATGCAAAGAATAGAGGACCCCAAACTGCGGCAATGGTAACGGCTAACCAACAGCTTGGTCAGCACCCGCCAACGAGCGCTGAATCTATTAGATACGGACGGCGGAAAAATACCTCCCAATGAGTCATTGAAAACAAAGGGTGAAAGGAAAAAGGATGTTAAACATGAAGGTAGCTCCCAATGACCTATTGAAAACAAAGGGGCAAAAAAAGTGCTCCCAATGAGTTGATGAAAATAAAGAAGTTACCGAATATTCGCGGTGACTTATTGAAAGGAAAGGAGTTGGATACAATTGGCTCATCGGACCATCGAGCCATCGGGTCATTTGAAAGGCTGGCAATTGCCATTAGTGAGTTGTTCCTGTGGAAGGGATAGGGAGGCTGGAAAGGCTTAAAACAACTGGCGACCACGGACGGTCTCTAAATGCCCCGATGGCCCGATCACCCGATCTCCCGATGCTCCCATCCCCGCCGGCCCAAATTTCTCCTTGCACGGTCTCCGACCCGAACCCATAATCAAAGGTGGGACGCTAACGATAGCAATCAGTATTGGAGGTATTTGGATATGGCTTCGGGGACAACTGTCAGAACCCTGGGAGAGCGCGCAACCGGCAACAGCAGCCGGGTGCGGGAGATCCTAAGCTGGTACGAAAGTGATAATCCCGGCGTCAAGACCAACCTGGCACGACTACTCAATGCCGGCAGGCTGGCCGGTATGGGTAAATTCGTGATTCTGCCTGTGGACCAGGGGTTCGAGCACGGCCCGGCGCGGAGCTTCGCCGTGAACCCTGCCGCGTATGATCCCAACTATCATTTCGAGCTGGCGCTGGCAGCGGGCTGCAACGCCTACGCCGCACCCCTGGGTTTCATTGAGGCCGCGGCCGCCCGGCACGCCGGCGAAATTCCCCTGATCCTGAAGATGAACAACCACGACGTCTTGCACGACGAGAAGGACCCCCTTCCCTCTGTCACTGCCAGCGTGTCGGACGCCTTGCGCCTGGGCTGCGTCGCGATCGGCTTTACGATCTACCCGGGTTCTGCGCACGCCCAGACCATGTACGAACAGGTGCGCGAGGCCGCGGAAGAAGCCAAGGCCTGCGGGTTGGCCGTAGTGGTGTGGTCGTACCCGCGGGGCTCAAGCCTTTCCAAAGAGGGCGAGACGGCGCTCGACGTGGCCGCCTACGCCGCTCACATTGCCGCGGAATTAGGCGCGCATGTGATCAAGGTGAAACTGCCCACGGATTACATCGAGCAAGCAGAGGCCAAGAAGGCATACGAAAAGGCCAACGTCCCGCGCGCCACGCTGGCCGAACGCGTCCGTCATGTGGTGCAGGCCACCTTTGACGGCCATCGTATCGTGATTTTCTCCGGCGGCCCCAAGAAGGACAGTGACGATGCCGTATTCGACGAAGCACGCGCCATCCGCGACGGCGGCGGGTTTGGCTCGATCATCGGCCGCAACTCCTTCCAACGTCCCAAGGAACATGCGCTGAAGTTCCTGGAGACGATCATGAAAATATACGCGGGGGAGATACAGTAAACACAGCGGTGAGTGGTTAGGGGCAAGTGGCTGGCCACAAACCACTGCCGCTCGTGGTGGGAGCGGACGGCTGAGGAACTAACCACTAGCCACTGACTACTATCAACTACCATCATGTCGACAATCCTGATTGTTGAAGACGAAGCCAAGATGCGGCGTCTGCTGGAGCTGAACCTTGCGGAGGAGGGCTACACAGTCCTGACGGCCGCCGATGCCGAAGCCGGCCTAAACATCCTGCGCCAGGAAAAGATCGATGTGATTGTGACCGACCTTAAGCTCCCGGGGATGAATGGCCTGGAGTTCTTGCAGGCCGTAAAGCGCACGAACTCCACGCTGCCCGTCGTGGTCATGACGGCGTATGGCACTGTCGAGACCGCCGTCGAGGCCATGAAAGCGGGCGCCAGCGATTATGTGCTGAAACCCTTCGGGATGGAGGAAATCAAGCTCATCCTCCGCAAGGAACTGGACGTTCATCGCCTGCGCGAGGAGAACCGGTCGCTGCGCGAAGCGCTGGGCCAGCGTTATCAGTTTCGCAACATCATTGCCTACAGCCCGAAGATGCAGGAGGTTCTGGCGACGGTTGAACGCGTTGCCCCTACCAATTCCACCGTGCTGCTGGGCGGGGAAAGCGGCGTGGGCAAAGACCTCATCGCGCGCGCCATCCACGAGCACTCCCGCCGCGCGGCGGAGGCCTTCATCAAAGTCAACTGCACCGCGATTCCGGAGAACCTGCTCGAAAGCGAACTTTTCGGTTACGAGAAGGGCGCATTTACGGGCGCTAACAATACCAAGCCGGGCAGGTTCGAGCTGGCGGACAAAGGGACGATATTCCTCGACGAAATTGGTGATGTGCCGGGTACGATCCAGGTGAAGTTGTTACATGTCTTGCAGGATCGCCAGTTCGAACGGTTGGGCGGAACCAAGACTCTTAAGGTTGACGTGCGCGTCCTCGCTGCAACCAACCAGGACCTGCGCGCGGCGCTCGAGCAGGGAACTTTTCGCCAGGACCTCTATTATCGGCTGAACGTGGTTCCCATCAGCATCCCGCCCCTGCGCGAACGAAAGGAAGAGATTCCCTACCTCGTCGACTATTTCATCGACCGCTTTTCACGCGAGTCGGGGAAATCCATTACCAGCATCACGCCACCAGCGCTTAAACTCCTGATGGATTTTCACTGGCCCGGCAACGTTCGCGAACTCGAAAACATTATCGAGCGCGCGGTAGCTCTTTCCTCGAGCGCGGTGCTTGACGTTGCAGATATCCGCCTGGATATTTCACCCCGGAGTTCTGCCGCCTCTCCGCTGACCAATTCAACGCCCTTCCCGCCCCCCGGAATGACCCTGGAGCAATTCGAGGATGAAATCATCCGCGAGGCCCTGCGCCGCGCTGACGGCAATAAAAGCCAGGCAGCCCGATTGCTCGGCCTGTCGCGCAATGCCTTGCGCTACCGCCTGGCGAAGCTCGGCGTGCCGGACGAAGATGTGCAGCAGGCGGAAGGCAGTAGGCTGTAAGCACGAAGCGGGGCGGAACTGGATTCAGGGATTGGTTTCGCGGGCGGGAATTGTCTTCAAGATGGTGTCCAGGATTCCATTGACGAACTCAACCGAACCCTCGCCGGAAAAGCGTCGCGCAATTTCGAGTGCTTCGTTGATCACGGCATGAGGGGGAGTTTCCGGACAGTGGAGCAATTCGTAAACAGCCACCCGAAGGATGCTGCGATCGACCGCCGCCATGCGTTCCAGCCGCCAATTTTCCGAGTGCTCGCGGATCAACAGGTCCAACTGTTCGATGTTGTTCACTGCTCCCCGAAAGAGCTCACGGGCGAAACTTGCAATCTCGCCGTCAGCCTTGCGCTCATCAAAGAATGTGGCGCCAACCTGTTCCGGCGTGTTGCCACCAAGTTCCCATTGGTAGAGCATTTGCATTGCGAATTCGCGAGATTTGCGTCTTGAAGCCATGTGTCCTTTATCAGTTGTCAGTGGTACGCGGCCCTTTGTCCATAGAATGTGCCCAGCCTTAGCGGCAACCGACCCAAAAGCTGAGAGTCAAAACCTGAGAGTCGGCACGAGTTCCGGTCTTCGACTTCCGATGGCGTTGACCAACGGATTATGGACAGTGGAGCACGGCCTATTTTCCAGTGAATTTCGCCGGCCGTTTTTCCAGGAACGCGCGCATTCCTTCTTTCATATCCGCGGTGGTGCAGCAAAGCCCAAAGAGCGTCGCCTCCAGGAACTGCCCTTCGGTCGCGGACATTTCCATTCCGTGATTGACCGCTTCCAGCGCAAACTTTATGGCGAGCGGGGCATTGGCGGTCATCTTCTGCGCCAGTTTCTCCGCCGCAGGCAGCAAATCTGCCGCTGGCACTACCTGGTTCACCAGCCCTATGCGATGGGCTTCCGGCGCGGTAATTTCCTCACCGGTGAGTATCAACTCGAGCGCCCGGCTCTTCCCCACCAGGCGTGGCAGCCGCTGCGATCCACCATAACCCGGGATGATTCCAATCTTAACTTCCGGCTGCCCCAGGCGGGCATTTTCCGCGGCGATGCGCAGGGTACAGGCCATGGCCAATTCGCAACCCCCACCCAGCGCCAAGCCGTTAATCGCCGCGATCACGGGTTTGCCAAGGTTTTCGATCAAATTTAACACCCGCTGCCCAAACTGCGAAGTTTCCTTTCCCTCCACAGGGCCTTGCGAAGCCAGTTCATTAATATCAGCTCCGGCCACAAAGGCTTTCTCACCGCTGCCGGTGAGAATCACCACACGAACTTCTTCATCCATCTGAAAAGCTTGAAAGCAATCGAACAATTCCGCCATGACCTTGCGGTTCATGGCATTCAGCTTTTCCGGACGATTAATCTTAACGTAGCCGATACCATTTCGCCGGTCGCACAACAAGGTTTCGTAGCCCATAATGTGCCCCTACGCTTCCAGCATGCGATTCACGCGGGGATTTTTGGGATCGCTGTAATCGTAAAAACCCTTCCCGGTCTTGCGCCCGTACCATCCCGCGAGCACCATGCGTTTCATTAACGGCGGCGGGGCGAACCGGCGCTCGCAGTATTCGTCGAACAGAATCTCCGCGATGTGATAAGTGGTGTCAATCCCCACCAAATCGAGCAGGGTGAAAGGTCCCATGGGATAGTTGCACCCCAGCTTCATTCCCTGATCGATATCCTCAATGCTTCCAAAACCCTCTTCTAGCGCGCGAATGGCATCGAGGAGATAGGGAACCAGCAGCCGATTCACGATAAAGCCCGCGCGGTCAGTGGTCAGGATCGGGACTTTACCCAGTTGGCGCGCAAACTCCATCCCGAGGCCGACCACCGCGGGTTCGGTAAGAACCGTTTTGACCACTTCTACAAGCTGCATGAGCGGCACGGGATTGAAAAAGTGCAGCCCCAGGAAATGCGGGGCGCGATGTGTGGCCATCATTAATTCGGTGATGCTGAGCGAAGAAGTGTTGCTGGCGAAGATCGCGTCGGGCTTGACGACCTTGTCAAGTTCGGCAAGCAGCTCACGCTTGCAGTCAAGGTTTTCAATGATAGCTTCAATCGCCAGATCGCAATCCGCCAGATCCTCCAACCGCAGGGTAGAATGGAGTCGCGAAAGCGCGGCGACCTTGCGCTCCGCGGGTAACACGCCCTTCTCCACGAGCTTGCTCAGCGATTTTTCGATGGCCGCCATCCCCTTGTCGATCAGCGGGGGGGCGACGTCGCGCACCAACGTCGGGTACCCCGCCATGGCGCACACTTGAGCGATGCCAGACCCCATCAGGCCGCAACCTACCACGCCAACTTTCTGAAAGGTCATGACTCTTCTCCCGCGGCGGTGCAAAGGGAAAAAGCTGATCGCAGAGGTTAGATTCGACGGCTAACCGGCGAGCTTGCCATCAAGTGAAGATCCCTGTGTGCGCCACATTCCTTCGCTGAAAATACTCCGCAAGTCTTGGTTGCGTCGCGCTTCCCTTCGTACTGGATAACAGCGCATAGGCCATGGGATGCGGATGAGAAATCAACCGGGAAACTTGGAAATCAGAATACGTTTCCCGCCTTCTTTGTGCGAGCGGTCCAGGGAAACTTCCAGCCGGTTGATCACCTCGGTGACACCATCCACCGCATCAAAGTTCGGTCCCAGCGGGACGTCACAAACCGCCGCGCAGAAATTGGTCGCGCCCGCACCATTCACCCGGATTTGCGCCAACGTCCGACGCACCTTTTCCACCGCCAGGGCTGCTTGCGGCAAGGGCGTATCTGGAAATACTACGACGATTGAAAGCGGGCTGTAGCGAATGGAAATGTCGTTCTGGCGCAAAGCGGGTGTAAGGGCTTTTCCCACTTGGAGCACGAAGCGCTGCACGCCTGCATCGCCCAGTAGTTTCATCAGCGTGTGGGGGTTTTCTGGCTCTATAAGGCATACCGAAAGCGGTTGTGATTGATCCTTGGAGCGTCGTGCTTCTGAAAGCAGACATTCCAGATAGGCACTGCGAGGCAGCACGCCGGTCTCGGGATCAGTCCCGGCCAGTGAGCGCACAAGCCGTCGCAGCTTGGTGTTGTTTATCGCAATGACCACTTGTGTGCCGATGGCTTTGAGCAGCATGCTTTCCCCGGGTGACCAGGTGCGCGGCGACTCGCATTCTTCCAGAAGCAATAACCCGGCGGCCATGTCTTTGTCGATCAGGGGCAACGCCTGTAAGGAGCGAATTGCCAATTTTTGAATTTCCGGGGTGACCGCATAGAGCAAAGGAGCTTGGGCAACGTTTTCGAGCGACCACCCGTCGGGGCTGGAGGGAGCCTGCCCCATGAGAAAAGCAAATAGCTTCATTGCGGCCGCGGGATCGGAGGGTGAAGCCGGCGGCGAAAAGTGTTCCGCCGTGAGCACGGGAGGCCGGTCGGGCAACCCTACCGCTCCCCAGCAGCGGCTGACATTCATAGCCCGTCCAATCTCATTAACGGCGACCTGGAGTACTCCTTGCGGGGTCGATTCGCGATAAATGTTCGCGGTAATCTCGGAGATCTTTCGGAGGTCTTCAAGAGGTTGGAAAGGCGCGACGCCTGGGGAAGTGGCATCTGGCCGTAGAGTTGGCGCAACGGGGGCGGCCGCGGGGGCTTTGAATTTGGGAGTGTATCCTGCAGCTTCGTAGAGGTCGTGGACCCTCTGATTTTTCTCCCCCGCGCCCGGGAAAAGACGATCGATTTTTTCCACCGTCTCTTCCAATCTCGCCGTGAGCTGATACTGGTGGTACATCTCCCCCTCGACGAGGAGGTCCTCCAAGGATTCGGTTTCTTCCATCGCGGCGGCCGCCGAATTCATGGCAGGAGACGTTCGCGTGGACGAAGGCGGTTCGGTGCGCGAGAGGATATTGTTGTACCAGATCGAGTCGATGTGTCCTTCCAAGTTGAGAAGCCGATCGTGGTGACCTTCGCCGTAAGGATCAACATCCAGGATCCGTTCCAAAGTGTCCGCCGCCTTCTGATATTTCTCGCTAGCCAGGTAAAGGTTGAATAAGCGCGAAAGCGATCGGCGCAGCCCATCGTCCTTGTTCATTTCGTTATAAAGGGCGGAGAGAACTTCCAGAACTTCGAGGTTAGACTCATCCATTTCGTACAATTTCTCTATGATATTCAGGAATTCGTTCCGCTCGCCCTGCTTGATAAGGCGCTCTTTAAGCTTAATCACCGTTCCCAACACTTGGTGGACAGCTCCGCTCTGGACCAGGCCTTCCATGAGCTTAAGTACAAGATCCACGTGCTCGGGCTTAGCGTTATAGAGCTTCCAGCATAACGGCTGCGCCTGGGTGTAATTGCCAACTCCGAGATAACCCCTGCAAGCCATCTCCAGCACTTCCAGATCATCGGGGTTTTTCGCTAACAGAGGCTCAATCAGTTCTGTGGCTTCGACAAAGTTTCCGCGCTTCAAATAGATCTCAACGGCAGCGGTGGAGGCAACTTCATCGGCGGGATCGAGTGCGTGCGCCTGGTCAATAAGCTTCTCCCAACGGGTTTCATCCCCGGCGCGGCGGGCGAGTTGCGCGGCCCGGAGGAGCGCCGGCATCGCAACCTTGGTTTGACGCGAGCGACTGGCCAATTCGGCCAACTCCAGGTGCTCGTCCAGATTGTTGGCGTCAAGCTTGACGATGCGGGTGAGGCATTCGACCATCTGGGCGTTCGAGCCGGATATGCGGTATTGTCCCAGAGACTCACGGTATGCTTCGAGTGCTTCGGTATTCTTCTGGCTTTTTTCCAGCAGGCCTGCCAGTTTCATCAAGGTCATAACATCCTGCGGCGATAGCTTCAATACTCTCCGGCAGGTGGCGATAGCCTTGGGAAGGTCACCCCGCTTGATGTAGAAATCCGCCAGTTGAACCTGGTAGCGCATCGCCTCAGCGGTGCGGTTTAATTTGGCACTGAGGTCACCCAGGTTAATCAGCGCTTCCTCAGCGGTGGGCTCGTAACGGATGATTTCCTGATAGGTCTCGATTGCAGCTTCAAACTTCTGCCGCTGGAGATACTTGTCAGCTTTTTCGTATAATTTGTCTAAGTCTGGCATCGTCTCATGTAAAGGCCTTGGCGCCCACGTCGGAGGTCGCTGTCGACTTCCGGTTTGACAGGATAGCTCCCTTTTGCTAGATTTTCAAAGGGTTAGAAAATAGTCTCGCGGTTGGCAAGGGCCTGCTCTCACCACTCGCACCACGCGGTGAAACTCTCCTTGGTTAGCATTCTGCGCGGAACCGGCGAATCGATGGATCCATGACCGAAGCTCGCTTCATTCGCAACTTTTCGATTGTCGCTCACATCGATCATGGCAAGTCTACGCTGGCCGACCGTCTGCTCGAGATCACCGGCGCGCTTTCCAAGCGCGAAATGTCGGAGCAGGTCCTCGACTCCATGGATCTGGAACGCGAGCGCGGGATCACCATCAAGGCCCACGCCGTCCGCTTGCATTACGTCGCCCGCGATGGCAACGAATACCAGCTCAATATCATTGACACGCCGGGACACGTGGACTTTTCCTACGAAGTCTCGCGCAGCCTCTCCGCTTGCGAAGGCGCCGTGCTGGTGATCGACGCTTCGCAGGGGGTAGAAGCCCAAACCCTCGCTAACGCGCAACTGGCGATGAACAATCGTCTCACCATTGTGCCCGTGATCAACAAAATTGATCTGCCGGGCGCCGACATCGAATCCACCGAGCAGCAGATCGAGCACGCTCTGGCTCTTGACCCCAAGGAAGCGCTGCTGATCAGCGCGAAGGCCGGCACCGGGGTTGAGGACGTGCTGGAAGCAATTGTCGCCCGCATCCCCCCGCCCGCAGGATCTCCCGAGGCCCCGCTCCAGGCGCTGATTTTCGACTCCTGGTTCGATCCCTATCGCGGCGTCGTGGTTCTGGCGCGCGTTGTGCAAGGCACGCTTTCCACGGGAATGCGCATCAAGCTCTGGTCAAATAACCAGGTGTATAACGTTGAGGATTTGGGGGTGCTTACTCCCAAACCCGTTCGTGTAGAGCAACTGACGGCTGGCGAAGTCGGTTTTGTCGTCGCCAACATCAAACGCATTTCGGAATCGCGCATTGGCGACACGATCACCGATGACGCGCGCCCGGCTCCCGGTCCCTTGCCGGGCTTCGAAGAAATCAAATCCATGGTCTTCGCGGGTCTCTACCCGGTGGACTCCAGCGCCTATGAGAATTTGCGCGATGCGATTGACAAGTTACGCCTTAACGACGCTTCGCTGATCCACGAACCGGAGAATTCCGAGGCGCTGGGTTTCGGATTCCGCTGTGGCTTCCTCGGTCTGCTTCATATGGAAATCGTGCAAGAGCGGCTGGAGCGCGAATTCGATATTGACCTCATCACCACCGCACCCAGCGTGCGTTATCGCATCGCCACCAAGGCAGGAGAGGTTCTGGAAGTTCACACCCCCACTAAGTTTCCCCCATCAGGCGATATTGAGAAGGTCGAGGAGCCCATTATTCGCGCCCAGATTTTCACGCAGGATGAGTTCCTGGGCGGAATCCTGGCGCTGCTCGAAGAGAAACGCGGCGTGCAGAAAGGGTTTGAATATGTTTCCGGAAAGCGCGTGCTGCTGACCTACGAGTTGCCGCTGAACGAAATCGTGCTGGACTTCTATGATCGGCTCAAGTCGGTCTCGCGCGGGTACGCCTCGCTCGATTATCATTTTGCGGGTTACTGGGTCTCCGACCTGGTCAAGGTGGATTTCCTGGTCGCGGGTGAACCCGTAGACGCGCTCAGCTTCATCTGCCATCGCGACGCCGCCTTCGCGCGCGGACGTTCTCTCTGCACTCGCATGCGCAAACTGATTCCCCGCCAGATGTTCGAGGTCGCCCTCCAAGCCTCCATCGGCTCGCGTGTCATCGCCCGCGAGAATGTCGCGGCCATTCGCAAGAATGTAATAGCCAAGTGCTACGGCGGTGACATCTCGCGCAAGCGCAAGCTGCTGGAGAAACAAAAGGAAGGCAAAAAGCGCATGAAGCGCGTGGGCCGCGTCGATATTCCCCAGGAAGCGTTCCTCGCCGTTCTTAAGGTTTCGGAGGACTGAGGGAACGCTTCCAGTCGTTCGGCCGTGAAATGCCACTCTCCGGAACTCACTCACGATAGAATCTTCATGAGATCATCTCGGGAGCCACTTATGGAACTCAAAACCGTCAGCATCGAGAAGCCCGCTGACATGAACTTCATCCTCGGCCAGTCGCACTTTATCAAGACGGTCGAGGATCTTTACGAAGCCATTGTGCAGACCGCACCCCAGATGAAATTCGGCGTTGGTTTCTGCGAATCTTCTGGCCCGGCGCTGGTGCGCTTTGCTGGGAATGATCCCAATCTGATCGAAATCGCGCAGAAGAACGCCCTAGCTCTTTCCTGCGGTCATGCCTTCATTATCTTCATGGAAGGCGGATTCCCCATCAACATTCTGAACACAGTGAAGAGCGTCCCTGAGGTCTGCCAGGTCTTCTGCGCCACCGCAAACCCCGTGGAGGTGATCGTCGCGGAATCCGAGCAAGGCCGTGGAATCTTGGGGGTCATTGACGGCGCGAAGACTCGTGGCATCGAGACCGACGCCGACATTCAATTCCGCAGGGACTTCCTGAGGAAAATCGGGTACAAATTATAGACAGAGGGTTTTCAGGACTAAGACCCCTGGATCAATGCCGAGCTTTCCGGATTCGAAACCGGCAAGCGCCTTCGGAGAACTGGATGACTTGTTCTTCACCACATGCGCCTCGGGTCTGCTGGATGGGCAGAGGTATCGGTGTTGCCGCGCTTGCTCTGGCAGCCCTCAGCCTTTCTTTTTCCTCCGGGCGCACGGGCGCGACGGGAATCGTTTTCGCCGCGCAAAGTGGCGATGAAGCGCTTGCACCCACTCGGACATCCCCTCCCGCTCCCAAACCTCCCTCGATTGCGGCACCAAGGAAATCCTCCCCAACCCAGGGTTCAGAATCCCGGCTGAATATAAGATCGAGGATTGCGCTGGTGGAAGATGCCTATACTTCCGAAGAACTGCTGGTAAAGAATGCGGACCGGGTTGTGCCCATCGCCTCCATCACCAAATTGATGACGGCCATGGTGGCGCTCGATGCCAAATCACCTCTGGGAGAGAAGCTCAAGATCAGCGACGATGATCGGGATCTGGTGATGGGAACGATCTCCCGGCTGCAAATCGGCTGGACGCTGAGCCGGGAAGATATGTTGCACCTTGCGCTGATGTCTTCGGAAAACCGTGCAGCCGCCGCACTCAGCCGCTATTACCCCGGTGGACGCCCCGCCTTCATCGATGCCATGAACGCAAAGGCAGCGGAATTGGGGATGACCCGAACGCACTTTGTCAATCCCAATGGCTTGACGAATGAAAACGTCTCGACCGCCTTCGACTTGGCCAAACTCCTCCGCGCCGCGGATCAATATCCGCTGATTCGGGAATTCACGACTGACCCTCGGCACGACGTACAGATCGGCCGTTACATTCTTATGTATATCAACTCCAATCGCCTGGTGGGCCGGCCCGACTGGGACATCGAGGTGCAAAAGACCGGATTTACCAACGAAGCGGGCCGTTGCGTTGTAATGAAGGTGAAGGCTCAGGGTCGGTCGCTGATCATGGTTTTCCTGGATGCCGACGGAAGGCTCACGCGCTTTGCCGACGCTCGCCGTTTCCTCATGCAGTTGGCGGTCCTGCAGAAGAAATAGGCGGTGAAGCGGTTCCTTGAGCTATTTGTGATTTGCGATTGGTGATTGAAGATGATAACCCAGCGAGTTCACGTAACGCTTCCGAGCCAAGCCGACAGCGGCCAAGTCACACGGAGCAATCGCAAATCACAAATCACCCATCACCAATTGTTGACCCCGAATTGCACGCCTCGGCAATCAGCTCAGGCTTTTCGATCCTTAACAATCGCCGCCAGTCCTCCTCGCGCAAGGTGAACGGATATCTCATCTCCCATCGCCACTTGCGCAGCATCGCGCACGATTTTTCCCTCCGCGTCCCGGGTAATGGAATAGCCGCGTTCCAAAATGGTGCGCGGGCTGCGCTCTTTCAGCACCGTCTCCAGTTGCGTCAGGCGATTGCGTCGCTCCGTAAGGAAACGCCGGAAGTCGTTCTGGAACCTCTGCTCGCGCTCTTCCAGGCCGGCGCGCTTCAGTCGAACGTGGCGAGTGAAATCATAGCGCACCACCCCTGCCGAGGCGCGCAGCCACTCCTGCCGCGCCGTGTGCAAGCGCGAGCGGATCGACCGCTCGAGCGCGCCCACGCATTCATCCACCCGCTGCGCGCGTTCCGCGAGACGCATCGAGAGCGACTGGAAAACCTGGTGCGTGCGAAGCTCCATCAGCGCGTGCCGGGCTTCGGAAAGCTTCAGGCGGATCATCTGCCCCATGTGGCGCGCGCGGTCTTGCAACTCGGACGCCAAATCCTGTTTGCGGCGCACCACCAACTCCGCTGCGGCTGAGGGTGTGGGCGCGCGCAAGTCCGCGACAAAATCCGCAATGGTGAAATCCGTTTCGTGGCCGACGGCGGAAATCACCGGGATCTTCGACGCGGCGATAGCCCGCGCCACCACCTCCTCGTTGAATGCCCAAAGATCTTCGAGCGACCCACCTCCCCGGGCCACGATCATCACGTCGACGGGCGCATGGCGATTAAAGCATTCGATGCCTTGAGCGATCTCCTGGGCCGCACCCTCGCCCTGAACCTTCACGGGATAAACGAGCACGTTGATGTTGCGGAAACGCCGTTGAAGAACCCTGAGGATGTCGCGGATCACTGCGCCCGTAGGTGAGGTGACCACTCCGACGCTGCAGGGAAGCATCGGCAGCGGCATCTTGCGCGTCGGGTCAAAGAGGCCTTCGGCCGCGAGCTTTTGTTTCAGTTGCTCGAAAGCGAGTTGGAGAGCGCCCAGACCTGCCGGTTCGAGGAATTCCACGTAGAGCTGATATTCACCCCGCGCTTCATAGACGCTCAGTCGACCGCGGGCTATCACCGCCAGCCCATCCTGCGGCTTGAATTTCAAATAGCGCGCCTGGTTGCGAAAGCATACGGCGCGCAACTGAGCGGTTTGATCTTTGAGCGTGAAATAGAGGTGACCGGAACCGGCCGCGCGAAGATTGGACACTTCCCCGGTCACCCAAACGTCCGGAAACTGTCTTTCGAAAAGGTTGCGAATCTCGAGACTCAGCTCCGCCACACTGTAGATCTTTCGAACCGGCCCGAAATTGAGAGAGGGTTGAGTCAAGAAAAGACCGTCACTCGTCCGTGGTCCTTGGTCATTCGCTTCGCGCCGCGAATGGAAACTGCTTACGGACTACGGGCGTCCTATTTCCGAGTCAAAAGCGAAATCACCCACATGATCATCGTGGCGGCGATGCTCAACACCAGGCAAGTCACAATCGGGAAATAAAACTGAAAGCTCTTGCCCCTGACTGAAATATCACCGGGAAGGCGGCCGAGGCTCAAGAAAGAAGATCTCGATCCGGCTATGAAGATAAGTCCAAGCGCCACCAGAATGACTCCTGCGATGACCAGAAATCGTCCTAATTGGAATGAAGCTGCGCCGCTCATCGAATCCCTCATCCATCCTCGCTGCCGGCGAGGCGGTTGTCAAGACCGCGCGAGGGCTTCTTGATGGGGCCGCAAACCACAGCCGGGGATCAGGCTAACCCATTTCTTTTCAAGAATATCTCAGGGTAGAAGCAGATCGGCACCACCGAAGCTTGGGTAACTTGCTGTGATTTCTATAAGATAGCTGCTAAGCCGGAGAACAGGGGGAGTTTGACTGGTTTCAGTGGGTAAATTTCGTTGTATCTACTTCATTTTCATCTACATCTCAGCATTTCAGATAATCGCTTTGTTTTCAGCAACATCTCAGGGTGGGTGACATTTTGTCTTTCATCGGTCCTTTGTTTTCAATAACATCTCAGGAGCAACCTTCATTTCTTATAGTTTTCCACAAGTTGGGCACCACTCTGAGAATTGAGGAGGAAGGCAGGGCAGGAGCAAGACAACGGGCCACTCATAAGAAGGATTCTACTCCATGTTTATCCAGTTGTCAAGTTATTTTTTAGTACGAGGGTTCGTTTGGCGCCTGCCACGCCGTCGCGGGTTCATCCCCCGCAAATCCCCTCCGTTCTGTGCGAGTCCTAGGAATAGGCGCAACTTCCAAATCAGGGCCGGTCTCTCTGCGGAGAATCCCGAGTTAACTCTAAATCAGGTCAATGCCGGGAAAGAAATAACCCATTTCGTAGGCAGCCGTTTCCAGGGCATCGGAGCCGTGGACGGCGTTGTGCTCAATGCTTGAAGCGTAGAGCTTGCGGATTGTGCCTGACGCGGCATCGGCGGGATTTGTCGCGCCCATTACCTCGCGCAGGCGAAGGATGGCGTTTTCGCCTTCCAGCACCATCACCAACGCGCTGCCAGAACTCATGAAACTCGTGAGGCTTTCAAAGAAACCTTTGGTCCGGTGAACAGCATAGAACCCCTGGGCTTCCTTCTTGCTGAGATTCACGAGGCGAGATGCCACGATCTTGAGTTGATTCGCCTCAAAGATCTTGATGATGTCCCCGATATGTCCCGCAGCGACGGCGTCGGGTTTTATGATCGTAAGAGTCCGTTCGATTGACATAAATCTCCTTTATTCGTGACTGGCGAATGGTGATTTGAAACTCTCGGGAGGCTCGTGGGAGTTACCCCAATCGCAAATCACCAATCACAATTCACCAATTGCTTTCGCCATGGCGTCACCGACGAGCGCGGGGCTTTCAGCGACGGCGATGCCGGCCGCCTGAAGCGCCGCGATCTTGTCAGCCGCGGTTCCCTTCCCCCCGGAAATAATCGCTCCGGCGTGCCCCATGCGCCTCCCGGGAGGCGCGGTCCGGCCCGCGATAAATCCCACTACGGGTTTCTTGACGTGAGCTTGGACGAAGGCCGCGGCCTCTTCTTCCGCCATCCCGCCGATTTCCCCGATCATCACGATGCCATGCGTTTCAGGATCGTCGTTAAAAAGCCGCAACGAGTCCACGAAGCTTGTGCCAATGATGGGGTCGCCGCCGATTCCGATGCAGGTCGATTGTCCGATGCCCAGCGCCGTGAGCTGGCCAACTGCTTCGTAGGTCAACGTGCCACTCCGCGAAACCACGCCCACGTGACCCTGAAGGTGGATTTGCCCAGGCATAATGCCAATTTTGCATTTACCCGGAGAAATGATGCCGGGGCAATTGGGGCCAATCAAGCGGGTCGGCTTGCCGGCCAAAAAACGTGCCGCGCGTACCATGTCGAGCGTGGGAATACCTTCGGTGATGGCAACAACGAGAGGTAGCCCGGCGTCCGCGGCCTCCATTATGGCGTCGGCAGCGAAGGGAGGGGGTACAAAGATCACGGACGCATTCGCGCCGGTCCTGTCCACTGCCTCTTGCACTGTGTTGAATACCGGGATGCCGTCGACGGTGGTCCCGCCTTTTCCGGGCGTCACGCCCGCGAACACCTTGGTGCCGTAGGCAACGGCCTGCTGCGTATGGAACGTCCCTTCCCGGCCAGTGATGCCTTGCACGACCAAGCGGGTGTTTTCATCGACTAAGATCGACATGGAGAATTCCTGATTCGGTTATTTGCTTTAGGATCGGTTTGCCGCGGCCACGACTTTTTCCGCCGCCTCTTTCATATCGTTGGCAACCTCGAAGTTAAGGCCAGACTCCTTGAGGATTTTCTGGCCGAGTTCCACGTTGGTGCCTTTCAGGCGCACGACGATGGGAACTTTGATGCCGAGCGTTTTCGCCGCGGCCACCACCCCGTTGGCAACGATATCGCAGCGCATGATTCCGCCGAAGATGTTGATCAGAACGGCGCGCACGTTGGCATCGCTCAGGATGATTTCAAATCCGCGGCGAACTTGCTCCTCGTTAGCGCCGCCGCCCACATCGAGAAAGTTGGCCGGGCGGCTGCCTGCGTACTGGATGATGTCCATGGTGGCCATCGCGAGCCCCGCGCCGTTCACCATGCAGCCCACGTTGCCATCCAACCGAATGTAATTCAGTCCGTAGTTTGAGGCCTTCACTTCCAGCGGGTCCTCTTCATCGAGGTCGCGCAGTTCGCGGATGTCCGGGTGCCTGGCGAGGGCATTATCGTCAAAGTTCATTTTCGCGTCGAGCGCGATAGCTCGGCCGTCACGCGTAATGACGAAGGGATTGATCTCCACCAGTGAAGCATCCGTGGCTTCAAAAGCGCGATAGAGGTTTAGAAAGAGGCGCACCGCTTCGCTTACGACCTTGCCCTCGAGTCCCAAGCCGAAGGCCAGCTTGCGCGCTTGGAAGGCCTGAAAGCCAACACTCGTGTCGATGAATTCTTTTAGAAGTTTTTCCGGATGCTCGGCGGCAACTACTTCGATTTCCACGCCACCTTCGCTTGAGGCCATGAATACAGGCCTGCCGGAAGCGCGGTCGATGACAATGCCGAGGTAGAGTTCGCGCGCGATCTGGAGGCCCTCCTCGATCAGCGCGCGTTTGACCACCTTGCCCTCGGGCCCGGTCTGATGAGTGACCAGGGTCATGCCCAGAATTTTGCCCGCCAAGGTCTCGGCTTCTTCGGGATTGTGGGCCAGTTTCACGCCGCCGCCCTTGCCTCGGCCACCCGCGTGAATCTGCGCCTTGACCACCACGGTGCCACCGCCCAGTGTTTTCGCCACACCGCGAGCGTCCTCGGGCTTGGCAATGATCTCCCCGCGCGGCACCGTGACTCCAAACTTTGCAAGAATCTGTTTTGCTTGATATTCGTGAATTTTCATTTTAAGGGCTGTTCGCCGTCAGTTGTCCGTCGTCAGTTGCAAAATGCTGAAACGAGCCTGGCGAGTAACGACTGGATTTGAAATCAAGTTTTGGCAAAGCTGGTGAAGCAGCTTACACTAGAAAGCTCAGGCCGCTCACCTGGGAATCAAGAAGTATAGGGAATCTGCACGAGATTTGCAATGAACGGCACACAGAGCAGATGGGATTGGAGTTTCAAAGGTGGCGGCACACGAATGGGTCATGCAAGCCGCGGGGTTGGTCGTTATAAAAATTGTTTTCAGCGGGCCACGAATTTCCAAACTACAACTGCCACAAAAACAATTATTCCGATGGCATAACCCCAGGTTCTGACTTTGTTGACCTTATGCTGTTCAATCATGAAACACCTCGCACGCCAGAAACTACTATGCCATATGTGCGGATACTAAAGCGAGCCTGTCTGCACTAAGCTGATGGTCGAGTTGACGATGTAGGGGCGGCTTTACCTAGCCAAATGGCCGGGCAGATCCGGTTCAAAATAGAATTGACCCGCGACTGACACGGGATCAAGGTTGATCTCCTCAGAATACTATGACCATTCGGGAGTCCATCGAATCCATCACCGCCCAGAGGCACCTCACGCGCGCGGAAGCGCGGCAGATCATGCAACTCCTTTTGTCGGGATCCGTCGCGGACGAGGAGGTCGTAGCGTTTCTCGCCGCGCTACGCGACAAGGGTGAGCACGCTGATGAGGTTGTGGGATTTGCGGAAGTCATGCGCGCACACGCCGCAGAAACCTTGCTCGCGGCCGGAGTGCGGGTTGAAAATATCTCGCATGGAGAGCCTTTACTCGACACCTGCGGCACCGGCGGCGACGGCCACGGTACCTTCAACGTTTCGACGGCGGCCGCACTGGTTGCGGCAGCGGCAGGCGTGCGCGTGGCGAAGCACGGCAATCGCTCGATCTCAAGCCGCTGCGGAAGTGCCGACGTACTCGAAACTCTGGGAGTGGCGATGGATCTGCCCCTGGAGCGAATACCCCAATGCCTCGAGGAAGTCGGAATGGTCTTTCTGCTGGCGCCCCGCCTGCACCTTGCCATGAAGCACGTGATGAATGCGCGGCGGGTGCTCAAGACCAAATCGGTTTTCAATCTTCTCGGCCCACTTACCAACCCTCTGGCCGCGACCATCCAGTTAGTTGGAGTCTTTGATGCTGCGCGTACGGAAATGATGGCGGAGACGCTACGAGCGGTAGGGACCAAAAACGCTTATGTAGTGGCGGGCTCGGACGGCATCGATGAAATTACCACCACCGGCCCGACACGGCTTTCGGCAATCTTCCCGAAGGGAGTCCAGACGCGCGAAGTGCAACCAGATGAGTTCGGCTTGCCGCGGGCCTCGATCGATCAACTACGAGGCGGTGACACAACGACGAATGCGCGCCTGCTATTGAGCGTCTTAGAAGGTGAACGCAGCCCCTATCGTGATGTGGTGCTGGCGAACGCTTCGGCTGCATTCACTTTGGGGGGAAAAGCGCAAAACTTTCGCGTGGGCGTTCAACTGGCGGCAGATGCCATCGATTCGGGCGCTGCACGCGGGAAACTTCGGGCCCTCGTGGAATTCACCGAGCGCTACCGCCCTTGACTTTGCCCCGATGCCCTGGAGACGCCAACCGGCCGCATCACGCTTGATGTTCGGGGTGCGTGCAACCTAGAAATTCCGAGAGGTACGCGCAGCCCTGATACCCCAGCACGTCCACCAGTCCGATCTTCGACGTGTAAAAGCCCTCCACGGTCATTCCCTTTACGAGCCGATAAAACGCGAAGCCCGGATGAGTTGCCTGGGGATCGTGTTCCGGCACGCTCATTTCAGTGAGCAGCGCTTTCTGCTCGGGCCTGTGGAGATCACGGAAATCGTGGCCGAGCTTCTCGCGGCTCAACTTGTCCAACAGGGCAAGTCCTTCCTTCCATTCTTCCTGCAAATGGGGCTCGTGCTCGGCGGCCGAGAAGACGACGAAATCGATAAACCGCGCCACTTGCGCTTCCTTGGCTCCCGGCTGATCGTCAGCGGGAATAATCAGCTCCGTGAGGATCTCGACCGTGGAGTATTGCTCCGGCGAAAAATATTTCGGCAAGAAGGGACCGCCGGCGTTGACGTTGGGCGTCTGCGCTGCGCTATGAAGCAAGTGCGCGGAATGGCCGCCATCAGCGGCGGGAAGCCAGGAAGCCAAGAATTCCTGTCCGGCGGCGCTGGCCGCAAGAACACCGAAATATTTCAGGGCCTTTCTTCGCCCGATGATCTCGTCCGTCATTTTAACCTCGCGACCGGGATTTGGCCTCGGCGTCAAATGACACCGGCAGTGCTCCTAAACATTTCCTGTTCGGAATTCTTCCGCCAAGTGATCGGCGGCGCGATAAGCGAGCGCCATGATGGTCAGCGTCGTGTGCTTTTCCGGGTGCGAAACGAAGCTCGCAGCATCCACGACGAGCAAATTCTTCACGTCGTGGCAGCGATTCCACGTGTCAAGCACGGAGGCCTTCGGGTCGTCGCCCATCCGCGCGCCGCCGGCCTCATGCGTTACGGCCCCAAGCGGAGAAGGGTTCACTTTCTGGTAAGGCAAAATCTCGGCCCCCGACGCCTTCAGGATTCTCTCCATGTCGTCGTACATAAAATCGCGGATGGCGAACGCGTGGCCGTACTCGGCGGTAGTGTGGAAACGCACCTGCGGAATCCCGTAACGGTCCTTGAGCCCACCGGGATCGATTTCGACGTAGTTCGACGCGAAAGCCAGCCCCTCTCCGTAACCGCCGATGGAAACATTCGCCGGATAAAGCTCCTTGATGCGCTTCTTGTAAGCGGCGCCGAAACCCGGAAGCGACGCGCCGTGCCCGGGCCCCTCGCCACACCCCGCGTAGAATTGCAGCCGGAAGCCGCGCTGGAATTTCCTCTGATCCTTGCTGTAGTAATATCGCGGGATATAAAGACTCGCTTCCCCGGGGCCATCGTCGTTCGAGACGGGTCGGCCCACGAGTTGCGGAAAGAAGGCGGGGATATCGTTAAATGCCACATGCTCCGTCAGGTACTTGCCCAGCACCCCGCTGGAGTTGGCGAGCCCTTGCGGAGAATCTCGATCCCGAGAATTGAAGAGAATGCGGATGGATTCCACCATCGACGCACCCAGCACCACGGCCTTCGCGTAGGCCTCATACTCCTGCCCATTGTGCGCGTCAATATAGGTCACGCCGCGAGCTTTTCCCGTGTCTTTATCCCGCAGCACGGTGTGGACCACCGAGTTGGGCCGCAGTGTGAAGTTCTTGAGTTTCTCGAGCTTGGGCACCAGCACATCGGGGGAGCTGAAGCGTGAAGCTGTATCGCAGCCATGGTTGCATGCGCCGCAGTAGTGGCACTCCGGCCGGCCGTCATAACTCTGGCTCAGCACGGCCAGTTGCAGCGGCAGCACCTTGATTCCGAGCCTTTCCGCGCCATGCTTGACCAGCCACTCACCGCAGCGGGGGCGGAAGGCGGGAAGGAGGTTCTTTCCGCACGGGGTGTTGTAGACTCCGTCGGAAAGGCCGGACACGCCGATGAGTTTCTCGACATGGTCGTAATAGGGAGCGACTTCGTCGTAGGTCACGGGCCAGTCGTCGCCCCACCCATCCTGGAGGCTCTTGGGTTTGAAATCGAGCGGCCCGAAGCGGTCGCAGGAGCGGCCCCAGACGTTCGTGCGGCCACCCACTGCGCGGATGCGCGTCCACGTAAATTTTGAACCGGGTGCGAGGGCATAAGGATCTTCCTGCGGGATCGTGTAGAGATGATCCGTCCACTCGGAAATCTTCCATCCCATGCCCTGGGGGAGCTTGCCGTATTGCCCGGGCTTGCCGTGACCGCGGTAGGGCCAATCGTAAGGCATCTTGTGGGGATGGAAATCCTCCCCGGAGTCGATCGTGCGCCCCGCTTCCAGGCAGAGCACGCTCAGACCCTTCGTCGCGAGAACGTACGCGGCGATGCCGCCCGCCGCTCCGGAGCCAACCACGATCACGTCATAGCGAGATTGTGAATCCACCGACCCTCCAGTTGGGATTGCCCTGTATTTATGGACCTGCAACGACAGCGCGTTACAATTGCAGGAAGTTGCCTAGGAGTTCTTTGCCCGCATTGGTCAGGACTGACTCGGGGTGGAACTGAACGCCTTCGACTTTCATCTTCTTGTGGCGGAGGCCCATGATAAGCCCGTCGGAAGTGCATGCCGAGATTTCCAGACAATCCGGGAGCGTAGCGCGCTCAACAATCAACGAGTGGTAGCGCGTTGCCGGAAAAGGGTTGGGCAACCTCGCGAATATCGTCTTGCCGTCGTGCCGAATTTCGCTGGTCTTTCCATGCATCAGTTGCGGCGCCCGGATGACGTGGCCTCCGAACGCCTGCCCGATCGCCTGATGGCCGAGGCATACCCCGAGGATCGGGATCTTCCCCGCAAAAGCAGTGATGACATCAAGGCAGATTCCGGCTTCCGAAGGAGTCTTCGGGCCTGGCGAGATCACGATTCTTTCTGGAGCCTGCTTTGCAATCGCCTCCAGGGTGGTCTGGTCATTCCGAACAACCTGAGGATCCGCGCCTAACTCCCCCAAATACTGAACGAGGTTGTAGGTAAAAGAATCGTAATTATCGATGACCAAGATCATGAGAATGCCTTTCGAATGAAACCCCATTATAGGAGAAATCACGCGTCCGTGAAATGCATGTGGAAGGCTTGGTGGTGTGATTGCAGGTTGCACCTTTTCGAGCCAGGCGAAACTCCCGAAGGTGGGCCGCGCTGGCTCGCTCTCACAGCCGTAGAGTGTCACTCAGGGAACGCCGAATTCCGTCACTTTCATAGGGGATTCCGCCCTCGCCGGCCGGCGGTCCCTTGAATGCTCTCAACTAATTGATTCTTATAAGTTATGATACTCTTTTGAGGGCAGTGCTTTCGCCAAACTGGAGATTAAATTGCTTCAAGTTGATTCCAGCGAGAGGAAAGTTCTAATGAACAAACCGAAGCGGAAATGGCGTGTGCCCCTTTTCTTTGTCCTGGTTGGTTTGGCCGTTTTGGCGATTCTATCCGCAATGGTGATACCCATCTTTATTCCGCCCGCGGGGAGGGCGGCATCAAGAGCGGCAGCCCCTGGCTCCTCTGATGCGCCGGCCCAACACTGAACCACCCCGATCCAGTAGCTCGATTCCCCCAATTTGATGCCGTGCCTCAGGCGCCACATTGATGTCGACGCAAGCAATCCCCACAGCCGGTCGAATGGTATGCCCCCCCAGTCTGCCCACTGAATTCTGGATATTGGAATCTGCGATTCAGACAGTAAGAAACCAGGCTGGGCGGCCGACCAGCGCTCGGTCTGTCAACAGGTCTATCCGATCCGCCCGCACGGCTCTTGACGGCCTTTCCGACGGCCAGTTGTCCA
>JBEKLF010000097.1:0-27621 GCA_050010335.1 Terriglobia bacterium
GTGGCCAGGACAATCAGGACGCGGGTCCAGAAGTGCTGTGAGCTGGGGTAAAACAACGCGCCGCGCCAGAGAGGCCCCACCCACATGCGAGTCATTTCCAGGATAATGCAGATGAGCGTAAAGAGGACTTGCCAGTCAATGGCCGGATGCTTGAATTTTTGCCGGATCGAACGCCAAAGGCTCAATTCAATGGAAGGCGTAAATTTCCAAATTTCTTCTTTGTCGGGACACAGCCAGCGCGCCGTGCCCGCCGCAACGGCATAGAGAGTTGCCATGAGCGGCGCCAGAACTTCGGGCCGGTAATACGGAATCAGCCAAGCCGGAGCGCTCTGGGCGAGGGCCGGAAATATTGAAAAAACGGCAACCCATAGCGCGATCAGCAAAATTGGCAGGTTGACAATCAAGGCCACGGCGAGGCCCACAATCGTCCCACCCAACAATCCGGCCACCACCGTCACTTCCAAACTGAGATCGGCGGTGGGATAAGACGCCAGCAAGCGGGCCAACACACCCACCATGAACGGCAGGCCCAAAAATGCGGCAAACTGAATCTTTTGGCGGGGGCCGCGCTGCTCAATTACCAGCAGGTTGCGAAACATGCTGAAGCGGGCAATAAAACCCGCCAGCAAGGCCATCACCGCCAATTTGATCAGGAGATCAACAACGGTGAAGGGCGCGGGGATGTGCGCGACAGGGTTCATGTCAACTAACGCTCAGGACCCAGGAAAGGATGCTTTGGCTGCGGCCAGACTAAGCGAAATTGCACCCTCAAGGATTTGGGCGAAATTGTGACTTGGCCGTGCATTGATGTGTTCGTTTTTCAATTTACCCAATGATCCGATGCCCCGATTATCTCTCCTGTGCCACCACCCACAAAGTGTACCACTTCCAAACGGTCACCGGGCTGGATGATGGTCTCGGCCCAAGTGGATCTTGCTGCGATCTCGCGATTGCGCTCCACCGCCACGCGATCCGCGGGCAGCTTCAACCAGTCAAGTAGCGCGGCCAAGGTCAGGTTTTCCGGAACTTCGCACAGTTCCCCATTCAGATAGATACTCATAAAGGAGGGCTCCGGGTCAGGCGGGACCCACTTGATCGGCGGCAGATTTGATCTCACCGCCCCGGATGCGCGCAATGACGCGGCGATGTTGGTCTTCCAGGCGGCGCTGCAACTTCTCATCGCTGAAGTCGGGCGAGTCCAGCATGTCCTTATACGAGCTCTTGAATTTGTGAATGACAGCGCCCCTTGTGTACACCGTGGTATCGATTCCCGCGTCTTTCCGGGGTTCGGTCTGAACGTGATAAACCACCCCCTCGTGCTTGATATCGGTGTTGAACCCCATCACCATGGCAAAATCCCCGCGACAACGAGAACCCCTGATCTGATGAATCTGATGTTAATGACTCCCCTTCGTGCAGGCAAGAAAAAACTTGACACTACTCGGACGCGCCCCGTATAGTTTTCTGTTAGGGTTATACACATCAAAGTCCTCCTAAGTGACTGTAATGGCTGGAGTTTACATTCCTCTTCTGGTGCATTTCATTGCCGTCGTGGCTCTTGCCGGCGGCATGTTAGCCCTGTCTTGGTGGGTGGGAGTTAAACGGCCCTCAAAAGAGAAACTCGACCCCTACGAGTGCGGTATTCCTCCGGTCGGCGATGCCCGCGGAAGTTTTTCGGTGAGCTTCTATCTGATTGGGATGATCTTCATCCTCTTCGAGGTCGAAGCCGTGTTCCTCTATCCTTGGGCTGTCGTTTTCAAAAGCCTGAGGTGGTCCGGCTTCATTGAAATGACTTTGTACATCGCCGTTTTACTCGCGGGCTATATTTATCTGTGGAAGAAAGGGGCGCTCGACTGGACCCGCTAGTGATCGGGTGATCGGGTAATCGGGTGAATGAGAGAAATACAGATCACCCGGTCAGCGGATCACCCAATGCCTTACTTGTCCGGATCACCCGATCTCCCGATTAGCCAATTCTATGGTAGCCGATCCTGAAACCAACCTCGCTCTCCGGAAGTTGCGGGAGTTTGACCCGGAGGCGGTGGAAGACGCGCGTATTTTCCGCGACGAGGTAACCGTGCACGTCCGCCCCGCCCATTTCCTTCGCGCCTGCGAATTCCTACGGGACGAGCCCGGCCTGAAATTCAGTTTTCTCGCCGATGTCACGGCCCTGGACCTTTACCCCCAGGAGCCGCGTTTCGAGCTGGTGTATCATTTACTCTCCATCGAGACCGCCCAACGCCTGCGCCTGAAAGTTCGTGTGGGCGGCGAGAACCCGCACTTCATCACCGCGATTCCCGTTTGGCCCGCGGCCAACGCGTTTGAGCGAGAGGTCTTCGATCTCTTTGGAATAATCTTCGATGGCCATCCGTTCCTTCGCCGCATGCTGCTGCCGGAGGAATGGGAAGGTTACCCGTTGCGCAAAGACTATCCCACGGAGGGTTACCGCTAGATGCCGGTAACACTCGAGAGAGTTCCGGGAAAGGAAGAGCGGGTCATCCTGAGCATGGGCCCGCAGCATCCCTCCACGCACGGCGTGCTGCGATTGGTGCTGGAGCTCGAGGGCGAAACCGTTATACGCGCCATTTACGACATCGGCTATTTGCACACCGGCTTCGAGAAATCATTCGAAAGCAAGACTTACTCCCAGGGGATCACCCTCACCGACCGAATGGATTATCTCGCGCCTCTTTCAAATAATTTGGGATTCTGCCTGGCCATCGAGAAGCTACTGGGGTTGGAAATCCCCCCGCGGGCGCAGTGGATTCGCGTGCTCCTGACCGAATTGACGCGCATCCAGAGTCACCTGGTGTGGCTGGGAACACACGCCATCGACCTCGGGGCGATGTCGGTCTTTCTCTATTGCTTTCGTGAGCGCGAGGAGATCCTGCACATTTTTGAGGCCGTCTCCGGTCAACGCATGATGACCAGCTATTTCCGCGTCGGGGGATTGGCGCTCGAACCCCCATTGGGCTGGCTGAAGGGCGTGGAAAAATTTGCCAAGAGCTTTCCCGCGCGCATCGACGAGTACGAAGCGCTGCTCACCCGGAATCCGATCTGGCTGCGCCGAACGCAGGGGGTGGGCTACATTTCCGCCGAAGATGCCATCGCCTATGGCCTCTCGGGCCCGTCACTCCGCGGCTCCGGCGTCGATTGGGACATTCGCAAGAAGCAACCCTATTCGAGTTACGAAAAGTTTGATTTCAGATCCGTGACCCGCCCGGAAGGGGACGTGTATGGGCGTTACCTGGCGCGCGTCGCGGAAATGCGCGAGTCGCTCAGAATCGTGAATCAAGCGATGGCGGGCTTGCCGGAGGGCCCGGTTAAGGCTGACGCTCCGCACATCGTGCTGCCTGATCGCGAGAGCATGAAAACCTCGATCGAAGCTCTGATTTACCACTTTAAGATTGTGACAGAGGGATTCCACCCTCCGGTCGGCGAGGTCTATCAGGCCATTGAATCGCCGCGTGGCGAATTGGCCTTCTACATGGTCAGCGACGGCTCGCCCAAGCCTTTCCGTTGCCACGTCCGTGCCCCCTCGTTCGCGAATTTGCAGGCACTACCGAAATTGATCGAAGGACGATTGATCGCTGATGTCGTGGCATGCATCGGGACTATTGATATCGTCCTGGGAGAAGTGGATCGATAAGAAAGGGTAAAGGGTGAAGTGTAAAGGGTAAAAGACAACATTTTCAGCTTTTAACCTTTACACTTTACACTTTGTAACATGCTCTCTGAATCCTTACTGAGAAAATTCGACCAACTCATCGCGCGCTATCCGTTGAAGCGCTCGGCTATGGTTCCTTTGCTGCTCTACGCGCAGGATGAAGTCGGCCACGTGAGCGGAGAGGTTATTGCCGAGGTGGCGCGGCGCGTGGATGTGCGGCCCATCGAGGTTGTTGAGGTCATCGGCTACTACTCCATGCTTCACCGCCAACCGGTGGGCAAGTACAATGTCCAGGTCTGCACCAACATCTCTTGCATGTTGCGCGGGGCCGACGAAGTCTTCGAACACTGCTGCAAGAAGTTGGGTATCAAAAACAAACAGACGACGCCGGACGGCCTGTTTTCGCTGGAAGAGGTCGAGTGTCTGGGAGCTTGCTGCGGCGCGCCTGCGATGCAGGTGAATTACGACTTTTACGAAAACCTGACCCCGGAAAAGTTCGACGCGCTGATCGAGGAGTTAAGGAAGAAAGAGCCGCGATCCAAAATGTAAGGACAAAACACGAAAATCGAAATTCGAAAATCGGAAGCTGCCCACTGGCCTTCGAGTTTCGAATTTCGAGTTTCAAATTTCGAACATGCCTGGCTACAACAACCCGATGGGGAATAGCCCCCTGGAAGTGAAGGTCATCAGCAAGCGATTTGGCCTGCCCAACTCCACTTCCCTGGATGTCTACGTTCAACATGAAGGGTACCAGGCCTTGAAAAAAGCACTGGCCATGAAGATCGAAGACGTCATCAACGAAGTAAAAAACTCCGGCCTGCGGGGACGCGGCGGCGCGGGCTTCAATACCGGCATGAAATGGAGTTTTGTTCCCAAGCAATCGGCCAAGCCCAAATATGTGGTGTGCAACGCTGATGAGAGCGAACCCGGCACCTGCAAAGATCGCCCGCTGATGGAGTACGACCCGCATCAGCTCATCGAAGGTATTATCATCGCGGGTTATGCCATTCAATCTCATCAGGGATTTATCTACATCCGAGGCGAGTATCGCTACCTGCTCGAAATCGTCGATCGGGCGCTGGCGGAAGCCTACGCAGGCGGATACCTGGGGAAAAACATTCAGGGCTCCGGCTTCGATTTCGAACTTTGCACGCACACGGGAGCAGGCGCTTATGAGTGCGGCGAGGAAACTGCGCTGCTGAATTCACTCGAGGGTCTGCGCGGCTACCCCCGCATCAAGCCGCCCTTCCCCGCGGTGGTAGGGTTGTACGGCGGCCCCACCGTCATCAACAACGTCGAAACGCTTTCCAATGTTCCTCATATCCTGCTGAACGGAGCGGACTGGTACTCCAAATTGGGTTCGCCCAAAAATGGCGGCACGCGCCTCTTTTGCCTGAGCGGTCACATCACCCGGCCGGGCGTCTATGAATTGCCGATGGGTTTCCCCTTGCGCCGGATCATCGAGGAAGTCGGGGGGGGCGTGCTGGGGGGTAAGAAACTCAGAGCGGTGATTCCGGGAGGCTCGTCGTGCCCGGTGCTGACGGCCGACGAAATCGACGTCGCTATGGATTACGACTCGGTGGCCAAGATCGGTTCCATGCTGGGCTCCGGTGGGGTCATCGTCCTGGATGAGGATACGTGTATGGTAAGAGTCGTAGGCCGTATCATGCGGTTCTACGCGCACGAATCCTGCGGCTGGTGCATTCCCTGCCGCGAAGGGACGTCCTGGCTCAAGCACTTGTTCGACCGCTTTCATGGAGGGGGAGCGCTATCCGACGATCCCGACACCGCGCTGGACGTTTCGTACAATATTCTCGGCAAAACGCTTTGCCCCCTCGGGGATGCCGCGGCGATGCCCACCATCAGCATCTTGAAAAAGTTCCGGCACGAGTTCGAAGAGCATGTCAAACTCGGGTACTGCCCTTACGAAAAGAAGGCGGTGACCGTCGCATGAATGAGCGGACGCACGATTCGCGGTTCGTCATCCTGGACATGCCACCCAAGGAGGAAAACCTCCAGGTCCCGGGTCCCTACACCCGCAGCCCCAGTCTTTCTCCGCGCGTCAATCCCGCCGCCGAACCCGTGACCTTGACGATCAACGGCCAACAAGTAAAAGTCCCGCCAGGGACGCTGGTCATTGAGGCAGCCAAGCAGGCGGGCATTGAAATCCCGTCATATTGCTATTATCCCGGCCTCACCCTCCAGGGCGCCTGCCGTATGTGCCTGGTGGCGATTGAGAAAATGCCCAAGCTCCAAACCGCCTGCACGACGGTGGTCGCCAACGGCATGATCGTTTACACGGAAACCGAGGAAGTGAAGAACGCCCGCAAGGCCATGCTGGAGTTTCTGCTCACCAATCACCCGCTTGACTGCCCGGTCTGCGACAAGGGGGGTGAGTGCGAACTTCAGGACGCGGTCTTTCGCTATGGCGCGGCGGAGACACGCTTCATGGAATCCAAGCTCCACCATGAGGAGCGCCAGTTTTCCAATCTGGTTTATTACGATTGGCCGCGTTGCATTCTCTGCTACCGCTGCGTGCGCGTGTGCGACGAAGGCTTGGATGTGAATGCTTACGGCATCGGCTTCCGTGGCGCGCACAGTGAGATCATTCCCAATCAGGGCGAGAAATTGGAATGCGAAGAGTGCGGCATGTGCATCGACATCTGCCCCGTGGGCGCACTCACCAGCGGCACCTATCGTTACAAAACGCGCCCATGGGAACTCACTTACACGGGAACCATCTGCAACCACTGCGGCGATGGATGCAAGACCACACTGGCAATTCGCAACAACGAAATAATTCGCGCCAATAACCGCGATCACTCCGGCTTCAATGGGGAGTTTCTGTGCGTCAAAGGCCGGTTTGGTTGGGACTTTGTGAACCATGACCAGCGCCTCACCGCGCCGCTGATTCGCAAGAATGGCCGGCAGGAGCCCGGCACCTGGGAAGATGCGCTGGCCGTGGTGGCGGAGCGCATCACCGCCATTCTGAAAGAGCATGGGCCGGCGTCGATCGCCGTCATCGGTTCCAATCGCACCACGAACGAGGAGAATTATTTGCTCGGCCGTGTTGCGCGCACGGTGCTGGGAACGAACAATCTCGACCACCATCGCACCGCGGACTTCCCTTCCCTCGTGGGTGCATTGACCGCCGCCAAAACTGACGACCGCTACGCGACCATTGAGGACATTGGTGAGGCGTCGAGCATTCTCGTAATCGGCAACGACCCAACCCACCAGCACCCACTGATCGCTTTTCAGATTCGGCAAGCGGTCCGGCAACATGACGCCCACCTATACCTGCTGAACAGCGACGACATCAAGTTGCAGCGGCAGGCTAAGCAATGCGTGAGCATTCCGGCAGGGAACGAAGCTGAAGCCATCCGCGCCCTGGCAGGGAAGCCATCGATGGGACCAGATGGGGTATTCGCGATCGCCGGCGAGCTGGCATCCCTCGGCGAAAAGTTGCAGAAGGAATCTGGCACGATCATCATCTTCGGGGATGAGATCCGCGGCAAGGACGTGGCGGACTTGGTGCAATGGGGCTTAACGCTTCCCGGTCACACCCGCTTCATAGCACTTGGAGACTATGCCAATTCTCGCGGCGCCGCTGACCTGGGGCTGCTGCCCGACGCGCTGCCTGGCTACGGTGGACTTTCCGATTCTAAAGCTCGCGAGGGCATGGAATCCGCATGGCATGGGAGAATCCCCACGGCGCCGGGGCGCAACATCCGCTCGATTCTCAAAGGAGTCGAGTCCGGCGAAATCAAAGCATTGCTGGTGTTTGGCTCAAACCCCGCCAAGACCTTTCACCTCGCCAAGGACCATTTCAGCAAGCTGGCCTTCTTGATGGTCGCAGAGTTGTTCCCGACTGAAACCACCGAGGCGGCCCACGTGGTCCTGCCGGCCACCAGTTTCGCGGAAAAGTCCGGCACGGTGACGAACACTTGTGGACAGATACAGATTCTTAAGAAAACCATGCGCAAGGCGGGCACGCGTAGCGACCTCGAAATCCTGCTGGCGCTCGCGCGGTTGCTAGGCCAATCGTGGACCTATCGCTCCTCTGACGACGTGCTGCGTGAGATCATTGCGTGCGTACCCGGCTACGCCATCGCTCTGCCCAGCTTGCTGGTGGGTCGAGCCGTGCCCACTCAACCGGCGGGCACACCTCCCGAACTCGCCAGCAGCGATTTGGTTTTTTCATCACAAGATTCACTCTTCACATCGGGAACCGTAAGCCGGTATAGCTGGGCGCTGAATTCAGTGGACGAAGCCAAGAAACCCTATGGGCACATTTTCTGACACGACAGTTCTCCTCCTCATCGCGTTGGTAAAGATTGCGGTCGTCCTCGGAATTTTGCTGACCTGCATCGCGTATACCACGTGGCTGGAGCGCAAAGTGGTGGCGCACATCCAGGCACGGTGGGGGCCGTACCTGGTGGGCCCACACGGACTGCTGCAACCGCTGGCCGATGGCGCGAAGTTCATACTCAAGGAAGATATTCTGCCCCTCGAAGCCGATAAGATCATCTATTGGCTGGCGCCCTTTTTGGGATTTGTCCTGGCGTTTCTCTCCATTGCTGTCATCCCATTTGGTGAAGGCTTCACCCTCTTTGGCCATCGGATTGAGTTCCAAATCGCTGATCTGAATGTCGGCCTGCTCTTTGTCTTCGCCGTCACTTCCCTGGGCGTGTACAGTATCGCGCTCGCCGGATGGTCCTCCAATAGCAAGTACTCGCTTTTCGGCGGGCTGCGATCCTCCGCGCAGATGATCAGTTACGAACTGTCACTTGGCCTTGCGGTGATTGGGACGCTCATGATGGCCGGCACGCTCAGTCTTCGCGGGATCGTTAACGCGCAAAGCGGTTTCTGGCATATATCGGGGGTCAACACCTGGGTGCCCCATTGGTATATCGTTGCCCAGCCCATCGGCTTTTTCGTATACTTCACTTCGGCAATCGCCGAAACCAATCGTGTACCCTTCGATCTGCCCGAAGGAGAAACGGAGTTGGTGGGCGGATTCCACACCGAATACAGCAGCATGAAATTTGCCATGTTCTTCATGTCGGAGTACGCGAATATGATCACGGTCTCCTGCCTTGCTACCCTGCTTTTCTTTGGCGGTTGGCACGGTCCGGAGTTTAGTTGGATGCCGACGATTGTGAGGATTTTTCTCCCAGTGTTTTGGTTCTGCTTGAAGGTATTTTGTTTTATGTTCCTTTATATCTGGATGCGTGGAACGCTCCCGCGCTTCCGCTACGACCAACTCATGTCACTGGGCTGGAAATTCCTTCTACCCCTGGGCCTGCTGAATATCCTGGTGACGAGTTTTCTGATTGCCTGGCACGGGTGAGGGAGAAACAGGAAAGAAGAGGTCAGGAGTCAATAGTTAGAAGGTCTTTGACCCGTCTGCCGAGACGTGAGTTCGTGCGCTCGCGCCATTCAAGCTTCTGACTTTTAGCTCCTGGATTCTGCTCTTATGACGATCCTTTTTTACATCTTCGCTGCTGTGACCATTCTGGCCGCGCTGAATATGGTGCTGCAACGCACGCCGGTGTACAGCGCGCTTTCCCTTATTGTGGTGCTCTGCTCGTTAGCGGGGGTGTATTTGCTGTTGGGCGCGGAGTTCATGGCAGTCCTGCAAGTCATTGTTTACGCCGGCGCCATTATGGTGTTGTTTGTCTTCGTCATTATGCTTCTCAACGCCGGGCACGAGGTTCCGAGCCAGCGAAGCCGTATAGCCAAATGGCTCGGAGCGCCCCTCATTGCCGCTTTTCTGGTGGAAATGCTGGTGGTGATCTGGGATCAGTTTCCGCCCACTTCGGCGGCAGCGCCGGCACAACTCGACGGAAGTCCCGCCGCAATTGGCCACTTGCTCTTCCGGAGTTATGTGTTGCCATTCGAAGTGACCTCCATTTTGATCCTTGTGGCAGTGCTCGGCGCGGTGGTTTTGGCAAAGAAAGAATTCTGAAAGGCAGGGGTTAGGGATCACGGGTTAGGGATTAGGACTTAGGCAGAGATCGGGTGGGTATGAGCCCCCTAGGTTCTAACTTCTACCTTCTTCCTCCTGGGGATGAACATGGTTCCGCTCTCACATTACCTGGCGCTCAGCGTGATTCTCTTCGTCCTTGGCGCTGCCGGATTCATTTTCCGGCGCAATATCATCACCGTTTTTATGTGCATCGAGTTGATGCTCAATGCGGTGAATCTGGCGTTCATTGCGTTTTCGCGATTTCTCGGAAATCTGGATGGGCAGATATTTGTCTTTTTCGTCATTGTGGTGGCTGCTGCCGAGGCAGCGGTCGGACTCGCAATCATTATTGCTCTGCACCGCAATCGTGCGTCGCTGAATATCGAAGATGTGGATTCGATGAAAATGTAGGCCCGAACGGCGTTCGTCACGAGACCGGCGGACGCAATGTTTCATACAATGCTGTTATGAACCTGGAAATCCTACTCCTCCTCATGGTGTTGCCTCCGCTGGCGGGCGCGGCCCTCAATGGAATCTTGGGCCGCCGCTTTTCGCAGTCCGTCGTCTCCCTTGTGGGATGCGGTGGAGCGGGCCTCTCCATGGTCTTTGCCCTTCTCTCGGCTTGGGTCTACTCCCAATCCGCAAGTCAACCGGCGCCTTTTATCCATAGTTACTTCACCTGGATTCAAGCGGGCGAACTGCACGCCGATTACGCGCTCTATTATGACCGGCTGACTTTGATCATGACCCTCACCGTCACGGTGGTGGCTTTCCTGATCCACCTTTACTCGCGTGGTTACATGGAGCATGAGGGCGGCTACTACCGCTTTTTCACCTACCTGAACCTTTTTCTCTTCATGATGCTCACGCTCGTCACAGCCTCCAGCTATCCGCTGATGTTCGTCGGCTGGGAGGGCGTCGGCCTCTGCTCGTACCTGCTCATCGGATTTTACTTCAAGAAGAAGTCTGCCTCCGACGCCGGCAAGAAGGCTTTTATCGTCACGCGCATTGGGGACGCAGGTTTTACGGTAGGTGTGGCCCTGCTGTTCTGGACTTTTCATTCTTTGGATTTTCAGACCGTCTTTACCCGCGTCGCCGGGTTGCCCCAGGGTGGGTTTGAAAGCGTGCTAACAGCCATCGGACTCCTCCTCTTTCTGGGCGCCGCCGGCAAATCTGCGCAGCTTCCCCTTTATGTATGGCTCCCCGATGCGATGGAAGGCCCCACACCGGTGAGCGCCTTGATCCACGCCGCCACGATGGTGACGGCCGGCGTTTACCTGGTGGCAAGGTCGAGCATCATTTTCGCCCACGCTCCTTCGGCACTGGCGGTGGTGGGCGTAATCGGCTGCCTGACGGCATTTTTTGCCGGAACGATTGCCCTGACGCAGAACGACCTGAAGCGCATGCTCGCTTACTCCACCATCAGCCAGCTCGGATACATGTTTCTGGGATGCGGCGCGGGCGTATTCGCGGCCGGTATTTTCCACCTGATGACCCATGCGTTTTTCAAGTCACTGCTCTTCCTGGCGGCCGGAAGCGTAATGCACGCCATGGGCGGCGAACTCGACATGCGCAAGATGGGCGGGCTGCGGCATAAGCTGAAAACGACGCACGCAACATTCCTGATCGCGACGATTGCCATCAGCGGCGTTCCCCTGGTCGGCGCCGGTTTCTTCAGCAAGGATGAGATTCTGGCGGGGGCTTACGAAGGCCCCCTCGGACGACCCTTGCTGTACTGGCTGGGAACCTTGACGGCCGGCCTCACTGCCTTCTACATGTTTCGCGGCCTCGCGATGACCTTTTATGGGAAATCCCGCGTCGAGCCCGAAACGGCGCACCACCTGCACGAAAGCAGTTACAAGATGACAATTCCGCTGATGGTGCTCGCATTTTTTTCCGTTGTCGCCGGATGGGTAAGCTGGCCCAAGGTTTGGCCCTTTAATGGCAGCGAGGCGTTCGATCGTTATCTCGATCCGGTTTTCGGCCCAGCCACAGCGGCCCTGCGCGACATGTCTCCCGAACACGTGGGGGGGCTCAGCCCTGAGGCGTTGATGGGCTTCTCGATTATCGCGGCTGGGATCGGAGTTGGGGTGGCGCTCTGGTGGTATCTGAAATCCACGGACATTCCCGAGCAATTGGCAGAGCGCTATGCCGACGTCTACCGCATCCTGACGCACAAATACTATGTGGACGAATTTTATAACTGGCTCATTGTGCACCCGCTCCGGGTCGTTTCAGAGAAGTTCTTGTGGCATGTCGTGGACCAAGGCTCCATCGACAATCTCATGGTGAATGGTGCAGGCGAAAGCACGTCAAGCGCGGGCGGCATCTTGCGGCAAATCCAATCCGGCAACATTCCCAGCTATGCCGCATGGGTCCTCCTGGGTGCGGTTTTGTGGCTGTTGTATATTTTTGCGACACGCTGATAGCGCGGTAAGGGGGCAATCCGCCCTCTCTGTTGGGAACGAAAGAGCAACATCGATAGAAATCATCTATGTCCTGGTATACTGCGCATTCTCTCACGATCATTACCTTCCTGCCCCTTCTTGGCGCGGTTGTCATCGCTTTCCTCGGGCGCGAACGCGCATTGTCCATCCGCTGGATTGCGCTTCTGTTTTCCCTGCTTACCTTTCTGATCACCGTATGGATCTATTCTCGATTTGATCCCTTTCGCGGGGGGATGCAATTTGAGGAGTTAAGTCCCTGGATGTTTATACCGCCCGTCAATTACCACCTGGGTGTCGACGGCCTCAGCGTGCTGATGATCCTGCTCACAGGGTTTCTGATGCCGCTATCGGTGCTGGTTTCATGGAAGGGCATCACCCAGCGCGTGAAGGAGTTCTTCATCTTCCTGCTGGCTCTGGAAACGGGAATGATGGGAGTGTTTGTCTCTCTCGATCTGGTTCTTTTCTTTGTGTTTTGGGAAGTGATGCTCATTCCCATGTATTTCCTGATTGGCATCTGGGGCCACGAGCGCCGCGTGTACGCAGCAATTAAGTTTGTCCTTTTCACCATGGTCGGCTCGGCCTTGATGCTCACCGGAATCATCTACCTTTACAACGTCACGGGGACATTCGATCTGGCGCGGTTGATGGGCCACCTGGGGACGTTTTCCCGGATTTCTCCGGAGGCAGAACGCTGGCTCTTTCTCGCTTTTTTCATCGCCTTTGCCATCAAGGTTCCCATTTTCCCCTTCCACACCTGGCTGCCCGATGCGCACGTCGAAGCGCCCACAGCAGGCTCCGTCATCCTGGCGGGCGTTCTCCTTAAAATGGGGACCTACGGCATGCTGCGCTTCTGCCTACCGCTATTTCCAGAGGCGTCGCGCGAGTTTGCGCCCGTCATTTACGTTCTGGCCATCGTCGGGATTATTTATGGCGCGCTTGTCGCCATGGTGCAACCCGATTTGAAAAAGCTCGTGGCTTATTCCTCCGTCGCCCACTTGGGGTTTTGCGTGCTGGGAATATTCGTGTTCCGGCCGGAGGCCATCGAGGGCGCCATCTATCAAATGTTCAGCCATGGCGTTTCGACGGGAGCCCTGTTCATGCTGGTGGGGATGCTTTACGAGCGGCGTCACACGCGCCTGATCAGCGAGTTTGGAGGCCTGGCAACCTCCGTGCCCGTCTATAGCACGTTCTTTCTGATTGTGGTGTTATCCTCGCTAGGGCTCCCCCTGCTCAACGGCTTTGTCGGAGAGTTTCTGATTATCATCGGTTCTTATTATCGCCATGCTGCTTACGCTGCCCTTGCCTCTGCCGGCGTGGTGTTGGCTGCTGTTTATCTGTTGTGGATGTATCAGCGCGTGTTTTACGGTGAGATTACCAACGAGAAGAACCGCCTCCTGCCCGATTGCGATTTTCGCGAGAAATTAATCCTGACCGTCATGGTCGTCGTGATAATAGCCATGGGGGTTTATCCCCAGCCCTTCTTGCGGCGCATGGATCGGAGTGTCAACTCCATCATGCAGCGCCTTGAAAGGCACACGTTGCTCTTCACCGTTCGTGCAACCCCCCCCGGCGTAGCGAGTGTGGAAGGCCGGAGACGGGGTTTGAAAATTGAGGTAGCATACCCAATTCCGAGCACCCCACTTCCGGCTTCTAATCCCCTACTGCCTACTGCCCACTGCCTACTGCCTGCCGCCTCTGCTGGGGGTGGCCGATGATCACTCTCCAGCCGGTCGACATGATGCGGATTCTCCCGGAGATTATTCTATCTGTTTTCGCCGTGCTGATCATGGTCCTCGAGCCATTTGTCGAGGCCGCCCACAAGAAACTGTTGGGCTGGATGGCGCTGCTGGGGGTTGCCGCCGCTGGCGCTTCCATTGCCCGGCTCACGCTCTACCCCTGGCCGGGAATGGGGCCCGCCTTCGGGGGAGCGGTTACCGCCGATGAGTTTGGCTTCTATTTCATCTATTTGTTCTTGCTCGTTGCCGCGCTGGTCATTCTGGGCTCGCTGGATTATCTGCAACGCGACCACCTTCAACACGGAGAGTTCTATTCCCTGGTACTGATGGGAACGGTAGGGATGTGCTTCATGGCGGCCTCCACGGACCTCATCATGATTTTCCTAGGATTGGAGATTTCCTCCATCGCCACCTACATCCTGGCAGGCTACCGGCGGGCCGACCCGCTTTGCAATGAATCTTCCTTGAAGTATTTTCTACTAGGTTCGTTTGCCACTGCATTCTTGCTGTATGGAATTGCATTCGTGTATGGGCTGACGGGAACCACCAACTTGTTGGGAGCAAGCGCACGCCTCAGCGAGCCCTCGCAATGGACGGCGTTCACCGAGGTGGCCATGGTCCTGATGTTTGTCGGCTTGGCCTTCAAACTCTCGATCGCCCCCTTCCAAATTTGGGCGCCCGACGTGTATCAGGGTGCGCCGGCGCCGGTCACCGCATTCCTTTCTGTGGGCCCAAAAGCCGCCGCCTTTGCCGTTCTTCTCCGGGTTTTCCTGGGCAGCTTTTCATCGGGCACGGCCGTCAGTTTCTGGATTCTGTGGATCTCCGCGGCCCTCACCATGTGCGTAGGCAATCTGGGGGCGCTGTGGCAGAGCAACATCAAACGGCTGCTCGCCTACTCATCCATCGCCCACGCCGGTTATGTCCTAGTGGGAGTAACGGCGGGGGGCTCGCGCGGAATATCCGGAGTCATGTACTACTTGGTGGCTTATGCGCTGATGAATGTTGGAGCTTTCATTTTGATTGCACATTTATCCGGGGCAGGCGAACGTCTTGTTCAGATCGAGGACTACAAAGGGCTGGCCTATGCACGGCCTGCCGTGGCTGCTTGCCTTACCGTGTTTTTCCTATCGCTCGCGGGATTCCCCACCACCGCGGGCTTCCTGGGAAAGTTCTACCTTTTCCGGGCAGCCATCCACTCGCACTTGGTCGGCCTCACCATCCTCGCTCTGCTGAATAGCGTGGTTTCGGTCTATTACTATTTTAAGATCATCGTCGCGATGTATATGCACGAGGGGAAGACTGAGACTGCTGAAGCCGCCTTGCCCTGGCCGGTGCGCGCAGCCCTGGCCGTCAGCGTCCTGGGCATCTTTTATCTCGGCCTCGCTCCGAATGCTTTTATGGGGCTTAGCATCCAGGCAAGCCTACCGCTACTTAAGTGGTAACCCTCTCGCCAAATCACGATCCCCTGTAAGATCTATTCCCCGCATGCGCATCGTTCACTCGCCACATCGCGACTCCCGCGAAGCGGGATACCGCGAGTAGCCGTAGGCACAAATTCAAAGGGGAGGCCGAAGCCTCCCCCTTGCCCGAGCTAGCGCAGATTCTTATTTTGTTCCGGAACGCGCAGGCTGAAAATCCCCTTCCTGCTTGCTCCACGGCCAAGTCGCTTGGTGCTCCGGCCGTACGAACCTACAGGCTATTTCACCTTGAAGATGATCATCGCGAAGGTGAAGAGGGCCAAGGTCTCAATGAACACCAGGCCCAGAATCATGAATAAAAACAGACCCGGCCGCGCTCCGGGGTTACGTGCCATGCCCTCGCAGGCCGCTGCTGCCACCCGAGATTGCCCGTAAGCACAGAAAGCCGCGGCGACGGCCATGGCAAAGCCCGCAGTAATGACCACCCACTTCGCAGTCTCGTCCGCGGGTGCCGCAGCGTCCGCAGCAAAAGCCGGCGCGGCCATCAAAAGGCCCACCAGCGCAGTTGAGAATAACGCAATGTGACGTCTCACCATCTTCCTCCTCAAAGCTTGCCCCCGATCAGGAACAAGCGCTTTATGAAATTCCGCCAGGAGGTGGTGCTCCGTTCACCCTCGAACGAACAAAGCTCACACTGGCGGGTACTACGAAGCACTTGGGGTTGCCCCCGCAAAGGCCACCACAAAATCCGTTTAATGCTCTTCGGACACGGCCAAGCTGATGTAGACCGCCGGTAGCAGGACAAAGATATAGGCCTGAATGAAAGACACAAATACGTGCAGCCCCATCATCGTTGCGGGGAGAACCACAGGGAGCATCGCACCAAAGACTTCCTCAAGGAGCTTTCCCGCAAACATGTTGGCATAAAGACGGACGCTCAACGAGAGCAATCGAAACATATTGCTGATAAGTTCCACGGGGAAAAGAAGAAAACCTAACCACCAGATCGGCCCCCAGAAAGTCTTCAAATACCCCAAGACGCCAAGCTGACGAAAGCCCTGATAGTTGTAATAAACGAAAGCTGCCACCGCGCAGCCGAGCGTGACCTCAATGTGGCCGGTGGGCGTGTCGAGCGTGGGGATTAAACCGAAAACGTTGCAAATGACGATAAAAATGCCTAGCGTGCCGAGCAATGAAATGTAACGGCTAGAGCCGTGGCCGATAATCTCGCTCGCCAGGTTCTGAACGAATTCCACCGTCACTTCCATCAGTTGCTGGAATTTTCCCGGCGTCTCCACGGTAAGTTGGCGCCGCAGGAGGAGAGCACCCACGACGATCAGCGCAAAAACCAGAATCTCCATGGCAAGGTAATTGGGAATGGGGTGCGCCCGATCTGCAGGCGCCGACCCCATGGCCGTTAGCGCCGGCGTCAAAACCCCAGCCAGCAATTTATTTAGAAGTGCCGTGAACCAGATTTCGTGTTCCATCTTAGCAAAGACTCGTTCCCCAAAATTACGCCGCCTGGTCGTGACGCAGACTCACGCCAATCAGAAACAAGGATTCCACGAACACCCCGCCGCCGGGAACCAATAAGCCTGCCACCACCGGCAACGGGGATAACCACCCACTGTAATAAAGAATGACCAAGCCCGCAAAACTCAGCGGATAGCGCAGGACAATCAAGAAAACTGTCATACGAGGGACGCGGCCAGTCTGAATTTCCATCAAAACCGTACCGGTCCGCCAAAGCCAGTGGAAATTCAAAATGCCGAAACATGCCCCGACGGCGAATGCAATTGCAATTTGGAAATGCAATGTCGCGAGGAGGGTTATCACTCCCAGGATGGCCAACACCGCCATCCAACGAAACATCCGGGCTTCAATTCGCGGAAGATCCGCCGTCGTTTCCGCCAGCACGTTTCTCAACTCGCTTCATAATCTGGAGGATTTCGATCAATCCCCCTGCCAGCCCCAACCCCGCCAAAACCAACCCGAAGATCGGTGCTGTACCCAGCCATCGATCCATCAACCAACCCAGGAAATAACCGCCCCCAATGCTGGCGAAGAGGACAAACCCCAGGCCTGAAACCATCCCTACCTGGGCCCACAGATCGGATTGCTCGCTCCGCCTCTCAGACACCCAAGCCTCGGCCTGCTAAGAAAAGAATGTCCGAACTGCCTCGCGCGCAATAACTATAATCGGCTGAGGATAAATTCCGATTAGCAAAGTCATCACCAATGTCACTCCCAACGCTACCCGCAGAGCAAAACTGGTGGCATAGGGGGCCTCACCCAACGGCCTCTTCATAAACATGACGACAACAATCCGGAAATAATAATACAGCGCCACAACGGAATAGCCAACTCCTAGTAACGCCAGGTAGTAATGCCCCGTTTGGATGAGGGAAAGGAAGATGAAATATTTACCAATAAATCCTGCCGTCGGGGGAATTCCGGCAAGGGAAAGAAGAAAAATTAGCATCATGAGGGCCAACGCCGGCGCGCGCGACATCAGGCCGGAAAGGTCGTCGATTTCATCGCCGATGATGTCCTTTCTCCGCATGACGATAATGACAGCAAAAGCGCCGAGGTTCATGAATGCGTAAACGATCAGGTAGATGATAATGGCCCACAGCCCATCACCGTTTCCATCCGCAGTGGCCACCAAGCCGAGCAACAGATATCCCACGTGCGCTATCGTGGAGTATCCGAAAAATCGTTTGATGTTGGTCTGGGTGATCGCCGCAAGATTGCCCAGCGTCATGGTAGCAATGGCAACCCCGATGGTTAAGGCCTGCCACTCCGCTCGCAGGGGCCACAGCCCCATGAAAAGGATCCGAGCGATAAACGCAAAGGAGGCAGCTTTCGGCGCCACGGAGATAAATGCAGTGATCGAGGTTGGCGCGCCTTCGTAGGTGTCAGGAGTCCACTGATGAAACGGTACAGCGGCAATCTTGAAGTACATACCGGCAAGTAATGTGATCAGAGCAATCCAGGAGAGCGGGTCGGACGCCGGCCGGTCCCGGAGGCGCTCGGCAATGATGATCAATTTCGTCGAGCCGCCGATTCCGTAAAGCAGCGACATGCCATAGAGAAGCAGGCCAGAGGAAAAGGCGCCGAGCAGGAAGAATTTCACCCCCGCCTCGTTGGATCGCCGGTTGCCCCGCAGGAACCCGGCGAGCACGTACTCGCACAGGGCCATCAGTTCCAGGGCAATGAACAGAACGATCAGATCGACGCCCGACACCATGAACATCATTCCCACAGCGGCGAAAAGCAACAGGGCGTAATACTCCCCCAGATTCGCTTCCTCAATCTCCAGGTATTTCACGGAAAGGAGAACAACGATGGCCGTGGCCACGACGATGATCGTTTTGGCGACAACGGCAAAGGAGTCGAGGGCAAAAGTGCCGTTGAACCCCAAATAGGCAGGTGCGCCAAATTGGAAATGCCTAAACCAGAAGATCCCGAACTGCAGGAGCGCATAACCTAACCCGATCAGGGCCAGCACAGCGTTGAGATACTTGTCACGCTTATCCAGCAGAAAGTCAAACAGCAGGACGGCCAAGCCGAACATGGTGAGAAGGATTTCCGGCTTAATGCCCTGATAATCCGCCAGACTGAAGAATACGTTCCCCATTAGCGGCTCGCTCCTCCGGCTGGGTCGGACACCGTAATACTGGTTCGCGGGCCCGCAGGCAAAGCCGGCGACACGCTCGCCGATTGCGGCGCTTTGAAGAAATTCGGATTCAGCCGCTCTACGATGGCGTTGACGGGTTTATCCAGCACGTCAAAATAGGGCTTGGGATATACCCCGATCCAGAACGCCCAGATGATCAGAGGAACCAACGTCATGATTTCCCGGAAACTCAAATCCTTTAGGAGCTGGTTTTTGGGATTCTCGCAGGGGCCAAACATCGTCCGCTGGTAGAGCCAAAGCATGTACGCAGCGCCCAGGACAATTCCCGACACTGCCCAGGCGGCCCAATGCCAATTCGCCTCGTACGCGCCCTGCAGAATTGTGAACTCACCGATGAAGCCGTTCAAAAGTGGCAGGCCGATCGAGGAAAGCATCACAATCATAAAGAGTGTCGCGTAGATGGGCATAACATTGGAAATCCCGCCAAATTCCTTGATCTCGCGCGTGTGGCGGCGTTCGTAGATCAACCCGACAATTAAGAAGAGCGCTCCGGTGGAAATTCCGTGGTTGATCTGCTGGATCACACTTCCCTGCAAGCCGTGCGGGTTCAAGGCGAAAATCCCAAGGGTGCAGAATCCCAGGTGGCTCACCGAGGAATACGCAATCAGCTTCTTCATATCCTTCTGCATCAGGGAGACCAGCGCCCCGTAAACGATGGCGATGAGGGAGAGCCACACCATGACCTTCACCACGGTCGGATTGGAGCTGGCGTCCGGCAGCAGAGGCAGCGAGAAACGGATGAAGCCGTACGTGCCCATCTTCAACAAAACGCCCGCCAGAATCACCGAGCCCGCGGTAGGCGCCTCGACGTGAGCATCCGGCAGCCAGGTGTGGAACGGAAACATCGGCACTTTGATGGCAAATCCGATGGCGAAGGCGATGAAGACCCAAACCTGCATTTGCAGCGGCCAGGAATGCGAGTGTTTCATCAGTTCGGTGAGGTCGAAGGTATGCCTGCCGTCGGGCAGCGTGTAATTGAGGTAAAGCGTCAGGATTCCGAGCAGCATCAAGACAGAACCGGTCAGCGTATAGAGAAAGAACTTGATGGCGGCATAAAGCTTGCGCGGGCCTCCCCACACTCCGATGATAAAGTACATCGGAACCAGCATGACTTCCCAGAACACGTAGAAGAGGAAGAAATCGAGCGACATGAAAACGCCGAGCATCCCCACCTGGAGCAGGAGGAACATGGCGTAGTATTCCTTCACCCGCTCCTGGATGCTTGTCCAGGACGAAAGGACGGCGAGAAAACCCAGCACCGTGGTCAGCATGATCAGGAGGAAGCTGATGCCATCAATGCCCAAGTGGTACTGCGCACCGATGGAAGGAATCCAACTGTGAAGCTCGATGAATTTGAACTGCTGAGCTGGTGTTTCACTCGAGAACCAAAAGACGAGGGGCAACGAAGCAAGGAAATCTACGAACAAGACGACGTTTCCGCACCACCGGATCGCCTGCTTGTTCTCCCCCGGGATGAGGAAAAGGGGGATCATCCCCAGCAACGGGATAAACAGGATAATGCTCAGAATATGGTCATGAATAAACGTCATCGTTGACCTCGAAAAGCAGGAGCCAGGAGTCGGGTTGTAGGGGTACGACTTGCCGTACCCTAGTTATTTTTATCGCGCGATCGAACCGAGAGGGTACGGCATGCCGCGCCCTTACCTCTAGCTTCTCAGTGAAATACGTAGTAAAGCATGAACACCATGACGCCCACGGTGATGAACCAGGCATAGTTCTGCACTAAGCCCGTCTGGACAATTCGCGCCGGCCAGCTCAGGATCTTCACAATGAAGGCCATGACATTCACAAGACCGTCGATGATCCAGGTATCCCAGAGACGCGAGAGTTCCGCGGACATGCGCGTGGTCCAGCCCACACCGTTGACTCCACCATCAACCACACCCAAGTCGAATGCAGCCAGAGCGCTGCCCACGTCTTTGACGCGGTTCACAAAAAGAGCGTCGTAGATTTCGTCGACGTAATACTTGTGGAGCAAGACCCTGTGGAAACCTGCAAGCGCACCAGATACACGATCCGAAAGGGCCGGCTGCTGAACATACATCCAGTAGGCAATGCTGATGCCGGCAATCGCCGTCACCACCGAGAGCCCCATGAGGAAATACTCAATGCCTTGCCCGTAGTCATGCGATGGCAATGAGGGGTTGCCTTCGAACACCGGCTCCAGGAATTTCCCGAACCACTCTCCGCCCAGTAAAGATTTCGGCCATCCGATGAAGCCGCCAACAATGGAAAGGATCGCCAGGGTGACCAGCGGAATCAGCATGGGTTGAGGAGATTCATGAATGTGGTGCTCAACATCGTGCGGAACACGCGACTCCCCCCAGAACGTCATGAAAATCAGGCGGAACATGTAAAACGCTGTTAGGCCCGCAGTAATCCATCCCACAGCCCAGAGCAGCCTGTGCCCGTAAGGTCCGGCAAAGGATTGCCACAGGATTTCGTCCTTGCTAACAAAACCTGCGAGAGGGGGAATTCCTGAGATCGCCAGCGCCGCAACCCCCATCATCCAATAGGTGGTCGGAATCCTGGTCTTAAGCGCGCCCATTTTCCGCATGTCCTGCTCGCCGGAAAGGGCGTGGATGACGCTGCCGGAAGCAAGGAACAACAGAGCTTTGAAGAAAGCGTGCGTCATCAGATGAAACACACCCGCTGTGAATGCGCCAACGCCGCACGCCAGGAACATATACCCCAACTGGCTAACCGTCGAATAAGCCAGCACACGCTTGATATCGTTCTGCACCAGACCGATCGATGCCGCCCAGATCGCCGTCGCCGCGCCGATTCCCGCCACCAGCGCCAAAGCTGTGGGGGAAAGCGCGAACAGCGCATTCGAGCGCGCAACCATGTACACGCCGGCGGTCACCATGGTCGCTGCATGAATCAATGCGCTGACCGGGGTGGGGCCTTCCATGGCGTCGGGCAGCCAGACATAGAGGGGAATCTGCGCCGACTTACCGGTGGCGCCAATGAAAAGCAGAATGCAGATGATCGTGATGACGCCGCTACCTATCGCAAATTGACCGCTCCTCGCGGCTTCGGTGATCCAATGAAAGTCCAGCGTCCCGAAGGTCACGACCATTAACATCACACCGAGCAGGAACGCCGCGTCGCCAATTCGATTGACGATGAATGCTTTCTTCCCCGCATCGGACGCAGACTTGCGCAAGAAGTAAAATCCGATCAGCAGATAAGAGCAGAGGCCCACGCCCTCCCAACCGACAAACATCATCAGGTAGTTGTCCGCTAGTACCAGCACCAGCATGGAGAACATGAAAAGGTTGAGATAGCCGAAGAAACGGTAATATCCACCTTCATGCGCCATGTACCCGATGGAGTAAACGTGAATGAGGAAGCCCACGCCGGTTACCACCAGCATCATGACGCAAGAGAGCGGGTCGAGCTGCATTCCCACATTGACGCTGAGGTTTCCCAATGAGCCGTTCGACAAATGGAAAGCGCCGGCGGGCAGCCATGTATATAATGGCCGAAGGAAAACGTGGTGGTACGTTTCCGGAAGACCTAGAAATTGGATAAAACACCCGAGCGCCCAGAGGAAAGAAAAGCCGGGTAGTCCCACGGAAACCGCAGACACCACACGGTTCGAGGATCGGCGGCCGAAGAAAAGCTGGATGGCCGCGCCCAACAGAGGGAAAGCCGGGATTAACCAGATGTATTCAAGCATCTTTTTAAAAGTATGAAGGATGAAGGATGAAGGATGAAATGCAAACCCCGCACTGGGTAACTCTCATCCTTCACCCTTCATCCTTCTTTACACTTTCTTACCATTTGAGCAGGTCGATCTCATCCGCATTCACAGTCTCTTTGTTGCGGAAGAGGGCGATAATCAAGCCCAGGCCTACTGCGGCCTCGGCGGCGGCGTCGGTGATTACAAAAATCGCAAAGACTTGGCCATCCACAGATTTGAAGTATTGCGACAGCGCCACCAAGTTAATGTTGACGGCATTCAGAATCAGCTCAATCGACATCAGGATAATGAGCACATTACGCCGAGTGAGCACTCCAATGACGCCGATTGCGAACAATCCAGTGCCAAGAAAGATGTAGTAGTCCGTGGGGATCATTCCAGTTTCCTTTTGGCCATGATCACCGCGCCGACCATCGCCACCAGCAACAAAAGCGAAGCAATCTCCACTGGTAACATATAATTCTGGTAGAGAGCCATCCCTACCGCCTGGGTGTTCTGCGCTGGGGCGGTAACCATCGGGCGGGCAGGAAGGTTGAGCCCGTGCCCGTGGTTGTACAGCGCGTACCCGAGGGTTCCGGCCAGCAGAACGGCAGTGACCAAAGCCAATTGCGATTGCCGCGCGAAGCGTGCCTGCTTTAGCGCCACATCGATATCCACGAGCATAACGACAAACAGGAACAGCACCGTTATGCCGCCGACATAGAGAATGATTTGCACCGCGAAGAGGAATTCGGCGTGTTGCAGCAGAAAAATCCCGCCGACCGCAAAGAGCGTTATCACCAACCAAATCGCGCTGTGTACGGCATTGCGGCGGGTAATAACAAAGACCGCCGACACCAGGGCCAGCACCGAGAGAACAATGAAGGTGACGAACTCTATCATAGTTACCGACCCAAGACTACAGCGTAAGAAGTTTAAAGTGTAAAGGATAAAGGTTAAATACAGCCCGCGTGATCTGTGGCCTGTTCCCTTTACCCTTCATCATTTACACATTATCCTTACCTCGTGTACCGTGCCGGCTGAGGTCCTTCCTCGAGCGCTTGCCGGTCCCAGACCATGCCCTCGCGTGAATAGTTCGCGATTTCGAAGTCCTGCGTCAACTCCAGCGCGTCCACCGGGCAAGCGTCCTCGCACAACCCCCAGAACATGCAGCGCGAAAGGTCGTAGGTAAACGTCCTCAGCCGCTTCTTGCGATCTTCCGTGCGCGCCCACCCCACCACAATCAGGTTCTCCGGGCAGGCGATCGAGCACAGATTGCAGGCGATGCATAGCGTCTCGCCCGATTCGGGATGATTATTCAGGCGCGGCGCGCCGCGATACCGCTCCGCCACCGGCGGCCGCTCATGCGGATACTGCTCCGTGCAGATGGCGTCGGGGCGCTGATAGGAAAACGTCAGCCGCAGCCCCTTGATCAGGTCGATCAGAAATATCCGCCGGGGGAAGTCTTTCCAGTCCATCATCACCTACTCAGCCACGCCACTACCGCCGGCGCGTGGTGGGACAACCAGAGATATCGAACCACCGCCGTCCCGATCAGGTTCGCCAGCGCCAAGGGAATCATCCACCGCCAACCCACATCCATCAATTGGTCATAGCGATAACGCGGAAAAGTTGCACGATACCAGATGAAGGCGTAAAGGAAAGCCAGAACTTTGGCCCCAAACCAGAAAATCCCCTGAATGGCGTTGAGCACCGGAGGATAAGCCACCAGAATCGCGAGCACTACGAACCCTGCGGCGAGGGCTATAAAGAAGTAGCGCTCGAGCGCCACCGAACTCTTCAGCCCCAACCAGAGCACAAACCCTGCGGCTCCCACGAAAGCCAGGATGGGGGCGAACTTGAGAAAATCGAGGGCCGAGTAATTGGCAAAGGGGCGCAACCACCCTCCCAGGAATAGGGTCACGGCGATGCACGACACCACAACCATGTTCGTGTATTCCGCCATGAAATAGAGGGCAAAGCGAAAGCCACTGTATTCTGTATGAAAGCCGGCGGTCAATTCCGATTCCGCTTCGGGCAGGTCAAAGGGGTTGCGATTGGTCTCCGCCACGGCCGCAATGACATAGATCAAAAAGGCGAGGGGCTGCAAGAACACGTTCCAAACACCCATGTTGAATTGCCGATTGACAATGTCCACCATGCTGAGGGAATTGGAAATGAGCAGTACACCCACCAGCGCCATTCCCGCGGCAACTTCGTAGCTCACCAGTTGCGCGGAGGACCGTAGCGCTCCCAACAAGGGATAATGGCTGTTGGACGCCCAGCCCCCCAAGATAATCCCGTAGATGCCAAGGGAAGAAATCGCCAGGATGAAGAGCAGCCCAATGTTGATGTCGCTCACATAGAAATTGCCCGCGAAGGGAATCACGGCGAAAACCGTAAAGGCGGCGAAAATACTGATGCCGGGGGCCATCAGGAAAAGCCACTCGTCCGCACCCGCTGGAATAATGTCCTCTTTGAGCAGCAGCTTTAATCCATCCGCCACGGGTTGCAGCAATCCCCACGGCCCCACCCGCATGGGCCCCAACCGCGCCTGCATGAAGGCCAGAACCTTCCTCTCCATGTAGACCAAGTAGGCGACGATTCCCGATAGGACAGCAAAAATGATAAGGATCTTGATGAGAGCGAGCAGCAGGGGGTTGGCGAAGATGAGTTTGACGATGCTCTCAAGCATATGAGTAAAGTCCGCGGTCCACATTGGTGATTGGCGATTTGTGATCGCTGATTAGTGATTGTCCGCGTGGCCCTGGCGGCTGGAAATCACGAAGGGTGCCGAGCAGCTAATCACCAATCACAAATCACCAATCTTATCGGTCCACTTCTCCCAGCACGATGTCGATCGTACCGATGATCGCTACGATATCCGCAATCAGGTGGCCTTTCGCCATCTTATCCAACGCCTGCAAATTGATGAGCGACGGCGGCCGCACGCGCACGCGGTAAGGATTGATGGTCCCGTCGCTGACCACGTAATATCCGAGTTCGCCCTTGGGCGCCTCGATGGAATGGTAAACCTCTCCGGCCGGCGGCTTGATGACTTTGCCCACTTTTCCAAAAATCGGCCCCGGCGCGAGGCGCTCGATGCATTGACGGATGATGCGCACGGACTGGCGCATTTCCGCCATGCGCACGATGTACCGGTCGTAGGTGTCGCCGTGCTCACCCACCGGCACATCGAATTCGACCTTATCATAGGCTTCGTAAGGCTGGGCTTTGCGAATGTCCCACTTTACGCCAGAACCACGCAGGACGGGACCGGTGACCCCCAGGGCAATCGCGTCTTCGCCCGAGATGACCCCGATGCTTCTCGTCCTGTTGATCCAGATGCGATTCTTGGTGAGAAGCTGCTCGTACTCATCGATCTTGGACGGGAAGTAGTCGCAGAACTTCGAGACGTCCCGTTCGAAACCATCGTAGAGGTCGTATTGTAGGCCGCCGATGCGGAAGGCGTGCGTCGTTAGGCGCGCCCCGCAGTATTCCTCGAAGATCTTCAGGACCTCCTCTCGCTCGCGAAACGTGTAGAAAACCGGCGTCATCGCGCCGATGTCCAGCGCGTGGGTCCCGAGCCAAATCAGGTGGCTCGCAATGCGCTGCAATTCCGCCAGAATCATCCGCGTGTATTGCGCGCGCGGCGGGATTTCCACCCCCAGAAGTTTCTCGACCGCCTCAACGTAACCCATGCCATTGGTCACGGCGGCACAGTAATCCATGCGGTCGACGTACGGGGTAAACTGGGCGTAAGTGCGGTTCTCGGCGATCTTCTCAACACCGCGGTGAAGGTACCCAATGATGCATTCCGTTCCCAGCACGCGTTCGCCGTCAAGCTTCAACTTGACGCGCAAAACTCCGTGCGTGGCCGGATGCTGCGGCCCCATGTTGATGACCAGCTCGTTGGCGTCGAGGAAAGTGGCTTCCGGCATGAGTTGCTTTGCGCTCTCAGTTCCTGGGTTTGCTGTATCGCTTGTCGCTTGTCACTCGTCACAGCTTCTTACTGTTTTTTTGCTCGCCACTCGTCGCTTGTCACTGCTCTTCTACTGCGCTGTATCAATTCCCAGGTTGTTTCTTACCCAAGCTTCGTCCTGCTTCAGGATATCGTAATCCTTACGCAGAGGGTGCCCCACCCATTCGTCGGGCATCAAGATCCGCTTAAGGTCCGGATGGCCTTCATAGACCACACCGAACATGTCGTAAATCTCGCGCTCCAGCCAATTGGCGGTGGGCCAAACGCCCGTAACCGACGGAACCTTTTCCTCCGCGCCCACTTGCACACGCAAACGCAAGCGATTGTTCCGGTCAAAGGAGTACAAGTGATAGATGATGTCGAAGCGTTTTTCCCGCTTGGGATAATCCGCCGCGGTTTCATCCGTCAGCAAAGTATAAGTGCCACCTTCCGTGCCCTTCAGGAATTGGCAAACTGCCACCAAGTGTTCCTTCGCCACATTCAGCGACGGCATATTGCGAAAGATGACTGCCTCGCTGATCGCGCCCGGGAATCTTTTCTGGAGCTCATCCAACAGCGGGTTTGACCAGGGTTCAGGTTTGATGGGAGCTTTGGCGGGAGCAGCGGGCTTGGGCGCTGCCGCGGTGGGAGGTTTCGGTGGAGCTGCGGCCGGAGGCTTGGGGGGCGCGGCGTCAGGCTTGGCTTGGGCACTTGCCCCGCCGCCCTCCTCCGCAGGCTTCTGCGTTCCAGCCCCTTCGGCCGCCTTGGGCGGTCCATTTTTTTCGTCAGCCATTGGCCTAAAGTGGTTACCGGTGAGTGATTTATTCCCGCCTCAAAACACTGGATTTTCGCACACGCCACACACCATGTCAACAACGGCGAACTGGAAAACACGGTAAATTTGTTCTAACTAAGGGGGAGCGGAACAGAATGGCGATTGATTTTGGGAGTTGGGAGGCTGCCCGACATGCACGAGGAGGATTTCGGGCGTCGGTTGACAGGCGGGCCTGGC
>JBEKLF010000098.1:0-27597 GCA_050010335.1 Terriglobia bacterium
CGAGCGCAAGGTGATAGTCCCGGCAACGTCCCCAAGTTGGGATCCTTTGGGCTCCCTGACGGTCCCGGTGTCGGGAATGGGACCGGGGGGAGCCGTGGTATTCAGGGAGTGGTTGCCAGTGCTGGTTTTGGCAGCGGAGTAGCAGGCCCAGGTTATGGTCGCGGAGGTGTTGGGACCGGGGAGCCGAGAGTGACAACGGGGGGTTTCGCAACTGCCGCCCCGGTGGCGCCATCCCAGGCGGGAAAGCCTCCTGTGGCGCCGTCCACCGTTTTCCAGCCCGTAGAGGTATTCTCCAAGCCCACGCCGGCCTACACGGAGGAGGCACGCAACTTGGGAGTTCAAGGTGAGGTCGAGCTTTCCGTGGTCTTCCAAGCCAGCGGCGCGATAAAAGTGGTCGGCGTGGTCAGATCTCTGGGGCACGGGCTCGACCAGGCGGCGGTGCAGGCTGCCGCACAGATTCGATTCAAGCCAGCCCAACGCGACGGCAAGCCGGTGGATTTCCCGGCGACCTTGCGCATCCAGTTCCGGCTGGCCGGCCAATCCAGTTAGTCGGGGGGAAGACATGTCGATTCTTCGCATCGGACGCACCACTTGGTTACTTCTCGTCATTGTGCTTGCTACCCCGATGCTTTTGCCATTAGCGGGGCGTGACAAATCAAAGACCCCCAAGACAAATGAGCCACCGGAAGCTAGGGAAATCACCAACATCATCGATCACATTATCGCGAATGAGTGGCAAGCCCATACAAACCTCGTGGGTTACTCTCCTCGCATCGAGACGTACCTTCAGTATTATAAGCTGGAGCCTGAGCTAGGCGACGTCGCCACGAACGACGATTACTTTTTGGGCCGGTTGAAGTTCAGCGACAAGATCGACAATAAGGCGAAGGAAGCAACCTTCATTCCTGATACCACCGGAGAGTGGTTGCGTCGTCGCCCCGAGATGATAAGAGCGCACATCCAAGTGGACCAATTCGCCGTGGAAGCCCTGGGGGTGGATGAGAATAACTTTGATCGGAAGCACTACACCTTCGAGCCTGTCCGCTGGGAATACTTGGGTGACATCCGCTGCTTGGCCCTTGATGTCCATCCCCTCGACCCCAGGACCCCAGGAGCTTTTGAAGGGCGCATTTGGGTAGAGGATCATGACTACGCGATTGTTCGCTTGAACGGCACGCGAATCAATCCTCCCCGTTGGGATTTTTACGTCCACTTTGATTGCTGGCGCGAGAATCTTCGACCTGGATTGTGGCTGCCCGTCTACATTTTCAGCCAGGAAACGGATCGAGGCAAGCGACTCCGTTACAAGGCAGAGACCCGGTTGTGGGGCTACGACCTCACCGCCCATCCTCAGCAGCAAGAGTGGACCAACATCCTGGTGGAAGCGTCCGCGCCTGTTCGCGACAGCAGTGAAGTTGCGTCGGACTTGTCCCCCGTCGAGAGCGCCCGGCAGGTGACCATGGATGCCGAGCACAACGTGCTCGACCGGCTGGAAAAGGCACGGCTCATTGCACCGCCGGGGCCCGTGGATAAGGTGCTGGAAACGGTGGTCAACAACCTGGTGGCGACCAACCATCTCGACAATTTGCCTCCCGTCCACTGCCGAGTCATGTTGACGTCGACATTGGAATCGTTCAGTCTGGCCAATACGATTGTCCTCAGCCGTGGCCTTATCGATGTCCTGCCTGATGAGCCGAGCCTGGCCATGATTCTCGCTCAGGAACTCGCGCATATCGTTCTGGGACAAAAACTGGATACCAAGTACGCTTTCAACGACCGCATGCAGATTTCCGATGAGCAATTGCTCGCCAGGATGGACATTGCCCAGGATCGCAAAGCTGAAGCTGAAGCCGACGCCAAGGGAATTGAGCTCCTCAAGAATTCGCCCTACAAAGATAAACTGGGCCAAGCGGGTCTGTTTCTGCGGGCGGCCGCTGACGCCGCCCCGCATGTCCCCCTCCTCTTCGGGGCGCACCTCGGCAATGGGTTGACTGAGGGTAACAACAAAATGATCCGCATGGCGGCATTGATCGCCGACACCAGCGCTCCTGCGCTTAGCCTCAAGAGTCTGGACCAAATCGCTGCGCTGCCCCTGGGATCGCGCGTGCAAGTCAATGCCTGGGATGGATCCGTTGCCTTCACTACCCGGAAGGCGGTCCCGCTCGTTGATGCCAGTGAGAAGATGGCCTTCCGGGTTACCCCGGTAATTCCATACTTGCGATTTTACGCGCCGATGATCAAGGATGAATCGTCGGCTAAGAACCAGGGGCGCTGACGGGATCGTGGACCCGGACGGGAAGTTCCTTGGCGTGAGCTAAGGTTGGCGCCGATTACCCGGCCGGCCGATCAATGTGTCCTACTACTTTCCCACGCAAAAGGTCTTGAAGATGATATCGAGGACGTCGTCGGCGTAGGTGGCGCCGGTGATGAGGTCAAGAGGACGTAGCGCGTCGTACAAGTCCAACAGGAGCATTTCGTGGGGCGTTTGCTGCTGAGCAGCTTGGCGGGCCTTGGTCAGACCCGCGAGGGAATTCTTAATGAGCTGCTGGTGGCGCAGGTTGGTTATGAACGCACCTTCCGGTCCGATGTCGCGCGCCGGGGCTGCCAAGGCGAGAATCTTCTCCTTGAGTTCATGAATTCCCTCGCCCGTAAGCGCCGAGGTGCGGACGGTTGCGGGCGGGGTTGTTCCCGCATCCCCAATCCGTCCGGCTTCTTCAAGGAACCTAGCGGCGCCCTTTAGGGCGGCAGGTGCCGGGCTAAAGCCCGGCGCGACTTGAAAAGCTTTCGGTACCAAGTCCGACTTGTTTAGCGCAATGAGCAGCGAGCCCAAGGGACGCAATTTCTCGAGCAGCCGGGAATCATCCTCCGTCCATGGGCCCGAGGAATCAACTACCATCAGCCGCAGATCAGAATCGGCGATGGCGGAAAAGGTGCGCTCCACACCGATTTTCTCAACTTCGTCCAGAGCTTCGCGGACCCCTGCCGTGTCCACAAAGCGCAAGGGGATGCCGCCGAGGTTGGCCGTCTCGGCCACCAGGTCGCGCGTCGTTCCGGGGATGGGGGTCACGATGGCGCGCTCCTCATTCAGGAGGCGATTGAACAGGCTTGACTTGCCGACGTTGGGCCGTCCCACAATGGCGAGCGTCAGCCCTTCCCGCACGATGCGGCCGTACTCGTAGCCCTCTACGACTTTCTCCAGGTCGCTGCGGATGCGGTCGAGCCGGGTAAGAATCTCCTGCCACTCGATCACCGCCACGTCGTCTTCGGCGAAGTCGATTCCCGCTTCAAGACGGGCAATGAGATCGAGCAGCACTTGCTTGTGCGGCTTCAGACGCGTGGAGACGGAGCCCTCAAGTTGTTGGGCGGCGACGCGGGCTTGATAGAGGGTCTGCGACTCGATCAAATCGCGAACCGCTTCCGCCTGGGTCAGGTCAATGCGTCCGTTCAGGAAGGCGCGCAGGGTGAACTCACCCGGCTCCGCCGCGCGCGCGCCTTGCGCAAGGCAACTCTCCTCGAGGTACCCCAGGATGACCGGGGCACTGTGGCAGGAAATTTCCACGACGTCTTCCGCCGTGTAGGAATGCGGCGCGCGAAAGCAGGTCACCACCACCTGATCGAGCACCCGCCCCGAATCCACTTCCAAGAACGTCCCGAGGGTCGCATGTTGAGTTTCGAGCGGCAGGTTGGGCAGCTTGATCAGCCGAGTGGCGATCTCGATGGCGCGGGCGCCCGATAGACGCACCACCCCCAAACCGCCTCGGCCCGGAGGAGTAGAAATCGCGACGATGGTGTCATCGAAAACCATAAGATCGGGAGATCGGGTCATCGGTTCATCGGGTCATTGCAAGGCTGTCCGTGGTCAGTTGGCCGTTGTCAGAGGCTCCGGTCTGTCGATCAACTTCTATCACTTGCAACGGACTACGGACCACGGACAACGGACAGTTTTTCAACGATTCGATGACCCGATCTCCTGATTACTTGGCGGGATAAATCACGACTTTGCGCTCGGGGCCCATTCCTTCACTCTGGGTGCGGACCTTGGGCTGGTCTCTTAAGGCCATGTGGACGATGCGCCGCTCGCGGGGGTTCATGGGACTTAGCGTAAAGGGGTCGCCCGTATCGATCACCCGTTCTGCCGCCACCTGCGCCATCAGCCGCAACTCGTCCATCCGCGTTCGTCGCCAATCGTGGCAATCGAAAGCAATCCTCCGGAAATGATCCTCATCCAGCCGGATAGCTTTCAACACCACATATTCGAAAGCATGCAAGAGTGTGGCGTTCTTTTCGAGCAGCAGATCGGCATCGGGCCCGGAAAGATCCACGATGTATTCCGGCCCCTCAGGGTCATCCGCGCGGACAGCGGCCTTCCGAACCGAAAAAGTGAACTTAAAGGGGCCATGCTCCACGAACGTGTGGAGCACGGATTCGAGCGTGCTCAAGTATTTTTCGATGGTGTGTTCAACTGAACGATTGTCGACGTCCATATTTCAGCCCTTGGCCTCAGCGGGCTTGCGCGGCACGGGAAGAGAAGTTGACGGCGGCATGCGTTGATTAATGAAAACCTGTTGGAGAATTTGCACCACACTACTGGTCAGCCAGTAGAGGACCATGCCGCTGGCAAAGCGGTAGAACAAGAATCCCATAAAGATTGGCATGAACATCATCATGCGCGCTTGGGCAGGGTCGGCGGTCGCCATGGGTGTCATCCGCTGCAAGATGAACGAAGCGACCGTCATGAGAATCACTAAAACCGGAATGGAGAATCCCAGAACATTGAGCCGGTCGGGCGCGGAGAGGTCCTTGATCCACCATATCCATGGCGCGTGGCGAAGTTCAATGGCTAGGTCGAGCACACGGTAGAAACCGTAGAGGAAGGGCATCTGTAGGACCATGGGCAGACAGCCGCCGAGCGGATTGATGCCATGCTCGCTGTAAACCTTCATGACTTCTTCGTTCATCTTCTGTTTGCGCGGATCGTTGAACTTGTAATTCTTGTACTTGTCCTGGATGCCCTTGATAATCGGCCCAACCTTCTGCATTTCCTGGGCGGAACGAAGGCTCTTGAGCTTCAGCGGGAACATCGCCGTCGTGATGATGAGGGTCAGCAGGACAATGGCCCAGCCCCAATTGTGGATCCAGTGCTCGTCGATATATCGCAAGGCGATGAATAGAGGCTTGGCGACGATGCTGAACCAACCAAAGTCCACCAGGGAATCCAGGGGAGGATTTACGGACTTGAGCACATCCAAGGCCTTGGGCCCGACAAACAGGCGGAATTCCAGCGCCTTCGGCTGCGTTTCCGCCAGGGTGGCGGCGAGGGGTTTGGGTTTTTCTTTCTCGGTCCAATCGGGCGGGGACCACTCCTGCCGCGCCAGCTTGAGGGAGACCTGATCGGGCGCCTCGGGAAGGAAAACTTCGGCGAAGAATTTATCCTCGAGTCCTGCCAGTTGCAGCGGGCCGGGAATGCTGCGGTCCTCTTTCACTTTGCCTTGGGCGACAGTGGTGAGGTCGCCAATCGCACCGTAAACCCCCAGGCGGTAACTCTCGATGGCGGCGGAAGCGAGCGAGTGGTCGCCGAAGCCACCCGGCCAAGTGATCTCAACCGGTAGATTATTCTGGCCGTCAAAGACGCTAACCTCAGCCTTGGCGACGTAGTCCGCGCCGAAGAAAAACTGCTTCTTTGCTTGCACTTTGCCATCGCTGAATACGAAGGTCAACATGACGGGAGGGGAGAAGGCAGTCCCTGCGTGCGCCGGGGTGCCCTGCCCGAAGGGAGCAGAGTGCCCATAATCGGCTGTGGCGACATAAATCCCTTGGTTGACTTGCGCCTTGAGCGTGGAATTCGGCAGGTTCAAGCTCATGGGGTAACCCAGGCTTTCGCATGCCGGAGCGTTGACGGTATCAAGCAGTTGATCCTTCGCGTCGCGATAATTCTTCAACACCCAACTCTTGACAACCGCCCCCTGCGTAGAAAAGGTCACGCGGTAGAGCTTGCTTTCCACCACGATGTCTTCGGGCTGAGTGCCTTGCAGTACGGGCAGTGCCGCGGGTGCGGACGGTTTGGCGGCGGTCGAGGCTGCACCCGCAGTCGTCGCCTTGGGCGCTACCGGCTGGTCAACAGGAATAGTCGCCACCGCCGGCGCGGCTTTCTTTGGCTCCGGAGGCTGCTCCTTGACGACGTAGACGCGATAGAGAACAAGCATCACAATGGAGAGCGCGAAGGCGAGCATCAAGCGTTTTTCTTGGTCAAGGTTCACGGTAAAATCCAGGTGTCAGGTGCCAGGTGTCAGGATTTAGGATTCAGGATTTAGGATCTAGGGCCCGAGGCCGGGGGCCTTAATCCTAAATCCCAGATCCTAAATCCTGCTTTTCCGGCACCGGGTCGTAACCGTAACTGCCCCACGGCCGGCAACGAAGCAATCGCCCGATAGCTAGGCGGCCGCCCCTCCATACTCCCCATTTTTCAACCGCCTCGAAGGCGTAGGCTGAGCAGGAAGGGTGGAACCGGCAATTCGAGGGCAGCGCGGGTGAAAAACACGCTTGGTAAAAGCGGATCATTCCCAAAGCCAGAAGTTTCAAGATGCCCCCGGAGGTTACAGGGGACAGGTTACAGGGCACAGTGCACAGCATAGTGGTTTCGTCTTCCCTGTTCCCTGTAACCTGTAACCTGTCCCCTACGCCGGAGGTTGCTGGGGAAATAGCCGCAACAATTCCCGCTGGAGCGTGGTGAAGGAGACTTTCCCCACCGCCTCGCGAGGATTGACCAGGATGTCCCAGCCACCCGGAAGGTTCACTCGATTCAGCCGAAACACTTCGCGCACTCGCCGCCGCAGGCGATTGCGCAGCACAGCCTTCCCCACCCGCACCGGCGTGGTGATTCCCAAGCGTGAGTGTGGCAACCCATTGGGCCGGAAAAATACCGTGCATAGTGACGCGCTGCGGCGCTGCCCTTCGTCGTAAACCCGCCGAAACTCGTTTCGGCGTAGCAGCCGAAAAGTCTTGGGGAATGCTTGAGAGGTCAAACGAGCTCTTTAGGGAGTCAAGCGATGACGGCTCTTCTGACGGCGGCGCCGCAACACATTGCGCCCCCCCGGAGTTCTCATACGAATACGAAAGCCGTGCGTTTTTGCCCGGCGCCGGCGGTTGGGTTGAAAGGTTCGTTTCAAGACGCAATGCTCCCCGCTTGGATTTCCTGCGTTACACTCGAACATCTAAGATACATTGTGGGAACGATTTAAGTCAAGCCGGGGGAGTGATGGGTGTGAGTGATGGGGTGTGCACGTTAAAAGTGAAGGTGGATATCCCCTGGACGTAGCGTGGGCGTCTCGCCCGCTGGAGCGTGGGCATCCTGCCCGCGCGTTATTGGCGGGAGCGGGACGTTCCCGCCACAGCCGGCGAGACGCCCGATACATCGGGGCAGGCTGCCCGCGCTACAGTATTCCCCCGCCGATATTCATGAAGGATAGCAACCGTCCCTGCGTTCCTGACCCTGAAAGGGTCAATGGCTTACGGTGCCGCACCTGCCGCCCTATCCCGAACCGCTGGACCCCGGCAACGAAAAATTAGGGCGCGGCCACGCCGCGAAGGTTGTAAGCTGTGGGGCGGTTGGGACTCGAAACGATAATTGCGGCTCAAGGGTCACAACCAGGAAAGGAACTGGCTCTTCCATGCGGATGAAAATCCTGATTACCCTTCTCACTTTAGCTCTGTCCGGCGGTTCAACCCTTGCGCAACAGGCCTCACCACAAGTATCGCCCCAACCCAAGGTGACTGTTGATCCAATGATCCCGCCGCAACCCACGACCATGCCACTCTATCCGGGCGAAATCCCAAACTCCACGAACGCTCCGGACCAGGAGGAGACCCATTTGCAGTGGGGGCGGGAATTCACGCAGAAGGTTTCGCGGCCCACATTGGCGTGCTATCTGCCAGCTAAAATCAAAGCTGCCGGATCGGCAATCATCATTTTTCCCGGAGGGGGCTATATTGGTGAGGTCTATCAGTACGAGGGCACAAGTATCGCCGAGGCTTTCCGGGATCACGGGGTAGCGGCCTTCATTGTCAAATATCGCGTGCCCAGCGATGTCACGATGAAGGATAAGTCTATTGACCTCTCCAGGATGCGGAGCAGGCCATCAAGCAGGTGCACGAACACGCCCCGGAGTGGCAGGTCGATCCGGGCAAAGTCGGCATTATCGGCTTCTCTGCTGGGGGGCATCTTGCGTCAACCCTGGGGACCCATTTCGAAAAGAACTATCTCGGCGATGGGGCCACCGTAAATCTCCGCCCCGATTTCATGATTCTCGTTTATCCCGTCATCAGCATGACGGATAAACTCACCCACATGGGATCACGCGATGCCCTGCTCGGCGAGAATCCGAGTGCGGCGCAAGTTCAGGAGTTTTCAAACGAATTGCATGTTTCGGAGAGGACGCCGCCCACAATACTGTTGCACGCGAGCGATGATAGCTTGGTGGATGTGGATAACAGCGTTGTGTTCTACGAGGCCTTGCGCCGCCACCATGTATCGGCCCAAATGGTCCTGTATGGTCAGGGTGGACACGGGTTCTTCCCCATGTCGCGGGACGAGTGGATCCAGCAAGTGTACTATTGGATGGAACTAAACGGCTGGATGAGACGGTAGCCCGGTTTTCTCACGCCCACTTCTTCTCAGCCCATTCCCTAAATCCCGCCGCCGTCAGCCGCTTCAGCTCAGAAAGCGCCCCCGGGTCGGGTTGAGTCTTGAAGTTGAAGCACGTCTTTCCCTGCATACGTTTCTTAAGTGCCGGTGAAATCGTTTTGGTGAGGGTCGGGTTCATATAAAGCGGCATCAGGTGAAAGCTCACATATGCCTTGCCCAGGCGCACGCAGCCGAAGTACATGGGGTGTCCTTTATGCTGCGGCAGAGGCGATGGGCGCTTGGTGTGCAAGGTGTACTCAATGGGCGTATCCACCTTCACCGAAAGCCGCTGGGTATGCTTCCCAAACACGGATTTCAGTTCGGCAAATACCGCTTCAGAATCTGCATTCATGGCGCACTTTACCTCAATCTGGCCCACACCCTGAACCGCGGGGGATCCTACCCGCGTCGTCGCAGAAGATAAAAGCAGCGTCCCTCGGTTGCCGGTTGGGGTGGAAAGAAATCCTCCGCGCGATATCCCGCGGAGAGGTAGTGTTGAAAGATGCGGCGCGATTCCAGCCGCCAGCGGCGGGCCAGGGGCAAGGCTTGTGACCGCATCGCCTCGGTTTGAGCGGGAACCTCCACCAGCAAGCGGCGACGGGCGAGGTCCAGCCGAATCGCCCGGTTCTGCGGGAAGCCCTGAGCGTTCAGCCGAGTCTCATTCACGCGCGGCAGCGCCGGATCAAAATCCGGAGTCTCTCCGCGCAGCCGCTCTTCCACCCGGGCCGTCGCGATGCGCCAATTTGCCACCCAACGATCACTGGGCAGGCCCTTCTCCAAGGGGCTGGGAAAGCGGCCATAACAATCCGGCAAGTATTCTTCTCCCAGGGCGCCCAATCGCGAAATATTCAATCGCGCGTTCCGGCTTTGCAGCGGGTCGAATGTCCAACAGATGGACTTAATTCCACGCTCGAGGGCAACTTGGCGGTGAACCAGTTTCATCTTGAAGCCAAATCCCTGGTCCCGGTACTTCGCTTCCACCGCCATCATATGCGACCAATGAATCAAGCGACCGTGGTACATGCCGAGGAACGCGAAAATAAATCCCACCACCTTGCCATCGATGAGGGTTCCGATCAGAGCGCCCCCGTACTTTTGCGCCGCCGTCAGGACCTCGCAGGTGGCGCCTGACGTACCCCAAACGTGGGCCTGGACAGGTTCGCATTGGCGGTACTCCTCAACATTCTTCAGCAGCCTGACTTCGACTCGAGGCATCGGTGTCTCCACGGATTCTTGAGATTGAGAACTCAGTGCCCTGACTGTACAAGCCGGCAATAGGGATTGGCCACGGGGAACAGACCAACATGAATCGCGAGCTCGCCCATCCCGCCCGCGTCACTCCCTCATGTTCTCCTAAACTTGGCCAAACAGCTCGATCGACCCCGGTCCGAAGCCGGCGTATAGTGCCGCCTCCCAAATTATGCCGAATCGGTTCGTGCCGCAACCCCTTTTCCCCTCAATTGCTGGCTATCACACCGCAAGAACACTCATCATTTCTTCAGCCAGAAGCTCGCCGGCTATCGGCTGTGTCTCGCCACAATCCAAGCTTGTGATGCCTTGAGATCTTCTCAAGGGGGATGAACCTGATTGGTGCCACGGGGCTGCGACGATTCTGAGTCCGTGCGGGCCCTCGTTCGAGTCAGGTCCTCTGGGCGCGGGCTGCGAACGAGACATTCTGAGTTATCGCCAGATTGGAGGCGATTGTGACTTGACGTACCATTCCCAATTGACTACGCCTTTTTCCCAGACGTAACATCGAGGTGTGAAGACACACGAAAAACTCTCTTATCTCGGCTTCTTCCTTGCCATGATTTTCCTGTGTGTGGGACCGGCCCTGCAAGCGCAGGAATCTGAGAATTCGGTGGCGGATCAAGTGCAGGCGGATATTCAAGCCGGGCATCTGGATGCGGCGCTGGACAAAGCTCAGATCGCCGTGGGCCAGTATCCGCACTCGTCGGATCTCCAGCAACTTCTGGGAATAGCCCTCTTCAAAAAGGGGTTGAATCAGGACGCTCTTCTGGCCTTCCGACGGGCCATTGAGTGCGATCCCAGTGTCCCTCAAAACTATTTTGATGTGGCACTCGTGGACCTTGCCGACAACCGCTATCCCGACGCCGCAAAGAATCTCGAAACCTCTACGCGACTCGATCCTACGAACGCCGAGGCCCATTTGCTGCTAGGACGCGCCTACCACAACCAAAACCAGACCCTCCCCGCGATTGCGCAATTCCAGCAGGCGCTCGCTCTCAATTCAACCTTGCCGCTGGCGCATTATCACTTGGGGTTTGCCTACCAGAGCCTGGGGAAACTGGAGGCAGCGTTGGCGGAATACAATCAGGAAATTCAAATTAACCCCCGATATCCCGACGTCCGTTGGCTGGCGGGGAACATCGAGCTGAAGCACGGGAACCTGGCGGCGGCGAAGAAACTGTTTCGAGAGGGCGTTGAATTGAAGCCTCAGGCTTTTGAGCCTCATTACGGCTTGGGGCAAGTTGACATTGCGGAGAAGCACTTTGAAGAGGCCGAGGAAGAGCTGCTGACAGCCCTGCGATGTAACCCTCACAGGGTGGAAGTTCACTTCACTTTGGCTCGTGCCTATCAACAGTTGGGGAAGAAGGAAGCGGCCGAGCACGAATTCCATATTTGCGCCACAATGCATGCGCAGGAAGAGAATCGTTCCGGGATCGCGGGCGCAACTTCCCATCCGTAAGTGTGCTGGTCGGGGCAATCGGGGCTTTAGACTCTGGGTGATAACTCGATATGAAGCGACACGCGCCAATCTTCGTGTTAGTGGTCGGCATCGGGATCGCGGCGGCAGGCCTCACACTCCGCGCGTTTTCCGGACGCGCCGCACAAGCCTCTGCGAGCTCATCGGAAATCCCCGTTCATAAATCGGCGGCAACGCCCACCGGCAGCGGCCAGCACGACGAATTTGTAGAGGTCGCCGCGAAATCGGGAATTACTTTCACGTTGACCAGCGGCGGCCCCGAAAAACGCACTATCATCGAGGCCAAGGGCGGCGGCGGGATCGCGTGGATTGATTACGATAACGACGGCTTCCCCGACCTCTTCCTCGTGAACGGCTCGACGTACGAACACTGGAAAAATGGCGACAGCCCGCGCTCGCGCCTATATCACAACAATCGCGACGGAACCTTTACGGACGTGAGCGAACATTCCGGCCTCGCCCACACCGGCTGGGGGATGGGTGTTTGCGTGGGTGACTACGACAATGATGGATTCGACGATCTCTACGTCACGTATTACGGCGGGAACGTCCTCTACCGCAACAACGGCGATGGCTCTTTCACCGACGTAACCCAGAAGGCTGGCGTGCGCGGGGGCGGCTGGGGCATGGGCTGCGGGTTCGGGGATTATGATAACGACGGGCACCTGGATCTTTACGTTGCCAACTACCTCGACGTGGATATCCTCAAGCTTGGCGGTTTGGGCAGCGCGCCGAATTGCACCTACCGCGGCATCGCGACGTTTTGCGGGCCGCGTGGCATGACGGGGGGACGCGATATCCTCTTCCACAATAATGGCGACGGAACCTTCACGGATGTGACCGATCGCGCGGGCATCGACACGGGGAGGTATTACGGTCTGGGTGTGGTGTGGTGCGACTATGACCGCGATGGGCGGCCCGACATTTACGTGGCCAACGATTCCACTCCCAGCTCCCTCTACCACAATAACGGTGACGGCACTTTCACCGACGTTGGCGTCGAGGCCGGCGTGGCTTATAGCAGCGAAGGCCTGGAGCAGGCGGGCATGGGAACGGACTTCGCCGACTATGACAACGACGGATGGGGAGACTTGGTCAAGGGCAACTTCTCTGACGATAGTAAGAACCTGTACCACAACAATGGCGATGGTAGCTTCACCGATGTTGCGTATCGAGCCGGCTTGGGCGACGTAGGGTGGCTCTTCACCACTTTCGGCGCCAAGTTCCTTGATTATGATAACGACGGATGGAAGGATATTATGTTGGCGAATGGCCAGACTTTTCCCCAAATTGACCGCTATCAGACCGGCATCACGTACGCAGAGCGGAATCTGCTGTTTCACAATCGCGGGGACGGGAAGTTTGACGAGGTGGGATTGCAATCAGGAACGGGGTTTGCCCTTCGCAAGGTGGGTCGGGGATTGGCCACGGCCGATTACGACAATGATGGAGACCTCGAAATCATGGTCTCAAGTATGAACAGCTCGCCGGAGCTGCTGCGGCACGTTCACAAAAACCCCAACCACTCGATCCTGGTAAAGACCGTTGGCACAAAGAGCAACCGTGACGGCATCGGTGCCGAGGTCAAGGTGACCGCCGGCAACCTCACTCAGTTCGACACCGTGCGAAGTGGAGGGAGTTATCTTTCTTCGAGTGATCTGCGCCTGCACTTCGGCCTGGGACTCCGGACTGGCATCGACCGCGTCGAGGTGCGCTGGCCCAGTGGCCAAATCGATACAGTGGTGAATCCCCCTCTCGACCATGTTCTGGTAATCAAGGAAGGCCAAGGCTTGGTGGCCTTGAGACATTTCGCAAAGCCAAGAGGCGCGGCGCACTAGGCAGCCGCAAGTGTCGAGACAACAGGAGCGCCGACTGACCCATTGCAGCCATACTCTCTCCCATATTACAAGTATTTATCAATTTCCATATTTCGTATGTGGGATTACGTAGCTTCCCAGTATCTTCTTGACGTCAAACAGGTATCATATTCATTTTAAATGAAATCTGTTAAGCAGAAAATCTGGTCTATGGCCCATGTTTTGCTTAGGCATGAGCTTCAGGCACGTCGTCGGAGTCTCAGCGGACAAGAACCGCTTGAGATTCCCTTGAGGCTTCTGGGAATCAAGGGTGATGGCGCTTATAATAGATGCAGTTCTACTTGCTGGAGCTATAGCTTTTTTGGTATTTAGCAGGCTGCTGGGCCAGCATACCTCTACACAAGAGACATATTGCCGACCGGCACGCTTGATGTTACCTATAAATAGAATCGATTGGACTTTCTTTAGGTCAGAGTTTCATAATAGCAAGCCCGTTCGAGTCTCGCCCAAGATTTCACATTCGCTGTAACCTCTACTCCCGGCTTGCTGCTCGCACAGGGTTATTTAGAAAATTGTATTCCCGGCCCGCAGGGAAATGCCATTGGCAATTATTTTCAACAACTTAAATAAGCACTAAGAGCTCGATGACATCCAAGGGGAGGAACACTAATGTTAAAGTGGACCCGAAGTAGCTGGCAAGTCTTTATCCTCGTCCTGGTTTCGCTGTGCTGGTTGGCGCCGAGCGCGCAAGCGCAAGTAAGAGGGACGTTCACCGGTTTGGTGACAGATCCCACGGGCGCGGTCGTTCCCAATGCGACGGTGACGGCGACCAATGAAGGTACCGGTGTGGCCACGCCACGCCCAACCAATGGCGAGGGCTTCTACACGATCCCCGACCTGCAACCCGGCTTCTACACGTTGCGGGCGGAGGCTCAGGGTTTCAAAACCTTCGTCAACGCCCACGTTGAGTTGACCGTGGGTTACACCCAGCGGGTGAACTTCAAACTGGAGGTCGGCGCGGTGACCCAATCGGTCACGGTTGAGGGCCAGGCCCCCATGGTTGATACCGAAACCGACCGCTTGTCGGAATTGGTGACCGCCCGACAGGTTGCCAACCTTCCCCTGAACGGTCGTAACGTGTTCCAGATGATCCAACTGGCGCCGGGCGCGATCAATACCACGGGCGTCGATTTGGAACCTGGGAATCGCGGTTTCACTACCGTGGTCAACGGCGCGCGTGTGAACATGAACGGCTATTTTATGGACGGAGTCTCGGATAAAGGCTTGAGCGGTGGGAGTAACACCCAGCCCTCCGTTGATACGGTGGAGGAGTTCCGTGTGGACACGGAAGTCATTTCGGCTGAATACGGAAGCTCCGTGGGGTCCATCACGACGATCGTGACCAAGACGGGAACCAACGACCTGCATGGGGACGCTTACGAGTACATTCGGAATGACAAGCTTGATGCGACAGATTACTTTTCGGAACCGGTAAAAAACCCGTTCCGCATGAATCAGTTCGGCGGCACCCTCGGCGGGCCGATCAAGAAGAATCGCTGGTTCTTCTTTGGTTCGTACGAGGGCGAGCGCACGCGCGTAAGCGTGCCGGAACAGGAAGTGGTTGAGACCCCGGCGTTTCGCAGCTTTGTTGAGCAATATGCCCCGAACTCGGTGGCGGCTCTGCTTTATAAGAATTTCGCGGGCCCCACGCCCACCAACGGCATATTGGGGCTTAACGATTACATCGCCAGCAGCGGGTATTGCACTGGGTTAAGCGCCGCTTGCCTGAGCGCCTACCCTTACAATATCGATCCCACGAGCGTTTTCGGCCAAGCTATCCTGGCCAATCCTGACTTACCCACCTTTGGGGCCGTCAACGCCTCGGCGAAAGCGGAATCGAAGGACCAGTTCTACAACGGCAACCAGTTCTCCGGGAAGATCGACTGGCAGGGTGACCATGATAAGGTCTTCGGCCGGTACTTCTTTGACCGTTACGCCGACCCCCTCTACTCGCCGGCGACCAACGGTGGCGCTGCCGGCGCCTTTACGGCGCTTCGCGGCTTCGCCAGCCCCGAGCACTTTGATTACCCGCAATTGGCCCTCGGCTGGTCGCACACGTTCAGCCCCAACGTGCTGAATGAGTACCACATGGGATGGAACCGCAACGTCACGGATATAGGCCAGACCAGCGCCGGCGTCCCGACCATCGCGATCGACACCGGGGAGATTCAGTTCGGCGGCTACCAAGGATACCCGCAAATCTTTCACGAGGAAGTGTTCCATTTCTCTGACATCGTCACCTATACCCATGGACGGCACACGCTGAAGTTTGGCGGTGAAATCTCCCGCAACTATGAGAACAGCGAGTTCAATGTCGGTCGCCCCTCTTACGAATTCACTGACTCCCTGGGGTTTGCGGCCGGGACCGTCGAGGACGTGGCCGCCGGGGTTTCTCCCGGCACCATTGACCCCGCAACAGGAAATTCCATGGGCGGGGCGCACTTGGCAAGCAACATTCGCGCTTGGCGGAACATCGCCACCGGGCTTTTCATCAATGATGACCTCAAGGTTACCCCTCGCTTCACGCTGACATTGGGACTTCGCTACGATCTCTACACCCGGCACACCGAGAAATACCACCAGGCGACCGTATTTAATCTGCCCACCGGAGGCAATTTGACGGATCGACTGCGGACGGATAATTGCTACGTGGATGTTCCCGGTGGGGTCGGCGACAACGGGAATCCCTGCAACGGCGGGTTCGCAGCCACTACCGGCGCCTTGACCACTGGCGCTCACCATGACTTCGGTCCGCGGCTGGGTTTTGCCTGGGATGTGTTCGGCGACGGCAAGACCTCGCTGCGCGGCGGTTTTGGAGTTTCTTACAATGGGGAGATCTACAATCCTCTTTCCAACTCCCGCTGGGATCCCCCATTCTATTCGTTTGACTTGGCGTTCTGCGGAACCGGCAACAGTGTTGGCGCCGGCTACACGGACTCCTGCATCTTTGGCCCTCAAGACGGATCTGCTCCCTCGTATACGGGAGCGCCCTCTAACATCGGCCACGGGCCGGCCGGAGCTACCGGTAATGCTTTTGCCGGTAACATCAGTGGCTGGAATCCGTATAACGCCAACGCCGCGTTCCTGACGGGCGTGGTATTTCCCGGCTTCCGTGACCCCTACGTTTATGGCTCGCACTTTGGCATTGAACGCCAACTTCCCGGCAACTCGGTGTTAAAGGTCTCCTGGGTGGGAACCTTTGGCCACAAATTGTATCGCTCGGAAGACATCAACCGGGTGTTCGGCGGCACCGTCTCGCTGTCTGGTTCGGGACCCTCGAACGAAGGAGAATGCTCTCTGTTTGGCCCTTACCGCGTCAACTGCCTCTTCGGGCGCATCCGTACCTGGGAGAATTCCGTCAACTCCAACTACGAGGGTCTGCAAACGGTGTTTGAGAAGCGCATGAGCCACGGCGTGGAATGGCACGCCAATTACATATGGTCCCACTCCCTGGATGCGCGCTCCACCTGGCACAGTGGCGCCACCACCGCCAGCGGTGCGGCGGAGGGCTTCAGTATGGACCAGGCCCTCCCCGGCCTCGATTACGGCAACTCTACCTTTGACGTTCGCCACTCCTTTACCAACAGCTTTGTATGGCAGATGCCCTGGTACCAAACTCAACAGGGACTCGTTGGCCACCTCTTGGGCGGCTGGGGAGTGAACAACATCCTCAACTTGCACTCCGGTTTCCCCTGGGAACCCTATTGCAGCAACTCCAGCTTCCCCAGCGGAACCTGCGACTACAACCAGGATGGCGTATCCAACGATCGGCCCAACCTCCCCCCCGGCCTCACAGCCTCGACTTCTCGAAGCGCCTTTGAAGGCGGCGCCGGGCACCTGACCGCAAGTGTCTTCACGGATTGCAGTGTTTCGCCGGGCCCGAGCTGCGCGAACTACGCTGGACCCTTTGATGGTAATATGGGCCGCAACGCCTTACGCGGCCCTTCGTATTTCGATATTGACCTCTCCTTCTTTAAGAACATTAAAGCTACGGAGAAGGTTAACTTGCAGTTCCGCGCCGAGGCGTTTAACATCGCCAATCGCGTCAACCTCTATCTTCCCAACATGCGGCTGGGACAAGACGCCAGCCAGTTTGGTGATTCCTCACAGGCGTACCCGGCACGGCAGATCCAGTTCGCATTGAAGTTGATGTTCTAACCCAAGCGCGTGTCGCCCCGCCGCCGAATGACGGGGCCGGCAAACGCCCATCCGCTTGCAAGGGCCGGGATAATTCCCGGCCCTTTTTGTTGCTACTGTCAACCGGAATACTCACACGAAGGTGCGTTCAGATTGGTACAGATAAGAGGTTCCTCAACACGCGCGACTCAAGATTCAGCCACATTTCTGTTCACTTAGCGATGTCCCTGAACAAGGGTTCTGATTGCGGGCGAAGCCCGCCGAGTGCCTGGTGATCTTCGCCCAAAGAGCAGGCTCAGAATGACATCGTGTAGTAGCGTGGCTGATGGGAACAAAAAGGGGTCACTGGGGGAATTGTCCAGCGTATTGGTGGCAGAGCGTCGGGCTGATCTGGCAGGTTTTTTGGAAATACTGGCGGGCTTCTTCCGACTGGTTCTGTTTTCGCGCCAGCAAGGCGAGATTCAGATACGCCGCGGCATAGCCGGGATTCAGCGCCACGGCTTGCTTGTAAGCCTCCCGCGCCTTGTCCGGTTCTCCCGTCTGTTCGTAAGAAATCCCCTGATAGTTATAGAGCGCCGGGTCGTGCGAACCGACGGCGAGGGCTTGGCGGAAGTGCGGCATGGCTTCCCGATATTTCCCCAATTTCGCCAGGATGATGGCGTAGTCGACGTGTCCCTCAGCGAGTTCCGGGTGTTCCTTCACCACCTGCGCCAGTTCCGGTTCGGCCTTTGCCGGAAGGTTTTGCCGCCAATAAACCTTCGCCAGCGCCAGGCGCGCCAGGAAGTCGCTCGGGTTCAAGTGCAGCGCCAGCTCGAGGGACTCCGCGGCCGGCTTGTCCTGCCTCAACATGAAGTGCGCCCGGCCGAGCCCCAACAATGCTTGGTCGAAAGTGGGATTCAGTGACAAAGCCTTGCCGAACTCCGGCAGCGCCTGCTGCGGCTTGGCCCACGCCAGGAAATTCTCGCCCCGCTCGAAAGGCACGACGTACAAGGCCGGCTCGGTCTTTTCCAGGCCCGCCAGCAGGTCCTCCGCCTGCGGGTATTTTCCCATCCGGCGGAGGTCAGAAGCGCGCAGAATGTTATGGAGTGTCTCAATCTTGTCCTTGGGGTCGGCGCGGTTCGAATCATTCTGCGTGGCAGCAGAGGATTCGAAACTCACATAGCCGAGAGAGCGTAAGCGTTCCACCGTTACCGGGTCAGCCTGTGCAGGCGTGGACGGAGCCCGCCCTGAGTACCTCCACTCGACGTCTTCCAACTTTTCGCGCAGCGAGGCCGCCAGGGATGCATTCGTCGTTGCCAGGTTGTGGCGCTCCCCAGGGTCGCGTTGCAAATCGTACAGCTCCCGTCGCGGGGCATCAATGTAGGCGAAATGCGCATTCACGAGACCGCGCAATTCGTGCCAGCCAAACGAATCGCGGGGATAGTAAGACTCTGCATACACGGATGCGTCCTCGCCGGACGGGGCGGACGACAGGGCCTGAAGCAAGGAACGGCCTTGGAAGCTCCGGGTTTCGGCCGGGGAAATTCCGCAGAGCTGCGCGATTGTCGGGGCCACATCCACGGTGCCCACGGGCTGAGTGATGACACGGGGTACGGGACCACGGGATTCGGGGGACCCCGAGTCCCGACCCCCGAGTCCCGTGCTCCCGTGAGGGGTTCCCTCCTGCAACTTCACAATCAATGGGACGCGCAGCGTGGCGTTGTAAATGAAGAATCCATGCTCATCCTCACCGTGCTCTCCCAGTGACTCACCGTGGTCGCTGAGCAGCAGCACCGCCATGGCCTTGAAGCGCTGCAACTCTTTCAACCGCGCGAAGACACGGCCCACCTGCGCGTCATCGAAAGCAATCTCCCCGTCGTAGGGGTGGCTCGCGTATTGGCTCAGGTAGGGCTCGGGCGGCCGGTACGGGCTGTGCGGGTCGTAAAGGTGCAACCACACAAAGAACGGGGCACCGCCCTGTTGGTCGAGCCATGCCAGCAATCGATCAACCGTGCGGTCACCACGCCGCCTGACGAGAAAGATGTCGTTTGAGCGGCCCGGCTCAAGCCCCAGATCGTCGTCATAAACATCGAAGCCACGGTTCAATCCCCACATGGAATTGAGCGCGTAGGAGCTAACGAAAGCCGCGGTGCGGTACCCCTTGCGGTGCAGCATCTCCGCCAGGGTCGGGATGTTGACGGGAAGCCCCGACGAAGTAAAGTCGCGAACGCTGTTGAACATCGGATAAGTTCCCGTCAGGATCACCGCGTGGGAGGGAAGAGTAATGGGGGCTTGCGCGTAAGCATTTTCAAACTGCACACCCGCGGCGGCCAGCCCGTCCATTGCCGGGGTTTCCACGTGCGCATCTCCATAGCAGCCCACGTGGTCAGCACGCACCGTGTCAACGGTAATCAGAAGAACGGAAGGGGATTGAGAGGCGGGCGCTGGATTGGGGGCTTCGCCCGAGACAACCCACAACACCCCGATGGCGAAAACCGCGGCCGTTTGAAACAGAACGGCCTTCAACTGTGCCGAGAGAAACGTCATCCCAATCTAAGTATAACCCTTACCCAATTTGAGCGTATTGGCTTTCAGCGATCTCCCCACTGCCTGCTTCCTACTTCTCCCCGAGGTCCGCCAGCATTTTCTTGATGGCGGGAGCCTGTGGGGCCGAAGGATTGATTTGCAGATAGGTCTGGAGTTGAACCTTGGCGGCCACATAATCGTGCCGCTGCAAATAGAGATTGGCCAGTTGCAGGTGGGCGGGCGCCATGTCCTGCGGGTCAAGCGTGCAAGCTTTCTTCAGTAGGGATTCCGCTTTTTCCGTCTCGTGCAGCTTATAGTACACGGAGCCGAGGAAAAAATTCCCGACAGCCGATTGTGGTGAGCGCTGCAAGCCTTGGTCCAGTTGATCGACCGCGCTGCGAAATTGGCCTTCTTCGTAAAGCACATGCCCAAGATTAATGTATGCTTCGCCATCGTCCGGATTGACTTCCCGAGCCTTCGCGAAGGCCTCGTTCGCCTTGGCATGGTTCCCGCGCTGCTCATAAAGTGTCCCCATATTGTTCAGAGCGGGGTAGAAGTTCGGATCGATCTCCAGAGCTTTTTGATAACGCTCCAGGGCAGCCTGGCTATTCCCTTTTTGCTGCTCCTTATTTCCCTTGTCGTATTCCTTGACGGCCTTGGGGTCGAACGGCGGCAAAGGATGTTTGGCGCTGACCTCGCGTTTGCTATTGCTGCCTGCGACCATCGGCCCGGCGGTGACTGCTTGCTTCTCTGCGGGCTCAAGCACCACCATCACTTGCCCGCGGGGCTGCTCGATATTATCCAGTCGCGTGGACCCGCGGAAAGGCTTGTATCCCTCGGCTTCTACGACGACGGCGTATGTGCCGTTTGTTAGCCCCGTGAACACATAGGTCCCGTTCGAGTCAGAATAAGCGTCACCGGCGGGAATGTCTCCATCAGCGAGCAGGTGGACGAGCACCGCCTGAGGTTGGCCCTGAGAGTTCGTGACACGACCTGATACGATACCCCCGGATTGGGCATAGGATGGCGGGGCAAGGCAAGCAAGCGCCAGAAAGAAAGCGGCAAGGAACAATACGCCGGGCAAATCGTTAGTGCGCCGCCGCGGGGATTCGATCCTGGAGGGCTCTGGCCTCATGGCTGCTCCTTCCCTGTCTTCTTCCTGAAATCAATCGCGTCTCGCAAGTGGCAGTGGGAGATGGAAGAACAGGATTATTCTACTGCCACGATGTTTCCGCCACAAGTAAGGACGCGAGTGGGTCCTGAAGTTGCAAGGGTATCCTGCCCGTGTGGAGTCATGGCCAAGATGGCCCTGCCACATAATCCCACCACCCGCGCGTGGGCCGTTTCGGCTTAGGGGGTGTGAAGGGATTGGGCGCGCGCGAATTCTTTCTCCGCGTCGGCCGTGCGGCCCAAGGCCTGATACGCACGACCCAGGTTGTAGTGCGCCTTGGCGAATTCCGGGGCGACCGCCACGGCATGCTCAAGGGCGTGGACCGCCTCGTCGTTGCGATGAAGGTACAGGTCAAGTTCACCGAGCGCTTCGAGGGCCGGCGCATAATCCGGATTGATTTGCGCAGCCTGTTCAAAGTGGTGCATCCCCTCTTGCACGTGGTTTTGTTTGACTTCTAGTGCCCCAAGGTTATAAGCCGCGGCGAAATTCGTGGGGTCCAGTTCCAGGGTGCGTTGAAAGGATGCCGCGGCCCCATTCATGTCGCTGGTTTGAAGTTGCGCGAGGCCCAGGTAATACGTGGCCAGGGCGAATTTGGGGTCCAATTCGATCGCCGCCTTGAAGCGATCCATGGCGTGGGGATAGTCCTTGAGGCGGTAGTAGTCGAGCGCCTGGAGGTAGCGGATGGGCAGCGAAGAGGGCTCAATCTGCTCCGCTTGGTGAAGCTTTTCGAGCGACTCCGTGTAGCGCTTGTGTTGGCCGTCCGCCATCGCATCGGAAAAAAGATCGTAAACCTGAATGCGGTCTTTAGGATCAGGCAGCGCCTTGCCGCTGGAATCGGAAAATGTGCCACTGGCAATAGCCACATAGCCGAGCGAGCGCAACCTGTCCGCCAGCGCCGGGTCTGTGGGCTCGGATTCCTTGGCGCCCCCGCCCGAAGCCGGCGTGTAACGGCGCTCCAGGGTCTGCAAGCGGTCGCGCATTTCGTGGGACAACGCTTGCTTTCCTGGGAGCAGATTTTTGGTTTCGTGGGGATCCGCGCGCGTGTCGTAAAGCTCCGGGCGCGGCGCTTCGATGTATTTCAGTCCATCGGATTCGAGCGCGCGCAACTGGCTCCAATGAAAATGGAGCAGGGGCAGATAGGTTTCTGCGTACAAATTGGAAGCGCTGGGCGATGGCTTCCCCAGGATATCACTCAGGAGACTGCGGCCCTGGACGCTGGGCGGGATAGGCAGTTGTAGCGCCTGGAGCACCGTAGGCATCACATCCACCAGCGACGCTTCTTTCTCAATTCGCCTCGCACTTACTCCCGGCACTTTTACTAAAAGGGGCACGTGGAGCGTGGAGTTGTAAACAAAGAATCCGTGCGTCTTTTCCCCGTGTTCGCCCAGGCCTTCGCCATGATCCCCTGCTACCACCAATACCGCCGACTCATACACTCCCAGATCCTTCAGCAGCGCGATCAGTCTTCCCACTTGAGCATCGTCAAAGGCAATCTCTCCGTCGTAAGGTCGGCCTCGGTAGCGGGTGGCATAGGGCTCAGGAGGAGTGTAGGGGTAGTGGGCGTCGTAGAGGTGTACCCAGAGTAAAAACGGCCGCCGGGGGTTGGCCTTAAGCCATCCCAGCGCGTTGTCAACCACTTGGTCGCCGCTGCGCTTGACCATATCCAGACTGGTTTCGTCCAGGCGCGCAAGGTCAAAGTGATCGAAGTAGGTATCGAAGCCTTGATTCAAGCCGAAGCGCGAGTCCAGGACGGCCGCGCCCAAGAAGGCGGCAGTCGAGTAGCCGTGGTCATGGAGAACTTTGGCCAGGGTGATCGTGGAGGCCGGCACCTTGTTTCCGCTGAAGTCATGCACACCGGTGGCCATGGGAAAACTCCCCGTGAACAGCGCGGTGTGGGCGGGCAGAGTAATGGGCACCGGAGTGAAAGCGTGGGTAAAGCGTGCGGCGGACAGGGCCAACGCGTCGAGGTTAGGTGTCTCGATGGCGAGATCACCGTAGCAACCCAGGTGGTCGGCACGCAGCGTATCGATAGTGATCACCACCATATCGGCCGGGTTGCCCTGCGCCCCCGAACTGGGCAGCGCGGCCGTAACACCCAAGAAAACCAAGGCGGAAAGCACACTAGCAGGAAAGTGAGGTCTGAGAAAGAAAGTGGTCAACGTTTGAGCATTTTTTGCCGGTGTTGGCGGATCCGTTTTGAGCCCTCCCCGACGCAGCCTGAGACGGAATTCCAATATTCCCCCCTGCGACGATTATATCCATGTATTAAACGGCAAGAACCTCCTTTTTGAAATCCGTTGTGCTGTGTCTCGCCACAATCCAATCTGCATCAGGGAAAGTGCATAGTCGGTGAGATCTACTGGCTTGAATGAAGCCGGTAATTGCTAGTTTTCCTATGAAAGCGCCTCCTGTGGGGAGACAACTCAGACCTTGCAGTTCACGTTCTCTCATACGCTTCGCGCAACAGCGGCTTCAATGTTTCAAGATCGCGCCGGGCAGCGGCCATCACTTCATCATCTTTATCTCGTGACAAGGCGATTCCCTGATCGTCGGACACGCCGGGAATCTGGTACTCAACGTGAAGGGAAATGGGGCCGTGGAAGCCACCCTCGGCAGTCATTCGCAATAGGTCCTTGAATTTACACATCCCCTCGCCTAACGGACACGTGGTTTCCCGCCAACCTTCCGCCTCGGTCTTCTTCCAATAAAAGTCCTTAACCGCCATCATCTTCATGCGCGGCATAACGAGATTGGCAGCGATTCTCCAGCCTTGCGCCCCACCTTCCGCGGCGGCGTTCTCGAGATCATAGTAATACCCCACCCACTTTGGGTCCAAAGTATCGATCACTGGGGCGATATCCCAGGTCTGGCCCCCGATGTAGCCGGCGTGATTATGAAAACCCACCTGGACCCCGTACTTCTCTGCCACCTTCACTAATCCACGAAATTGATTGCAGGCCTCGTCACGTTCCTTGCGAACATCGACGAACTTGTAGTGATAGTACCCCGGCTTAATAAAAGGAATGGAAAGTTTGGCGGCGGTACTCAGGATGGGCGCTGCGGTAGGGTCGTCACCGCGCACAAGCTCCGTGGTGAGCATTGGGACTTCCAAGCCTTCTGCGCGAATCGCCGCGACCGCCTTGGGGAGGTCTTCCGCCGCGCGTTGCGGCATGACGTGCCCACCGCTCCGAACCGTCAGATCGATTCCTCCGAAGCCCGCGCGCTTGGCGCTCTCGGCCAACTCCTGCCAAGTCAACTGAGGGACCGGTTTCGAGAATAGGCAAAGGGTACCCCGAAAAGGTCCGGGAACATACGGGAGAGGACCCGGGCTGGCGGAAATAACTCGAACACCCACCAAAGTTGCTGCGGACGATCCTTGCAGAAACGCGCGCCTCGAGAGCCCTGTCCCCATATCCTCTTCCTTCCGCCGCATCAGATAAGCCTGCAAACGGCTTCCGTTGTGGCATGGCCATCCTGGCCATGTCCTAACACGCGCGGGACGCCCGCGCCACCGCTCGTGACATGCCATCTTGGCCATGCATCAACACGGGTAGGAGGCCCGTGCCATCCCTCTGCTTTATAACACCGCGCCGATGCCGAGGCCATTCAGGTGAGAAGTATCCATGGTGCCATCCGTGACGTGAAAGATGCCCGGAAAACGCTTCTCCCAACCCTCGTTGGCAGCGGGTACGAACTGCCGTGAATTGGCTTCAATCGCTTTGACCCCCGGCACGTGCGCGGCGAGACTGGCGGATTGAATCAGGGAAGCGCCGGGGCAAGTGAGGTCCTGCACGCACAGGAACATTTTGTTTTTCTCCATAACCGGAACGAGGATCATCATCGTACTCTGCCCTTTGCACGCTTTCAAGGCTGCGCCTGTGTAACCCATTTCGCGCGAGAGCATCAGGGCATGAAGATCGGTCAAGGACTCATCGATGACCACGGGCTTCAGTTTTGCCGCCTCAAACATCACATTCTGCCGGTGGGTGTCAAGATCGCGGGCGGTGGGCTGCTCGACGTATTGAATCCGGGCAAATCCCCCGGGCGACTTCTCTTTCACCAGGTGCAGGAAATCGACGAGATACTGAACGTCTGGGCAGCGCTCATTGAAGTCCAGAGAGTAAACCCAATCGGTGATGCCGCGTTTCCCCTCCGTTTCTGTCGCGACCCGGTCAACGCTGAGCACGCGCTCGGAGTCCCATTTCAAGTCGTCGCCGTCCAACTTGATTTTGAAATGGGTCAGACCGTTGTAGTTGATCCACTCGGGAAGCGTCTCCGGCAAGCCGTCGTTCACGCGGTGCTTGATGTCGGAGTCCACCAGCGGATCGATGGCGGAAACCAGGTGGTAAAGGGGCATTCGCGGTATAGGTTCTTTCAGAATGTACTTGTCCGGGTATTCTCCTTTGTATTCCTGCCCCACATAGTACGAGAGGTCGTGATTCATGAACTCGGGTCCATAGGTGTGGTAACAGTTTAAGCCCTGGAGTTTGCCGTAGGCATCGTGGACCGCGGCGTCAAAGGCGCTCGCGGTTACCAGCGTGCAAAGCTTGGGGATAGGCTCAGCCAGCTTTGACTCCTGCGTGATTTGTTCGGCGGCCTTTAAATACTGGGGTTCCAGCGCCCAATTGAGGTCAATGGGATGGCCATATTCTCGATAGCTTCCGGTCAGGGTGGAGATGCGCCTGGCCAGGGCTTTCATGGCCCCTTGGGTGGTGTCATAGGAAAGGACCCGGGAGGGAAACGACCAGGTGTTCGCGAGCGGCATCTCACCGAAGCCCTTCGCGGCCTTGCCACCGTGGGAACTGACGGCGCAGTTCACATTCAAAATAGTGATCTGGGAGGTCACCGTACCCCCGAATTTGATGGGGACGCGGTAGTTGTAATCCTTGAATTCGATGCTCACATCTTCAATGCGGATGTCAGTGTTTCTTGCCACACTCGCCTTAAGAATTGCTGGACTGCATGCCAAGCCGGCGGTCATGGATTTGAGAAATGTGCGCCGTTCGACTTTCCCCATGGTGGCCTCTCTTTCTCGCTTCAACCTTCAGAGGACGCGGATGATAACGGCATCCCGGCACAAGTCTATCGAGACATTTCCCCCATGGCAAATTGAAGCGGAGAGCCGCCCTTCTTCTATCTGTCGGATTGAGGTCCTCAGGCGTTTGCACACTTAGTGAACCGCTTTTCGGGCTGCAGGGCATCCTCAGGCTTGTCCGAGGTAGCCAGACTTCGGCAGGTTTCATTCCGGGCAAAGCTGAAGGGTGGGCAGGGTCTCTCTCGCCTGGAATCAGCGCTTAGAGAGACCCTGCTCTTGACATCTTCGACGACTAGAATATGAACTTCGCGGCTACTTGGCCTACACGGGCACCCTGCGCACTGAACGCCCCTCCAAAAGAAGAAGGTCCGGGGACGATGTCGCCAGATATTCCTCCAACGAACTGGGTGTGGTTGAAGGCGTTAAAGAACTCTCCACGAAACTCCAGCTTCAACTTTTCTGTCAACTTCACATCCTTCAGAAGGGCCAGGTTCCAGTTGTTGAGTCCTGGCCCAAGAAAGAATCGCCGGCTGGCGTTGCCTTGTTGCCCGAGAGCTTCCTTGGTGAAAAGCGCGGGGTTGAAATAGGGGTTGACGAGAGTGTTGGTCGTAGGGTCAAGGTATTGCTTTCGCGGATTACGGTTCACGTAAATATTGCTGGGGAGACGGTTGGGCTCGTCCGTGGCGCCTGCTTGCGGTGAGTTGCTCGTACTGCCCAGCAGCGAGTTGTCATCGGACTCAACGATTTGGACCGGAGTTCCGTTGGTGAAAGTGGTTATCCCCGAGACCTTCCAGCCTCGGATCCCCCGATTGTTCGAATGGAAGAGCTTGTCGAAGGGCAGTTCGTACGTGTAGCTGGCAGAGAAATTGTTGGGCATATCGAACACGGAGAGGGCTTCAAACTGATGACTGTTGCCGTTGAGTACCACCTGGTCGCCAAAGCCGGATCCATTATCCATGGACTTGCTGTAGGTATATGCGAGCAGGATTTGCAAACGTCCCGCCGTTTTGCGTAGGGAGACTTGCAAGGCGTGGTAGTCAGAGTTTCCGGCGTCCAGGTAATACCCGTTGTCGCCAAAGATGGCGCCCCCCGTGGTCGGGTTAATCGAATTGAACGGCCCGCGAACGGTCAGGGCTCCCCCACTCGCCGGGTAAAAGACTCCGGTTTCACCATAGGGTCCGCAGGTGGCGGTGTTAGGCATTACTGAAGCCGCGGTGCTCAGGCTTTGGCAAAGCGCCGGGTTGGCAGGATTATTTTGGGCATCGAGAATAAGGTGGTGGCCGAAGGTTCCCACGTAGCTCACCGTCAGCAGTGTGTTCGCCTGGAGTTGCCGTTGGATCGATGTGGTTGGAACTAAAACTTGGCCGCGGCTGGAATCATAAATTGGCCAGAGAGCGACTGGAGAGGGTCTATTTTCAATAAGGCTAATCCGGAGTCTTTGGCTCGCTGGAACCATAATGTGGC